>NZ_JBBEYB010000020.1:0-39231 GCF_037482285.1 Aquabacterium sp. G14
TTGAGCCTGCTCAGAACATTGATCACATGCTCGACGCTGACCTTGCCAGACGGTGGCGCGCTCTCCAGCGCCAATTCAACTGCCACCAGCACCGCATCCAGGCCAGCTGTGCTCACAATGGCCAGTACCTGCGCCATGACACGGTCGCCACCGGCCTGGCGTAGCAGCCCTCTGCGCAACTGCTGCAAGGCCGGGGGGAGGTCGGCAAACGGTGCGCCATTGCGCAGCGCACCGGGCTTTCTTTGCACCAGCGGGATGTAGTGCTGCCAGTCATAGCGGGTCTGTCCACGGTCACTGAATCGCTCATGCTGCGCCACCACCTCATCGTTGGCCACCACGACCACCCGCGTCGGGTACAGCCGGGTGCTGACCATCTGCCCGGCCAGCTCGCAAGGCACCGAGTAACGGTTGCGTGCGACCGAGACCAAGCAGGTGCTGGTCACCCTCGCCGGGCGCTCCACATAGCCGTCAAAGGGCTGCGGCATTGACATCAAATGGGCACGTTCATGCTCCAGCATCTCGGCCACACTGAACTGCGAATGCTCTGGGTGGCGAACCTCCGCCCACAGGCTGCGACAGCGCTCGCCCAGCCAGGCGTTGAGTTCTGCAAAGGAGCCAAAGCGCTGCTTGGCCGCATCAATCCAGATTCGCCGCCTGCTATCTTGCACGTTCTTCTCGACGACCCCCTTCTCCCAGCCACTGGCCACGTTGCAGAAGTCGGCGTCGAACAGGTAGTGCGCGCACATCACCGCAAAGCGTGCGTTGACCACTCGGCCCTTGCCCTTCTTGACCTGGTCCACCGCCGTCTTCATGTTGTCGTAGATGCCGCGCCTGGCCACCCCACCCAGCGCCGCAAAGCTGCGCGTGTGCGCATCGAACAGCATCTCGTGTCCCTGACTGGGATACGCCACCAGCCAGAACGCACGGCTGGCACACAGCTTCATGTGCGAGACCTGCAGCCGGTAGTAAATGCCGCCCACCACCAGGCCTTCTTCGCTCCAGTCGAACTGGAATGCCTCGCCCAGCTCGAACGACAAGGGCACGAAGGCTCGCGTCGCTACCGCTTGCCCCTCGCCTTGGCGCCACTGGCGGATGAAGTCCGTCACGCGGCTGTAGCCGCCTTCGTAACCTGCCGACTTGAGTTCGCTGTACAGCGCCCGTGCCGTGCGGCGCTCGTGCTTGGCCCGATAGGCATCGGCCTTGAGCGCCTGCCTGAGAACCTCGTGGAAGGCCGTCAACTTGCCCGGCTGCTCGATTCGCCGGTACTTGGGCTCGCCATCCAATGGCGCCTTGAGCCACTTGGCTATCGTGTTGCGCGATAGCCCCGTCATCCGCGAGATCTCCCGCTCTGACTTCTTGCCTCGGCTGTGCAGCCGCCGGATTCTGCCGATCATGTCCATGGTGATCACTCCTCGAACCCCGCTGCATCAAAAAGCAGCAGAGTAGGTTGAACACCTGGCTCAGTTTTAGATCGGCACACCCCTCATAAGTGGCTCAGTTTTCGGTAGGCGCCAACAGCCATACGCCATCAGAGGCAGAGTGGAAATCGTTCATGGGTACAAATGCAAGGTGACAGCCGCAAACTATAGTTGGTAGGCAAGGGTTTCCGCCCCGTCACCCCTTGGCGTATCCACGCCCCATCCTCACTCACCCGCTGGCGCAAAATCCTTCTTTTTTGCTTTACCTCATGAAAACCTATCAGTGCATTGTGTGCGGCTACATCTACGACGAAGCCCAGGGCTGGCCGCAAGACGGCATCGCGGCCGGCACCAAGTGGGAAGACGTGCCCGACACCTGGGCGTGCCCGGACTGCGGGGTGGGCAAGGCCGACTTTGAGATGGTCGAGATCTGATCACCGGAGCGTCACATGTCTGAACCTGTTGTGATCGTGGGCGCCGGGCTGGCCGGCTACAACCTGGCGCGCGAGCTGCGCAAGGCGGATGCGGATGTGTCCATCGTGGTGGTGAGCGGATGCGGTGCGGGCTTTTATTCCAAGCCCATGTTGTCAAACGCGCTGGCCAGTGGCAAAACCGCCGTCACGCTGGTGATGAAGTCGGCCGAAAAGATGGCCGAAGAGCTGCGCGCCCGTGTGCTGCCGCGCACCCGTGTGACGCAGGTGGATGCCAGCGCGCAAGCCTTGACCCTGGATTCTGGCGAGGTGCTGCGCTATCGCGACCTGGTGCTGGCTGTGGGCGCCGACCCGATCCGGCTACCCCTGCAGGGTGATGCCGCCGATACGGTGCTGTCTGTGAACGACCTGGATGACTTTGCGCGCTTTGCCCAGGCACTGGAAACGGCCGCCTCGGGCCAAGCTGCGCAACGCGTGGTGATTTTGGGGGCAGGCCTGATTGGTTGCGAGTTTGCCAATGACCTGCTGGCGCGTGGTGTGACCCCCACCGTGGTGGACGTGGCTGACCGGGTGCTGGCGCGTTTGCTGCCGCCCGAAGCCAGCGACCTGCTGCAAGCGCGTCTGACAGCGGCTGGTGCGCAGTTCAAGCTAGGCGTGAGCGTGGTGGCGGTGAACCAGGGCGACAGCGGCCTGAGCGTGGTCTTGAACGATGGCAGCAGCTTGCCAGCTGACCTGGTGGTGTCGGCCGTGGGGCTGAAGCCGCGCACGGATTTGGCCGCCCAGGCGGGCGCGACGGTGGGGCGTGGGGTTCAGGTCGACCGCTTGCTGGCCACCAGCGTGCCGCATGTGCACGCCCTGGGTGATTGTGCCGAAGTGTCGGGGCAGTGGCTGCCCTATGTGATGCCCTTGATGCAGCAGGCCCGCGCCTTGGCGGCCACTTTGTCTGGCAAGCCCACACCGGTGGCCTATCCCGCCATGCCCGTGGTCGTGAAGACCCCGGCCTGGCCCACGGTGGTGTGCCCGCCTCCGGCTGGGGCGCCCGGTCAGTGGACAGTCACCTCTTCAGACGACGCACTCGAAGCCCGTTTTGTGTCAGCCCCAAAGGCTGACCAGACTGGCACTCTGATGGGGTTTGTGCTGCAAGGCAAGGCGGTCAGTCAACGGCAAGCGTTGGTGGCACAACTTCTGGGCTGACATCGCTTTCAGCTGCGTCGGCCTGACGCATCAATAACCTTGGAACAAGAAATCCAGGGCAGAGATGATCCTTGCTTGCTCATCCGCCAGCGAGGCGACAGGTGTTTTCAAGATGCGCTTGGGCACAGCGCCCATCTTGGGCGTTTCCAGCAAAAAGTCTTGCCCTGCAACGGACAGCAAAGGCGTCAATTGAGTGGGCAACTTGACCGTCGGAAAGTGCGCCACGCTTCGCAGTGGCACCACCATCCGGCTGTCGAGACCATCAAGCAGGTCACTTTGCACATCCAACAAGTAAGGCGTGGTTGCCACGTGGCTGCCAGGGTTCTCGTAGACATCAAAACGAGCCATCAGAAGCTTCTCCACTCGTCCAGCGGCAAGCCCTCGGCTTCGATGGTGGCGTTGTAGGCGTTCACGAATTCGGCGTGCTCCTGGCGCCAGCGACGCTCCTGCTCGCGCCGCACCACTTCGCGCAGGTAAGCGTCGCATACCTGCGAAATATTGATGTCCATGGCTTTGGCGGCCTCCAGCACATCGGCACTCAAGCTCAAGTTGGTCGCGCGCTTGCCCGCAGAACCTGATCGGGCATGCGGGACAGAATGGACGGCTGACATTGCAATCTCCATGCGCATGATGATATGCGCATGATGTTAGCCCATATCTTTTGCTGGCGCACTCACTGCGACGCCACCCGCACCCGGATGGCGTTGACCTTGATGCCTTTGGCCGCCAAGGCTGCAGCGATGCGAGGCTGCAGTTGCCGCAATTTGGCAGACACGGCTGCGTTGGCGGCCAGCAGCGTCCAGCCCTCTTCGTCGATGGGGCCCGCCTTGACGTGCGCGGCCATGGCGGGTGGCAAGCAGGTTTTGACCGCGGCCAGGCATTCTTGCGAGGCGCGCAGGCGCTGCATGAGGCTGGCCAGGGTCTCGGAGCGCTCCAGGGCCGACTTGACCTGGGGCACATCGGGCACCATGGGCTTGAAGGTGGCAGTGGGCGTCCAACGCTTGTCGTTCACGGGTAAGCTCGTTCAAAAACCATTGGTACAGTATCGCCCATGCGGGGTCAGATGATGACAAGGTGGGGCTGGCGTGTGCTGCTGGCCATGGCAATGCTGTGGATGCAGCAGGCCGGCCTGCGTCACGACCTGGAGCATGCGCTGGAGGACGCCAATCAGGCGGCCCATGTGCTGTGCCAGGAATGCCTGAGTCATCACGGCGCACAGGCGGCGCTGGCTTCCACCCCCCCTGCCCTGCATCTCAGCCCGGCGCGCCATGCGCTGGTCAGCATCGCTGCGCCCGCTTGGCGCAGTGTGCCCATGGAGCGGGGTTATTGGTCGCGCGCCCCGCCGGTCCTGCCTGTTTGAAATGTTTCGCCGGCCCCGCGCCTTGGTGGGGCTGTTTGGCCTTCGCCATGCCACTGCCGACCTGTGTGAACAGGGTGAGCGGGCTTGGGCGTTGCGCCACATTTTGATTTGTCAGACAGCCAAACCATGTTGAAGTACACCCCTTTGATGGGCGCGATCGCCGCCGCCCTGTTCTCCGCCCTGCCCGCCCACGCCGCCACCGGCGCCAGCGACACTGAACTGCAGCAGCTGCGCACCCAGTTGCAGGAGCTGCGCCAGCAATACGAGCAGCGCTTGCAGGCCCTCGAAGCCCGTTTGAACCAGGCGCAACAGGCCCAAGCGGGCACTCAGGGCACGGCCTCCGCAGCCCCCACCACCGACACGCAGACCGCCGACGCCGGTTCGGGCATGGCCCTGCCGCCTGAAGCAGCCGTTGCTTCCCGCAAGGGCAACAGCGCCTTCAACCCGGCCATCGGCATGATCCTCACGGGCACCTACGCCAATCTGTCGAAAGACCCGGAAAGCTGGACGCTGAGTGGTTTCAACCTGGGCGGGGATGGCCACGGGGTCGGCCCGGGCCAGCGCGGCTTCAGCCTGGGCGAATCGGAGATCACTTTCAGCGCCAATGTCGACAATCTGGCCTACGGTGCCCTGACGCTGGGACTGGATGGCGACAACGAGGTGGAGGTGGAAGAAGCCTTCGTGCAATCCACCGCCTTGCCCTACGGCCTGACCCTTAAGGGCGGGCGCTTTTATGGGGCTCTGGGCTACCAGAACGAGCAGCACGCCCACACCTGGAGTTTCGTGGACCTGCCTCTGGCGCACCAGGCTTTCCTGGGCGGACAGTACAAGCAGGAAGGAGCACAGCTGAAGTGGGTGCTGCCCACCACGCAGTACATTGAACTGGGTGCCGAGTTGGGCAATGGGGGCGCCTTCCCTGGGTCGGATCGTGGCGGCAATGCCCTGGGAGCGGCCCTGCTGTCAGCGCGCACCGGCGGCGATGTGGGCGACAGCCACAGCTGGCGCCTGGGCGCCTCGTGGCTGCGCACCAAGGCGCACGAGCGCGCCTGGGGTCTGGCACATGACCATGGTCACGAAGGCGAAGAGACACACGAAGCAGCCAGCTTCAGCGGCAACAGCCGCATGTGGGTACTCGATGGTGTGTGGAAATGGGCCCCCAACGGCAATGCCAAGCGCACCAACTTCACCTTGCAAGGGGAGTACTTCTGGCGCCAGGATTCGGGCACGGCCAGCGTGCCGCACGACGATCATGCGCACGAGGACACCTACCGCAGCCGCCAGTCGGGCTGGTATGTGCAGGGCGTGTACCAGTTCATGCCACAGTGGCGTGTGGGCCTGCGACATGACCGCCTGGACAGTGGCTCTCTGCGCCTGGGCAGCGGCATTGCCACCCACTACGCCGAACACGAACTGGTCAGCCCGGGCTACAACCCCAAGCGCACCAGCGTGATGCTGGACTGGTCACCCAGCGAGTTCCAGCGGTGGCGCCTCCAGCTGAACCAGGACCAGGCACGCCAGGGCATGAAGGACACGCAGTTGTATCTGCAATACCAGATGAGTCTGGGCGCCCACGGCGCACACGCTTTCTGATCGGAGCCTGCCATGAAAGAGAGCTTTATTGTCAACAAGCCAGCATGGTGGGCAGCGCTGCCCGCTCTGCTGGCCTGCATGACCCCAGCCTATGCGCTGAAGGTCTTTGCCTGCGAGCCCGAATGGGCCGCCTTGACGCGTGAACTCGCGGGTGAGCAAGCCAGCATCTACACCGCCACCCATGCCTTGCAGGACCCACACCTGGTGCAAGCCAAGCCCAGCTTGATCGCTGCGGTGCGCAATGCCGACCTGGTGGTGTGCACGGGAGCCGAGCTGGAGATGGCCTGGCTGCCCGTGCTCTTGCGCCAGGCTGGCAACCCGAAAGTGCAAGTGGGCCGCCCCGGCTACTTTGAAGCGGCCAGCTCGGTGCGCATGCTCGACATCCCCACCCGGCTCGACCGAGCCGATGGCGATGTGCATGCTGAGGGCAACCCGCACATCCAGACCGATCCGCGCAACATCGGCCTGGTGGCGGTGTCACTGGCGCATCGTCTGAGCCAGGTCGACCCCACGCAAGCACGCACCTACGAGACACGGCTGGCGGACTTCAATCGACGCTGGGGCGTGGCGTTGCAGCGATGGAGCCAGGAAGCCGCCTCGCTGAAGGGCACGTCCATCGTGGTGCAGCATCAGGGTTTCCCGTATCTGGAGAACTGGTTGGGCTTGAAGCAGGTGGCGGCGTTGGAGCCCAAGCCTGGCATCGAGCCTTCCAGCTCGCACCTGTCTGCGGTGGTCAAGCAGCTGCAGCAACAGCCCGCGAAAATGGTGATCCGTGCTGCCTACAACGACGGACGGGGCGCCCAATGGCTGGCCGAGCGCACCAAGCTGCCAGTGGTGGTGCTGCCGTTCACCGTGGGCGGCAGCGAGCGTGCCAAAGACCTGTTTGGCCTGTTTGACGACACCGTGGCCCGCCTGCTGGCGGCCAACCGCTGAAGCGGATCTCCCAGAAAGCCCAACCCATGAGTCTGGACGCGCTCTCGCCCTCGCACTGGCATCCGGTGGACTGGTCCATCGTGGGCCCGGCCCTGGTGGCCGGTTTGCTTGTGTTGAGCACGCATGTGCCCCTGGGTCAGCGCGTGCTGCGCAAAGGCATTGTCTTCATTGACCTGGCCATTGCCCAGATTGCCGGGCTGGGCGTGATTGCGGCCGGCACCTTGGGCTGGTCTGAGCAGGTCTGGGCCGTACAAGGGGCCGCTGTGGGAGCCGCCTTGCTGGGCGCCGTCTTGTTGACCTGGATGGAGCGGCGCTGGCCGGACATCCAGGAGGCCTTGATTGGCGCCTTGTTCGTGCTGGCCTCGTCGGTGGGCATCTTGCTGCTGGCGGGCAACCCTCACGGCGGTGAGCACCTGAAAGACTTGCTGGTGGGTCAGATCCTGTGGGTGACGCCAGACCAGTTGTGGGGTGTGGCTGCCCTGTCCGCCACGGTGCTGGCCGTGTGGTTTGGAGCGCAACGCTGGCTGGGCCAGGCGGGCTTTTACCTGGTGTTTGCCGTGGCCGTGACCGCTTCGGTGCAGTTGGTGGGGGTGTACCTGGTGTTCAGCAGCCTGATCATGCCCGCGCTGGCCGTGCGTCAGGCACCGGTGCGCTGGCAACTGCCTTTGGCTTGGGGCTCGGGTGCACTGGCCTACACCGTGGGCTTGTGTGTGTCGGCCATGTTCGACTGGCCCTCGGGCGCGGTGGTGGTGGTGGCCATGGCGCTCGTCAGCACCATATTGGGTAGTGTGGTGGCCTGCTGGCCTCACCCTGATCCGGAACAGGTGTGAACACGGCGATGGCTCGCCGGGTCCTGCTGTCGCTCTGGATCCTGGGCATCAGTTATCTGGAGTGGCGCGGATGGTGGGCAACCCACAAGGCCCACATGGCAACCTTGATGGCCGCCTCTCAAGGGGTGCTGGAGGGCACCCCTCATTGGCGCGCTTACCAAAATCGCCTGCTGGGCCCTGCACTGCTGGAGTTCCTCGGGCTGTTCAGTCGCGAGCCCTTCAGGGTGTTCGCGGCCATCATGTTCTTGACGGGCAACCTCGCGCTCTACCGGATGTGCGCCCGGTGGTTGCCCGCCACTTGGCGCGGGGCCTGGCAAGCGGGCTTGGTGCTGCTGGTCCCCTTTGTCGTGTGGATGTACGGCAGTCATTTCTGGACCTATCCATGGGATTTTCTGGAAATGCACGCCTTGCTGGTGCTGGCTTACCTGGCCTTGACGGTCCCTGTGGGCACGGTTTGGCCATTTGTCGCGCTCTATGCGGTGGCGCTGTTCTCCAGAGAGTCGGCGCTGTTCATCCCCATGTTCGTGCTGATACGAGCTTGGCTGGTCAGCGTGCCAAACCGGTGGCGTCAGACGGTGCTGGCCCTGGGTCTGATCGCGCTGGGCATGGGGCTGATCCAACTGACACGCCAGAGCCTGTTCGAGCATTCTTCTCTGCCCGAGGTGGGCCTGGATACTGCACACGCCGTGTGGGGCAATCACTTGACGCTGCAGATCAACCAGGCGGATTGGGTCAGCATGCGGCAAACGGGCCTGCACCAAGGAGCCTTTGCCTTGTTCGGCGGGTTGACCGCCTTTTACGCCCTGGCCTGCGGATGGCTTTGGACGCGCCAAGAGAAAACCGCCACCGCACTTGCATTGACGATGCTTGCCTATATGTTGGTCATGGTGCCGCTGGCCCATCTCAAAGAGGGCCGGATTTACCAACCTTTGGGCGCCTGCACGGCCCTGATCGCCTGTTATTTGACCTTGCACCGAAAGAGGGGGGTGTAGTTTCCCCAGCTTCCCCAAGTGGCAACAGCCTGATCACCCTTGGGTGCTACACTTTTTTGCTTTGGTGGGCTGGGGAAAGTGTCTCCAGACACCAAGTGCCGGCCGAGTGGCTGGCAAACCGACCGATTGGATTGATTGCTCCATGTTGCCCAAGCTTCTTACCTCGATTTTTGGTAGCCGTAACGAACGCCTGCTGAAGGAATACCGGCGCACGGTGACCAAGATCAACGCGCTGGAGCCCACCCTCGAAGCCTTGAGCGACGACCAACTGCGCGCCAAGACCGAAGAATTCAAGCAACGTGTGGCCAAGGGTGAATCGCTCGACGCGCTGCTGCCCGAGGCCTTTGCCGTGGTGCGCGAAGGCTCCAAGCGTGTCTTCAAGATGCGCCACTTCGATGTGCAGTTGCTGGGCGGCATGGCCCTGCACAACGGCAAGATCGCCGAAATGCGCACCGGCGAGGGCAAGACCCTGACCGCCACCCTGCCCGTCTACCTCAATGCCCTGACCGGCAAGGGCGTGCACCTGGTCACCGTCAACGACTACCTGGCACGCCGCGACGCGGAATGGATGGGCAAGCTCTACAACTTCCTGGGTCTGAGCGTGGGCATCAACCTGCCCCAGATGCCCCGTGAAGACAAGCAGGCCGCCTACAACGCCGACATCACCTACGGCACGAACAACGAGTACGGCTTCGACTACCTGCGTGACAACATGGTCTACGAGGTGGCCGACCGTGTGCAGCGTCCGCTGAACTACGCCATCGTCGACGAAGTGGACTCGATCCTGATCGACGAGGCCCGCACCCCGCTGATCATCTCCGGCCAGGCCGAAGACCACACCGAGATGTATGTGCGCATCAACAGCGTGGTGCCGCACCTCAAGAAACAGATTGGCGAAGCCGACCCGCGCACCGGTGAAGGCGTGATCGAGCCGGGTGACTTCACGGCCGACGAGAAATCGCGCCAGGTCTTCCTGACCGAAGCCGGCCACGAAAATGCCGAGCGCCTGCTGGCCGAAGCGGGCTTGCTGGTCGAAGGCGCCAGCCTGTACGACGCGGCCAACATCACCCTGATGCACCACCTGTACGCCGCGCTGCGTGCCCATCACCTGTTCAACAAGGACCAGCATTACGTGGTGCAGAACGGTGAAGTCACCATCGTGGACGAGTTCACCGGCCGCCTGATGTCGGGCCGTCGCTGGTCGGATGGCCTGCATCAGGCTGTCGAAGCCAAGGAAGGCGTGCACATCCAGGCCGAGAACCAGACCCTGGCCTCGATCACCTTCCAGAACTACTTCCGCATGTACAAGAAGCTGGCCGGCATGACCGGTACGGCTGACACGGAAGCGTTCGAGTTCCAGTCCATCTACGGCCTGGAAACCGTGGTGATCCCGCCCAACCGCGTGCTGGCCCGTAAGGACCAACTGGACCTGGTCTACAAGACCGCCAAAGAAAAGTACAACGCGATCGCTGCCGACATCAAGGAATGTCACGAGCGCGGCCAGCCCGTGCTGGTGGGCACCACGTCGATCGAGAACTCCGAGCTGATCGCCCAGTTGCTGACCCGCGAAGGCCTGCCGCACCAGGTGCTGAACGCCAAGCAGCACGCCCGTGAAGCCGACATCGTGGCCCAGGCCGGTCGCCCTGGCATGATCACGATCGCCACCAACATGGCCGGTCGCGGCACCGACATCGTGCTGGGCGGCAACGTTGAAAAAGACATCCAGAACATCGAAGCCGACGCCTCGCTGGACGAAGCCGCCAAGGCTGCCAAGATCGAGGCCTTGAAGAAAGAACAGGCCGAGCTGAACGCCAAGGTCAAGGAGTTGGGTGGCCTGCGCATCATCGCCACCGAGCGTCACGAGTCTCGCCGCATCGACAACCAGTTGCGTGGTCGTGCGGGTCGCCAAGGTGACCCGGGGTCTTCGCGCTTCTACCTGTCGCTGGACGATCCGCTGATGCGCATTTTCGCGGGCGACCGCGTGCGCGCCATCATGGACCGCCTGAAGATGCCCGAGGGCGAGGCCATCGAAGCCGGCATCGTCAGCCGCAGCATCGAGAGCGCGCAGCGCAAGGTCGAAGGCCACAACTTCGACATGCGCAAGCAGCTGCTGGAGTACGACGACGTGTCGAACGACCAGCGCAAGGTCATCTACCAGCAGCGCAACGAGATTCTGGAAACGGTGGACGTGACCGAGTCCATCGCCAACCTGCGCAAGGGTGCCCTCAGCGACGTGGTGCGCACTTTCGTGCCGGCCAACAGCCTGGAAGAGCAGTGGGATCTGGTCTCGCTGGAAAAGGTGCTGGCCGAAGAGTGGCAGGTCAATGTCGACCTGGTGAAGTGGGTGGAAGGTGCGACCTCGGTGGAAGACGAGGATGTGCTCAACCGCGTGCTGGAAGCCGGCACCCAGGCTTACGAGGCCAAGGTGGCCATCGTGGGCAAGGAGCAGTTTGCAGGCTACGAGCGCATGGTGCTGCTGCAGTCCATCGACAGCCACTGGCGTGAGCACCTCTCGGCGCTCGACTATCTGCGCCAAGGTATCCACCTGCGCGGCTATGCTCAGAAGAACCCGAAGCAAGAGTACAAGCGCGAGGCTTTCGAGCTGTTCGGCCAGTTGCTGGCTGTCGTGAAGATGGACGTGACCCGCACGCTGCTGACGGTGCGCATCCAGACCCAGGAAGAAGCTGCGCTGGCTGCGCAGGCCATCGAGCAGCAGGGCGAGCACCTGAGCAACGTCACCTACACCCACCCGGACGAAGATGGCAAACCCGTGACGGAAGCCGACACCACCACCGTGGCGGGCGAGGTGCCGCGCGTGGGCCGTAACGACCCCTGCCCGTGCGGCAGCGGCCAGAAGTACAAGAACTGCCACGGCAAGCTGGCCTGATCGCCCCTTGCGACGCCCCCAGAAAGAGAACCCCATCGGGTTCTCTTTTTTTCGTCCACGCCAGGCCCCAGACGGCTCACGACCGCCTGCAACGCTTGGTCGCAAACCTCTGTGAAACCGGTGGGAAGTTCGCTAGATTGCTTCCTTCCCCTCACTTCACACCGAGATTCGCCATGCCCTTGTCTTTGCTGCGCTGCCTGATCCGAGCCAGATGGGCCGCACCGCTGGCGGTGGTGTGGAGCCTGTGCGGTGCCGGGGCCCAGGCTGCCCCCACCATTTGCGTCTGGGATCCTCTGGGCGCCGCCGGCCAGGTGTTCGATGGTGCCAAGACCTATGCCCTGGCGATGCAAAAGCATGGGGCGGACATCGCCGTCCGGGCCTACTCCGACGAGCGCATCGCGGCCGACGATTTCCGCGTCGGGCAATGCCAGGGCTTACTGGCCACGTCCTTGCGGACCAAGCCTTACAACGCGGTCACCGCGGCCATGGACCATGGGGGAGCCGCCACGATCATCAAGGATGGGCGGGTGGACCTGAACGCCAGTTATGCCGTGATCCACAAGGCGGTGCAGGTGCTGGCATCGCCCGGAGCGGCAAAGCTCAATGTGCAGGACGGTTTCGAGATCGCCGGCATCATCAGCACGGGCGCGCTCTACACCATGGTGCGCGACCGGACCCTGTTTGCACGTGGCTTTGCGGGCGCACGCATGCCAGCTTTTGACCATGACAAGGTGCAGGCCCACCTGATCAACATGATCGGTGCCCAGCCCGTGTCAGCCGACCTGCGCAACTTCGTCACCAAGTTCAACAACGGCGGGCTGGACGTGATCTTCTCGCCCGCCGTGGCCTATCTGCCCATGGAGATCAACAAGGGTGTGGGCACCCAGGGCGGCATCTCGCGGCTGCCCCTGGGCTTCACCACCTTGCAACTGGTCATCCAGCGATCGCATTTTCCAGAAGGGTTCGGGGCAGCGTCGCGCACTTACTGGCTGAGCCAGCACGATGCCGTGCTGACCGCGGTGCGCAAAGCCGAAGCCGACATCCCACCCCAGATATGGGTGGATTTGAAGCCGGAGGAGGCGGTGGCCTTCGTGACCGCGCAGCACAATCTGCGCGTGGAACTGGGGAAACGGGGCTTTTATGACAAACAAGGGTTGCGCTTCATGAAGCGCGTGCGCTGCAGCGTGCATGCGCAGGCCCCCGAGTGCGCCACGCGTGCGGAGATCGATTGGTGACGCTACCGCAGGTGCTGCTGTGGCCGCATGTGCGCCGTTTGTTGAGCCTGCAGCCCTTCTGGGCCCTGGCCTTCGCCACCTTTTTCAAGGCGCTGGAGATGGCCAATCCGGCGCACAGCGCGCCGCCGCTATCGTTCGTGCATTACCTGGTTGCCAACGTGATTGGCGCGTTGACGACCTTGGCGGTGGCCGCCCCGCTGTGGTACGGACTGGCCAGCCGTTGCTGGCGTCAGAGTGACGCGGCCCGGCAGCGCCATGCGCAAGAGGGCATGTACGCCCTGCTCCCGCGCCCGCTGATGCTGACCCTGGCCCTGGTCGTGTTCCTGATCAGCGCGCCCTTGTCTCATGGGCTGTGGACGCTCTACATGCGCGGCACCGGGGCCCTGCCAGCAGACCCGGCTGCACCGGCCACCCTGTTCATCGCCATGGTCTTTCATGGATTCTCGATGCTGGTGATCTTCGTGGTGGACCTGTTTCGGGTGCGGGCCCAGATGCTGCGACAGCGCGCCGAGCAAAGTCAGCGTTTGCACGCCCAAGCGCAACTGCAACGCCTGCAGGCGCAGCTGGAACCCCACATGCTGTTCAACACCCTGGCGAACCTGCATGCCTTGATCGACACCCAGCCCGCCGCCGCACAAGACATGCTGGCCCACCTGATCGACTACCTGCGTGCCACGCTGAGCGCGAGCCGTGCCGGATCGGTGACGCTGCGCGAGGAGATGGCACACGCCCAGGACTACCTGGCTTTGATGCAGGTGCGCATGGGGCGACGGCTGCAGGTGCAGATGGACATCGCCCCTGAGCTGAACGAGGTGCCCCTGCCTCCGATGCTGGTGCAGCCCTTGATCGAGAACGCCATCAAGCATGGCCTGGACCCTTTGCCAGAAGGTGGCACGCTGCGCATTCGCGCGTTTCGTGATGGCGAGATGCTGTCCATTCAGGTGCAGGACTCCGGCCAGGGCTGCCCCGCCATCGATGAACCTCGCCCGCATCCCGGGCAAGGCTTCGGCTTGAAGTGCATCCGCGAACGTCTGCTGGCGTCTTATGGCGAGGCGGGCACACTGCACCTGGACAGCGCTCACCATGCGGACACGCCCGACCACCAGCCACACGGCACCACAGCCACCCTGAGTCTGCCGCTGCGGCCTCCCACCTGGGCGCCAGCCCACAGCTGACATGAACGCCCCCCGCGCCTTGATTGCCGAAGACGAGCCAGTGCTGGCCGAAGCCCTGCGCCGTCATCTGGCGCAACTGTGGCCGGAGTTGCAGGTGACGCACCTGGTGGGGGACGGCCAGCAACTGGTCGAACTCGCGTCACGGCTGTTACCCGACATCCTGTTTCTGGACATCCACATGCCGGTGCTCAATGGTCTGGACGCCGCCGAGCACGTGGTGGACGCTTGGCCACATGACCGCCCCCTGCCTCTGGTGGTGTTCATCACGGCCTACGACCACCACGCCGTGCGCGCCTTCGAGCGCGCCGCCATCGACTATGTGCTCAAGCCCGTTCGCCCTGAACGCCTGGCGCTGACCTGCATGCGCCTGCAACAGCAACTGGCTCGCCGTGAGCCCCCCGCGGCCGTGCACGAGGACGCCCTGTCCACCCACCTGATCGACCTGCGGACGGCCCCTGGCAGGGCAGAGGCCGAGGCGCCCCTGCGGGTGTTGCAGGCTGCCGCAGGCTCGTCCGTCTACCTGATTCCGGTGGAAGACATCGTGTACCTGGAGGCCTCGGACAAGTACGTGCGAGTGATCACGGCCACTCAGGCAGACCACGCGCCGGACTGGCTGATCCGCACCCCGCTGCGCGAGTTGGTGCATCGACTGGATGCCAGCTTGTTCTGGCAGGTTCACCGCAGCCATGTGGTGAACGTGCGAGCGGTTGAACGTGTCAGCCGCCAGGAGCACCGCACACGGCTGCACCTGCGCCAACGGCCAGAGGTGCTGGAGGTGAGCCGCCTGTACGCCCATCGGTTCAAAGCGATGTGAACAAGCGACATGTGACTGCGGCACAATCAGGGGCCTTCGCTGGAGCCTCATATGCCCGTCAACCTGACTGCCCCCCTTCCCTCTGATCTGCATCCCGTGCCTGGCGTGAAGCTCGGCATCACCATGGCCGGCGTGCGCAAGGCCAACCGCCGCGACCTGACCGTCATCACGCTGGACGAAGGTTCGGCCGTGGCCGGCGTGTTCACCAAGAACCGCTTTTGTGCCGCCCCCGTGCAACTGTGCCAGGAGCGTCTGGCCGCGGGCAACGAGATCCGCGCGCTGCTGGTCAACACCGGCAACGCCAATGCCGGCACCGGTGAAGACGGCCTGGTGCGCGCCCGCGCCACGACCATCGCACTGGCACGCCTGCTGCATGTCTCGCCCGAACAGATCCTGCCGTTTTCGACCGGCGTGATCATGGAAAGCCTGCCCGTCGAGCGCATTGAGGCCGGCCTGCCGGGCGCCATTGCCGACCTGAAGGAAGACAACTGGGCCGTGGCCGCCGAAGGCATCATGACCACGGACACGATTCCCAAGGGCTGCTCCAAGCAGATCACCCTGGGCGGCCAGACCGTGACCATCACCGGCATCAGCAAGGGCGCGGGCATGATCAAGCCGAACATGGCCACCATGCTGGGCTACCTAGCCACCGACGCCAACGTGGCCCCGGGCCTGCTGAAGGCCTTGGTGACCGAAGCGGCGAATGCCTCGTTCAACCGCATCACCATTGACGGCGACACCTCCACCAACGACTCGTTCGTGCTGATGGCCACCCGCAAGGCCGGGCACGCCGAGATCACCGACCTGAACAGCGCCGACGGCCAAGCCCTGCGCGCTGCGCTGATCGAGGTCTCGCAAAAGCTGGCCCAGGCCATCGTGCGCGACGGCGAAGGCGCCACCAAGTTCATCACCATCACGGTGGAAGGCGGCCGCGACGAAGCCGAGTGCCAGAAGGCGGCCTACGCCATCGCCCACTCGCCGCTGGTGAAGACCGCGTTCTTCGCCTCCGACCCCAACCTGGGCCGCATCCTGGCCGCTGTGGGCTACGCCGGCATCGACGATCTGGACCAGAGCCTGATCGAGCTGCACTTGGACGACGTGCATGTGGTCACCAAGGGTGGTCGCCGCCCTGAATACCAGGAGGCCGACGGCCAGCGCGTGATGAAGCAGGCCGAGATCACCATCCGTGTGGGTCTGGCCCGCGGCAACGCCACAGCCACGGTGTGGACCTGTGACCTGTCGCACGACTACGTCACCATCAACGCCGACTATCGCAGCTGAGCGTGCAAGGCAGCGGGCCGGCGTCGACGGACTGCCGCTTGCGACGCTGTCGTCCTCCCCTGACACCAGACCCGCAACGGTCTGGTGTTTTTTTTGGGTGCGGGCGTGCTAAGGTTTGGGCGTCACCCGCGCGGAACAGCCGGGCATGCCCATGAGGAGTCAGACATGAGCCCAGTCACCTCGGACGCCGACTTCAAGGTCGCCAACCCCCACGCCCTGGCCACCATTCTGGAAGCCAGCGAAACCCGCACCATCATCGCGTCGAACGACATCTTCGACATCAACGGGATGAAGCTGTGGGCTCGCGATCAGCCCGTGTCACGCGACCTGCAGCGCAAGCTGATGGACCGCGCGCTCAAGCAGCCGCTGGAAACCTGCCTGATGGCCGAAGATGGGGTGAGCAACGCCACCCTGCAGGCAGCGGTGCAGAAGCTGATTGACAGCCAGGGACCCTTGACTCCTTTGCTGCGCCCCCATGCCGAGGCGCTGGTGCGTTGCGCCGGGCTGGTGCGGCTGCACTCGGTGGTGCAACTGTTGTTGAGCGCCGTGGAGACGGCTCGCCCGGCTGCATTCCAGCATGCGATCGATGCCATGGCGGTGGCCGGCGCCTTGATCCGCGCGCGCAACACCGATGACCGCCTGGTGGCGCTGGCCATGACGGCGGGGCTGCTGCACGATGTGGGCGAGATGTACATTTCGCCGGCCTATGGCGAAGCCGATGCGCTGAGCACACTGGATGTGGACAGCTACCGCCAGTTGGTGGTGCACCCGCACATTGGGCAACTGCTGCTGACGCAGCTGACGGATTACCCCAAGGATGTGGCGCGGGCAGTGGCCGAGCACCATGAACGGCTGGATGGCTCGGGTTACCCGCATCGACTGACGGGGGACAAGATGTCCCCGCTGGGCCGACTGTTGTCGGCCACAGAGGAGGCTTTGGCGGCCTTGCGCCTGCCTGGCGCCAACCTGCACCACGCCAGCGTGGCACTGCGGGTGGTGCCCGGCGAGTTCGACGAGCATCTGGCGGGGCCGCTGTCTGCGGCGGCACGCGCCGTGCCGCCCATGAAACCTCGCCGCGCCTTGCCCGAGTTGTTGTCTGAGCTCGACCGGCTGAATGTGGCACTGCAGGAGACCATGATCCACGTCGACGGGGTACTGCCTGCCGAGCCCAGCCCAGCGCTGCAGCGCGCCGCCGACCTGACGCTGTACTTGCTACACAAGCTGCGTGCCGGCTGGAACGAGAGTGGCCTGTGGAGCCCAGGCGCCATTGGCGACGAGGTGGCGGCCGAAGCCGAGGCCGTGCAGGATGCGTTGCGCGCCCGCCTGCAGCTGATCGAGCGGGTGGCACGCCTGGCAGCAGGGCCCAACCTCTCGGAAGACGACGAGGAGCGGCTGAACTCGCTGTGCCGGGGCCTGGTGGAAGAATCTGCAGCCGATGGGGCTTGAAATCCCCTCGACCGGACCGATATCACAAAACAAGGTCAACACGGCGAGAGCGATCAAGCCTACAATGACTCTACTTTTCCTGGGGCCGACCTGGTTTCGACGTGGGTGCGGATTCGGGACAGGGCATGTCGAGCACCAGTCAGCTCGTAAATCCACTGGAAAAAAACTAACTGCAAACGATCAAAAGTTCGCACTCGCCGCTTAATACCGGTGAGCCTCTCAACAGTTGGCCTATGGGCTGGGCTTGAGTCGCAAGACGATAGCTGAGAGGTCATTCACATAGGCTGGGCTCCAGCTGGGTCACTCAGCTGGGGTCGAGATCAAGTGACTGGCTGGCTTGGTAGCGTGCTGCTGCGCGATCAGGTTGGCGAGACTCAAATCAGACAGCTAAACATGTAGAACTGCTCGATGATGGCTTACGGACGGGGGTTCAATTCCCCCCGGCTCCACCAATCACCAGGGCCCGGAAAGTCTCCGGGCCCTTTCCTTTTGACGCCGGCCCCGCGCCATGCGGGGTCCCGACCATCCGTGCTGCGGGTGGCCATCAGCCGAAACGCCCGAAATCGGCCACTTTCTCCACCAGAGCCGTCTCTATTCTCCGTTTGGCCTGCGGGTAGGCGCAGTTCTGTCTCTTGCAAAATCAACAACTTACGCGCGGTGGTTCATCGTCAACCAAGGCGACCGGTCACCAGTGCAACTAGACGGCGTGCGTCATTTGTACTAACATTGCGGCAATTGATCTAACAAAAGAGGTGCTGCCATGACTGCCGTCGCATCGTCGCCTTCCGCCCGCTCGGCCCGACTTGGGCTGCGCGCCACCCCAGAGCAGGAGGTGGTGCTGCGCCGTGCCGCCGAGGTGGCTCACAAGTCGCTGACCGACTTCATCCTCGACAGCGCGTGCCTGGCCGCCGAGCAGACCCTGCTCGATCAGCGGTTGTTCATGGTCTCGGCTAGCCAGTACCAGGCCCTGATGGATCTGCTGGATCGCCCCGAACAGGCCAATGAGGGTTTGCGTGACCTGTTTGCCCGCAAGGCGCCCTGGGACACGAAGTGACGTTGCGCGCACCGGAGCCGCTGGCCGCGCAGCATCGGCTGGAAGGTTTTGATTGCGGCAAGCCCGCGTTGAATGACTGGCTGTTGCGCCACGCCCGCCAGGCGCAGGGCAGCGGCTCGGCCAAGACCTTTGTCGTTGCCGAGGACGATGGCCGCGTGGCGGGCTACTTCAGTCTGACCGTGGGACAAGTCGACACGCTGGAAGCGCCAGAGCGCATCCGCAAGGGGATGGGGCAGTATCCGTTGCCAGTGGTGATTCTGGCGAGGCTCGCTGTGTGGGTAGCAGATCAGGGGCGAGGCATCGGCTTTGGCCTCCTGCAGGACGCGATTCGCCGCACGATGCTGATTGCCGAGCAGGCCGGCATCCGTGCCATGCTGACCCACCCCATCGATGAAGAAGCGGCGAGGTTTTACACCCGGTTCGGGTTCATCGCGTCACCGCTGCGCGAACAGCAATTGCTGCTGCTCTTGAAGGACGCCCGTCGCTGGGTCCGCTGAACTATGACCATCGAATCACTGCCCACTTTCACCAAGCCAGCCCGCCAGCGCTGGGAGTCCATCCCTGCCGACATCCGCCAGCGACTGCTGTCCAACGTCTGGTGTGGCCAGTGCCGTCACGAAACCACGATCACCAATTTCAGCGGCACCATCAAGGGTGGCGACTTGCTGCTGGTGGGCAAGTGTGCCGAATGCCGCAGTGATGTGGCACGGGTGATCGAGGGCTCGTAACCCGGTCAGGCATCAAACCCCGCCACCACTTCCCGCTGCGCCACCCAGTCGGTCGGCAGCGGATGCCGCTGGAACCACAGCAGGCTCATGCACTTGGGCTGCTGCCCGGCCAGAATGCTCTGGATGATGGCGGGCTCCAGCAGCGTCAGACGCAGCAGCTCGTTGACCGTCGAGTGGTGCAACCCCTCGCGCTGGGCGATCTCGCTACCGCTGCCCACCACCCCATCGTCGAGCAGTTGCTGCCAGTAGAAAGCCCGCGTCAGGGCCACCAGCAGGGGCTGGTCAATCTGGCTGGCGACTTTGCCCGGCGACTCGACCGCCCCATCCGGCCGCACCACCACCTTGCTGGCGCCGCGCTTCCTGATCTTCAGCGGGATGAAGGTGGACAGCTTGACCTGGCCGCCGTCCCGGCGCTCGCGCGCAACGGGGCCACCCAAAGCCTGCACTTTCGGCTTCATGCCTCCACTTCCTGCTGTTCCCATTCCTGCAATTCCCCGCCGATGGTGCCGGGCATCAACTCACCGGCCAGTTCCTGCCAGCCCTGATCGCGCCAGATGATTTCCAGCCCACCGTCGGCAATCACCACGCGCTCGATCAGCAACTGCGCCAATCGACACTGTTCGGCGGGGAACAACTGTTGCCACAGGCCAGCCAGATTTCGCATCGGCAAGACCACCTCAGGCTCCGACAGGTCTGGGCGGGTTGTCCGAATCCGATCCCACACCGACTGCACGATGTGCGGTGCTGATAGCGCTGCTACGATCTGCTGGGTCACCAATTCCTCGATGGGCGCCGCTGGCAACGGCCCGTGGCTGCTGGCCCAGGCGCCAAAGCGCCGGTGCTTGATCGGTGTGTAGTAGCGGTAGGTTTTGCCCTTCTTGACGGTGTAGCTGGGCACCAGCCGATCACCATCGGGCGTGAACAGCAGGCCACGCAACAACACCGGTTCCCGCTGGCGGTCGTTGGTCTCGCGCCGCCGTTCGATGCCATCAGTGGCGATCAGTGCGTGCACGGCATCCCACTGCGCTTGCGTCACGATGGCCTGATGCTGGCCAGGGAAGCTCTGCCCCTTGTGGACGATCTCGCCCAGGTACATCCGGTTGTGCAGCATCTTGTAGAGGGTCTGCTTGGTGAAGGGCTTGCCTCCCTTGGTGACCACGCCTTCCGCGCCGTAGGTCTTGGCCATCAGGGTGGCCGAGCGAACGGTCACGAAGTCATCAAAGATGCGGCGGACCAGCTTGGCCTCCGTTTCATTCACGACCAGCAGCCGATCCCGAACGTCGTAGCCCAGCGGCAGCGGTCCACCCATCCACATCCCCTTGGCCTTGCTGGCCGCGATCTTGTCGCGGATGCGCTCGCCAGTCACTTCCCGTTCGAACTGTGCGAAGGACAGCAGTACGTTGAGCATCAGCCGCCCCATCGAGGTGGCCGAGTTGATCTGCTGGGTGACGGCGCTGAAGCTGACCCGGTGGCGGTCGAACACATCGACCATCCGCGCAAAATCGGCCAGCGAGCGTGACAGGCGGTCGATCTTGTAGACCACCACGATGTCGACCTTGCCAATCTGGATGTCAGCCATCAGGCGGCGCAGTGCGGGCCGTTCCATATTGCCACCAGAGAAACCGCCATCGTCGTAATCATCGGCCACGGCGATCCAGCCCTCGTGGCTCTGGCTCTTGATGAAGGCGTGCCCTGCTTCTTTCTGGGCATCGATGGAATTGAAGGACTGGTCCAGCCGTTCGTCGCTGGAGACGCGGCAGTACACCGCGCAGCGCTTGGGTGGCACGAGCAACGGCGCGTTCATTGAGCATCCCCCTTGCCGCTCCGCAGACCAAAGAACTTCGGCCCATTCCAGCGCGTGCCGGTGATGTGGCGCGCTGCCGCCGACAGGCTCTTGAACACCTGGCCATCCAGGGCATACAGACCATCGGGCGTGACCGTCACGCGGTACTCGCGTTCATCCCATTCCCGGATGAGCGTGGTACCTGGCATCAGCAGCGTTTGCGCGCTGCGACCGGTGGCCAACTTGATCTTGGAATGCTTGGCACCGGCCTCAACCAGCATCTTGCGGATGTTGGTGGGCAGTGCGCCGTAGGTCAGCTCCTGGATGCGGTAGGCCAGACGCGATTCGACGTAATTGCGATTGCGGTGGCTGGGCCGCCGGGGAAAGTGCTGATCCCACAGCGCCCACAGCGCCGCCATCGGCAAGGAGGGCAGTGCCGCCAACTGGGCCGAGATGGGCGCGGCAGGGCCACCCGTGTTCTTGTTATCTGTCATTGCACAAACTCCTGTTGTTGAGACAGGTCCATGAACGCGCTGTGGCGACCAGAAGCCAAGTCAAACCGCGCTCTGTTCGAGGTCGTCGGCTTGCCCTGTCGCAACATCGACACGCTCTCCCAGCAGCGTCTGGGGTTTGCCGGTGCGCCGGTCCCTGATGCCCAGGATGTAGATCTCGCCGTCCCACACCCCGCAGGCCACGTCGGTGTCGCTGGCCGAGGCGGGCATCAACCAGCCGGTGATGCCATGGGGCAACTGCAGCAGGTCTTCCATCTCGTGGATGGGCCAGCGCATCGCCTCCTGGTAGTGGTCGGCAAACTCCAGGAGTTGCTGGGGTACGTCCGGGAAGTTCTCCTGGCTGAGGATGGGAATCCAGACCAGCGGCTGGCCGCTGGCAAACCAGCCTTGCACGCGCTGCTCGACTTCTGGGTTGTAGTGCTGCAGGCGTTCAACGGGCACGTGGCGGGCGCCATCGCTGGCTTGAGGTTCTGTCGTGTGGTTCATCAAAGACTCCTTGAGTGGTAACCCGGCAGGGCGCCGGGCGGTAACCGGGGTGGTAACTGGTAACCCTGTTTCGGGTTCTGTCGGTAGCGGGGCAGCGCGCTCGCGCCCCCCGTATTGCTTTATGGCGAGGAAGGACCCAATTCGCCTGTGGGCAGGTCGCGTGACGGTCAAGCCGCTGGCATTTCTGCCGCCAGTGCATCGCTGGCTGCTTCGATCAGATCGCGTGGAATCTCAACCGGGAAGCGACTTTCGTCGTGGTGGTAGTTGATCTGGCGCCGGGCCGCCGAGGCGCGAGCCAGTGCGTTCATGACCGGCATCAACTGCTCGTGCAGCTCGATTTCGGCCATCGCCGCACGGCAGTGGATGAAGTGATCCCTCGCCTTGCGCACGGCATCGGGCAGCCCAGCCAGTTGGCCCTGAATCGCATCACGCTGGCGCTCAAGTTCAGCCTGGGACGCCCGGGTGATGCGCAGCTCCACCTCCAGCTTGGTCAAGGTTTCAGGCACGACGAATTCGGCTTCGGTGTCCAGCAGCGTCCGGGATGCCGACTTCGTCTCGGTCGCAATCCGCGCTTCCAGGTCCGTCACCCGCTTGGCGATTTTGGTCAGTTGGCCATCGACCGTCTGCGCCTCAGCGGTGACCGCCTTGCGCTGCGCTATCAGATCGTCAAGCTGCTTGCGGGCCACTGCGAAGCGCTCTGGGGTGGCCAGGACCTGCTGCAGCGGACGCAGTTGGCTCTCCAGGTTGGACACCTTCGACTTGAGCCTTTCCATCCGCTGATTGGCTTCGCACAGGATGGGCCAGTGGGCTTTGGCCGCCGGTGGCGTGTTCATCGACATCGAGCCAGCGGCATCACGCAGACGATTTTGTTTCTCGCGTGCCGCAGCGTGCTCCGCTTCCGCCTCCGCCAATTCGGCTTTGAGGGGCGTGAGCTCCTGGTTGAGCGCGTCGTGCTCGGCCTTGATCTTGTCGAGGTAGGGGTTGGACTTCTTGCTGAACGGGTTCAGTTTCATGGTCATGGTCTCCAGGTTTGATCAGGGATGGACGGGGTAATGGGTATCGCCGGGCCGCGCGACGGTGCTGACCCACAGGCCTGGGCCGACCTGTTTCTTGATGCCGACCGGCGCGCCGGGGCGGCGGGGATGGCTGGAGGCCTGCCAACCCTGGTGGGAGTTGGTTTGCCCGGTCATCGCCGCAATCGCGGCAGCCAGCGGGGACAGCTGCGTTTCGGCAGAGGTGGATGGGCTGGTGGCCTGCGGCGTGATGCCGAGGGCCTTGGCCCAGACGGGGTGCAAATTGGGATTACTCACGGTGAGCTCCATATCGAGTGCCACCCTCAATGCCGGGTGGCGTGGCAGGATGGGTTTGGGAACGGATTTGGGCGATGCGCCAGCGCGCGCCCTCCCGGCTGTGGCCGAGGTGGGTGATGTCGATGCCCTTGGCGCGATAGGCCGGGGCGATGCGGCGCAACTGATCGGACAGGCCCTTGGGCGAGCGAGGCCAACTGCTGCGGTCGGGAATGCTGTGGCTGTTGAGCAGGTCGTAGAGCTGACCCGCAGTGCCCTGCCAGTTGATGGGCAGCACGCGCTCGGCGAGGTACTTGTCCAGTGCTTGCGCGACGGCATTGCTCTCCAGCGCACGGTCGATGCCCGCGCGCACGAGATCAGCGTATTGCTGCTGGAATTCGCCAGCCTCGAAACCGAGAGCACGGGCTACCGCTTCGCCCAGCCGTTCGTAATCAGCCATGCGCTGCTTCTGGGTGAGCTTGACCGTCGGCAAAATGGCCAAGGCCGCTGAGAACAGATCGAGCAAGCCCGCGAACACCTTCGGCTGATCGCGTTCCCAGCCCGCGTGGGTGTCGGCATCGTCACGCCGGGCATCTGCGGGGATGGTCGGCAGATCGACGTGAATGACCCGGTCGATCAAGTCGGGGCGTGTGGCGACCACGGCGATGCCGTTGAGCACCACCGGACGCTTGGTTTCCATGACGTGCTCTTCGCCATTGGTGTAGAGCTGGCGCGAAGCAAAGCCGCCGCCGGTGGCCAGGGTGCAAAAGGCATCCTGCTGCTCGGGCGTGAGGCCAGAGAGGTTCTCGTAACTGACCAGCCAGTTGTTGGCGGCGGCGACGAACACGTCCTCCACCGTCTTGGGTCTACCGCGCAGCATCACCTTGTTCGGATCGACCAGGCTGCGCAGCACGGACTGCGTGGTGGACTTGGCCGAGCCTTGTTCGCCCACCAGTTCCAGCACCGGGAAGGGGGTGTCCGGACGGAAGCAGTCCAGCAGCCACGCCAGCACCATCACCCGGCTGTGTGCCGGGATGTTGGTGTGCTGCCAGAGCAACCCGACATCGCCATGGGTCATCCTTGTCGGCACAGGCATCGGCAGCGGGCGCATCGAAGGCGTGCGGGTGAAATACACCGGCGATTCGTTCACCACGCGCCAGCCCTGGGGGGTGACGTGGATGGCCTGCCACTGCTCATCGGCCAGATCGATCAGGTAGCCATCTTCACAGCGGGCCGCGCGGACGTGGACTTCGATCTCATCACCGT
This sequence comes from Aquabacterium sp. G14, assembly GCF_037482285.1. Lineage (NCBI taxonomy): Bacteria > Pseudomonadati > Pseudomonadota > Betaproteobacteria > Burkholderiales > Sphaerotilaceae > Aquabacterium > Aquabacterium sp. G14. Next base: position 24,702 of record NZ_JBBEYB010000020.1, read on the forward strand.
CGTTGATGCCTGCGGCGGCGAGCGTGGCCAGGGCCGATTTCATCGTGGTCTCTGGCACACCCATTTCCTTGGCACGCCAGTACGCGGCCCGCAACCAGTCCTCGAAGCCGGAGGAATACACGCGCCAGACTTCGCGCCGACTGGGCATCGGGATCACAGCGACCGCGTTGCGATCGGCGTCGTGGTGCAACTGGCACTGCGCTCTGGCCAGCGCTACCAGTTCATCAAGCGCGCTCGCGTCGTCATCGCTGCCGGGCAGTTCATCGCGCACCAGCTTGTCGAGCACCGTCACCGAGCAATCGCGATTGGCCTTCTTGGCGGCGTGGCGCAGGCGCAAGTAGGTCGGCAGGTCCGTGGCCTTGAGGATCGAGAAGGCGCGCACCACGTCGTCCTCGGCCAGCACGCCCACGTCATCGGCCAGACGGACCAGTGCCGCCTCGATCACACCAACGGGATCGGTGTCAGGTGTCGGTGCCTTCGTTACCGCTGTATCCACCGCGACCGCGTGATGGTCGTGATGGTGGTGACGGTCGTTCTCTACTACTCCGTCCGGAGATGGGATGGGCGCGCTCATCATCACCGCCCGAATCAGCGCGAGCGTTCGATGAGATTGCGAATGTCCTCAGCGCGCCAGACCGTGGTCTTGCTGCCGAGTTTGATGCCTTGAGGGAATTTGCCTTCCCGGATGCCGGCCCACCAGGCCGAGCGGCTGATGGGGATCAGGGACAGAATCTGCGGCAACCGAACGAAGCCGGTTTCGGGCAGTGCGGGACGGGGTTGGTTCATGGCGAGCATCCGTGGTGATTGATGGATGTCGCCAGTCTGGTTCAGACGGGTATGGCAACCCGCCGAACTTCAGGTTAGTTTCCTGAAGTTCAGGATTCCCGAAAACGCTGCGGGATCTCCTTCGAGAAGGTTTTGAGGGCGGCGCCCACTTTCTTGTGGAAGGACGCGTAGCCCCGCACCTCCTCGCCAAAGAACTGCTTGGCGAGATCGTTGACGGCCTGGCCAATGGCCTCCGAATTCGGGCGCTCGCCCGCTCGGTATTTGCCTGCTGAGGCGGCCAGCAGATGTGCCATCAGCGCGATGGCCTTCAGGCTGTTCATCTCCGCCGCCTCACTGCCATCTGGCAACACCGGCTGCCGCGCCTCGTCGAACAGGAAGGCCGGGCGATCCTCGAACGGCAGTTGCTCAAACCACCTGCGCAGACTGGCCTTGTCGATCACCAGTCGATCCTTCTCCAGCAACTCGTCGATGGGCGCGCCCTTGAACACCTGCCCACGCGCGGTGACGATGCCCAGATCTTCATATTCGAGGCGCCCCGTGCGCAGGGCGGTAACCAGCGCGGCCCGCTTGGCGCTCATGCACTGGGTCTCGAAGTTCAGACTGGCGAGCTCGGCAGGCTCCACGCCACACCACAGGGCAATGGCGTCATCGATGCGGATGTGGTCGGCCAGATCCCAGTAGCGCAGGCAGTTGTTCGGGTGGGGCATGGATGCCTTCTTTCGGTAGGGTGGAATACAGGTCTTGCCAAATTTTGCCAAAGAACCCACACTTGCGCCATGAGCACGATGAACATCTCTCTCCCCGACGCCCTGAAGTCCTTCGTGGACGAGCAGGTCAGCCAGCGCGGCTATGGCACGAGCAGCGAGTACATACGTGAACTGATCCGCAAGGACCAAGACCGCCAGCAATTGCGCAAGCTGCTGTTGGCTGGAGCGGCCTCGGCCCCGGCGGCCCCTGCTGATGCCAGCTACTTCGAGGGGCTGCGGGGTCGGGTGCGCAAAGCCAACGAGCCCGCTGCCAAGGCGTGAAGGCCAAGCCCGTCATCCCGCGTGAGCAGGCCAACCGGGATGTGGACGAGGCCGTCGCCTACTACCTGAGTGAGGCGGGCGAAGCCGTGGCAATGGGCTTCGTCGATGCGCTGGAGAAGGCTTACGGGCACATCGGTCGCCATCCGGCCACCGGCTCCTCGCGCTACGCCCATGAACTCAACTTGCCGGGCCTGCGTGCATGGCCGCTGACGCGCTACCCGCACCTCGTTTTCTACGTCGAGCGCCCGGACCACATCGAAGTCTGGCGTGTGCTGCACGGCCAGCGAGACATCCCGGCGTGGATGCAGGAGCCTGACGCAGTGTGACGGTCGGATCGCCGGGCATATCTGCGTGTTCGCCGGTGTAAACAATATGTGGCGACCGTCACAACCATCACCACCGTCACGCCGGGCCATCGACCGTGATGGTTGTGACGATGGTGATGGTCACCTCCTATTGTTATGGTCGGCGCACGCACAGATGCACCAGGCGAAAGGGGTCCTTCCTTGCGACATTCCAATGCGGGGGGGCGCGAGCGCAGCATTGCGCCACCGTCCGACCAGAAAACAAGGTTTGCAGGGTTTGCGGTTCGCACCTGGCAGTGTGGGCAATCGGGCCGAAAGCCCGGTCAGCGCGGGCCTGTGCGGGATGGCGGCAACGCGGAAGGTGCGAACCTTGTTGCGTACCGGGTTTGCAGGTTTGCACCCCAGCCGAACGAAAAACGGCCAGGGTAGAAAACTCAATGCTGGCGCGGGTTTGTAGCCGATTCGCTGGCTGGGTTGCAGAAATCGGCCCACGAGCCTTTGCGCACCGTCTGACGCAGCGGACACAGCTTGTCGAAACTTTCCGTGAGGCGCGCACACGCGCACGCGTGTAGAGAGTTACGTGGAACTGCGTCAGCTGCGTCAGACCTTGGTATCGGCAAGGGCCTCCAGAAACTGGACACCCTTGGCCACAGTCAGACTACGCGATATACCCGCTCGCCGCTGCCGTTGTGTGACAGCACCACGTTCAGTCCCAGCTTCTTGCGCAGCATCCCGGAGATGGCGCCGCGCACGGAGTGCGGCTGCCAGCCGGTGGCCAGCATCAGTTGGAGACTGGTCGCGCCTTGCGGGCGGCGCAGCGCCATCACCAGTGCGGCCAGCTTGGTGCCGGGGCGGACCGGGATGCCCTCCAGAAGTTGGAGATCGCCGTTGATGTCCACCGGCTGGGCATCATCCGGCGGTGCGGGCCGCTGCAGGCCGATGGCAGCGTAGCCCGCGTCGGTCATCACGTGGCCGTCGTCGGCAGGCTCGATCCACCCGCGCTGCAGGAGTGAGGTCAGCACCGTGACCCGTGCGCCGCCGCGCAGCGTGTCGGGCGGGATCACTCGCCCATCAGGACGGCAGGCGGCAGTGCGGAGCAGCAGGCATTGGGCAGGGGAGACTTTGGGCAGCGTTTCCATCACGGACTCCCTCACTTGGCCTGGCCGTCGAAGATCGCCAGCAGGTCATCCAGCGCCTGATCCACCCGGCCAAGGTCACCGACGTGGCCCCAGTGGATGGCCTCCGGGTCGTGGCCGAAGTGGTTGTCGGCCAGTTGGCGCAGCCGGGCTACCTTGATGTGGATGGCTGCGGTGCGGGCGAGATAGGTGTCGATGGCAGTGGTCTTGGTGTTCATCGTGGGGCTCCTTGATTGGTGGATCACGCCACCATTCACGCGCTGAACGATCAAGAAGCCAAGAAAAAGATGATGCCCACGGCATCGAACCCTCGTCTGGTGGCCTTCAACCTGATAAATTGCAGTCTTTGCGATTCAAACCGACTTTATGCCGCCCCAACCGCTGCTGCCGGAGCCCTGCCATGACCGCTGAACCGTGGGTGTCCGTGGACCAGATTGCCGAGCATCTGGGTGTCACGCGCGACTCGATCTACCGCTGGATCGACCGCAAAGGCCTGCCAGCGCACCGCGTGGGTCGGTTGTGGAAGTTCCAAGTTTCCGAGGTGGATGACTGGGTGCGCGCCGGTGGTGCCGATGAGCATGCGGCTCCGGAAGAAAAGGGCTCGTGATGACCGGCCCCATCGAATTGCTGAATGAACACGAGTCTGCAGCCCGTGAGGGCTGGTAGGCCAAAAGGAGGGAAGTTTGTCCGCCATTGATACCCTGATCGCCCAAATCAGCGATCCCCGACTGCGCGAGCGACTCACCGCAGAGTGGGACAACGCGAAGAAAGAAAAGAAATTCGGCCTGGTGTTTGAAGATCACCTGCCGGAGTTGTTGCCGCTGCACGGCGCCAAGCCACGCAAGGGCGATCTGGTGTGTCGCCGTCAGGGTGCGCTGAAAGATGTGTGGCAAATCAAGTCCATCCACGCGGGCGTAGCGACCTGCGTTAAACCCAGCAACGAGGCCCACCCCAGCGAACCGACCCGCGCCGCGGCAGAGCCGGTGCAGTTCATGGTGGATGAACTGCTGGTGGTGCGTGAATTTGGCGAGCCGATCTTCCCCGCGCTGGTGCCGGTAGATGCCGTGGCCAACGGCCCGCTTGACGCCCCCTGGCACACGCTGATCGAGGCCGACAACTACCACGCGCTGCAATTGCTGGATTACCTGTATGCCGGTCAGGTCGATTGCATCTACATCGACCCGCCCTACAACACCGGCGCGCGCGACTGGAAGTACAACAACGACTACGTGGACGGCAACGATGGCTGGCGGCACAGCAAGTGGCTGGCCTTCATGGAAAAGCGCTTGAAACTGGCCAAGCGCCTGCTCAAGCCGGATACCGGGGTGCTGATCGTCACGATTGACGAAAAAGAGTATTTGCACCTTGGGATGTTGCTCGAACAGCAGTTTCCAGAAGCTCGAATTCAGATGATCAGCACCATGATCAACCCTGCAGTAGTTGCGCGTGCTGGAGGCTTCGGTCGGGCAGACGAATACATCTTTGTGGTTATGTTTGGTCAAGCAGCACCAAATCGACTTCGACTCAGTCGCGAATGGGTTTCAGGAAAGGGGCGAACCCACACAGGAAATATTCGTTGGGATCTACTTCGGCGCTCGGGCACGAATGCCGAGAGGAGTCACTCCCCTGGCTGTTTTTATCCGATCTACGTCAATCCAAAGACAAAGGCAATCGAAAAAGTCGGTTCAGCATTGCCTGAAGGTGTTTCCGTTGCGGAACAAATCCCAGGTCTCGTTGCTGTTCTGCCAATTCGCAAAAACAAAACAGAAGGCAACTGGCAATGGTCACCTGAAACGTTCAAAGAGCGTATGCGGCTTGGACGTGTACGTGTTGGGGGTAACGAAAAACGCGGTTTTGTAATTTACATTTTGAAGGACGGTGAATACGCCAAGATTCAACGCGGGGAGTTCCAAGAGGCCGGACGCGCGGCAGATGGTTCAATAATTGTTGAGGATGCCGACGCCAGCTTCGTGCTGGCCGTACCCGGTAGTCAATGGCGAATCGCTAGTCACGATGCCACTCAGTATGGCTCTCGGCTACTGGGCGACATTCTTCCAGATCGCCGCTTCCCATTCCCCAAAAGTTTGTATGCCGTAAGGGACACGCTACGGTTCTATCTCGAAGACAAACCCACCGCTTTGACGGTGGACTTCTTCGCAGGCAGCGGCACCACGCTAAATGCCGTCAACCTGCTCAACGCCACCGACGGCGGCCAGCGCCGCTGCATTCTGGTCACCAATAACGAAGTCTCCGCCGAGGAGGCTGCGGCACTGAGCGCACGCGGCCTGCAACCCGGCGATGCAGAGTGGGAGGCCCAAGGCATCTGCCGTTCGGTGACCTGGCCGCGCAGCAAGTACACCATCCTGGGCCGGCGGGACAATGGCTCGGTGCTGACCGGTGAATACCTGACCGGCAAAACCGTGGAGCGCGAGAAAGCGCGCAGCTTCACACAGATCGGCTTTGTCGATCCGGCACAGCTCGACACACTGCCCAAGAAGAAGCAGGTGGTGGCGCTGATCGATGGCCTGCCACAGACGCTGGTGAAAGATCCGTGCCCCTTCATCGTGTCGGAAGACCACAAGGCCAGCGTGCTGTTTGACCCAGCAGCCGCAGAAGATTGGCTGGAGGCACTCGACGGACAAGAGCACATCACCGACTTCTACATCGTCACGCCCGTCAAGCGTGTGTTCGACCAGTTGAAGGCGCAGGTGGCCGAACTGCTCGGCCCGATTCTGGTGCCGGAGGAAGAAAAGCGCCCGATGAGCGCAGGCTTTGCCGCCAACCTCGCCTACTTCAAGCTGGATTTTCTGGAGCGCGAACGCGTGTCGCTACGCCGTGCCTTCCACGAAATCCTGCCGCTGCTGTGGCTGAAGGCCGGGGCCGTGGGGCCGCGACCGGAGTTGAAGCGTGGCGAGCCGGAGCCGGTGCTGTTTGCGCCAGAGGGCAGCAATTTCGTGGTGCTGCTGGATGAAACCCGCATGGGCCGCTTGCTGAAGTCGCTGGAAGGTCGCACCGGCTTGTCGCAGGTGTTCATCGTCACCGACGCGGACGAATCCTTCAAAACCATGGCGCAGGACGTGCGCGAGGTGGCGGGCAAGGCCAACCCCGGCTTGGCGGTGGTGCAGTTGTACCGCGATTACCTGCTCAATTTCATGATCAACAAGAATCAGGACCGCGCTGCCGGTCCGGCTGGCACACAGGGAGCGCGGGCATGAAGGTCACGCTGTTCGATTTTCAGAAAGACGCGCTGAACAAATTGCGCGAAGCCTTGGTGAGCGCGCGCAAGGCCGTTTCGCCAGATAACCAGCAGGTCATCGCCTTGTCGGCGGCTACCGGCAGCGGCAAGACCATCATGATGACGGCGCTGTTCGAGGCGATTCTGGACGAGCCCGATGACCAGCTGGCCTGGCCGCTGGACTGGGCTCCGCAGCCCGATGCCGTCATCCTGTGGGTGTCGGACATGCCCGAGCTCAACGAGCAGACCAAGCTGAAGATTGAGAGCAAATCGGACAAGGTGTACCGGGTTAATCAGCTCATCACCATCGACGCGCATTTCGACGCGCCCCGGCTGGATGGCGGGCGCATCTATTTCATCAACACGCAGAAGCTGGCCGTCAATCAGCCGCTGACCAACCGTGGCGATGGCCGTGAGCATCTGATCTGGGAAACGCTGACCAACACCGCGCGAGCGATTCCCGATCGCTTCTATGTGGTGATCGACGAGGCGCACCGCGGCATGACCTCGGGCAAGGGGGCGCAGGCTGCGCAAACCTTGATGCAGCGCTTCTTGTTGGGCTACCCCGAGGTGGGCCTGGTCAAGATGCCGATGGTGATTGGGGTGTCGGCCACGCCCAAGCGATTCCTGGATTTGATGGCGAATGCCGAGCACACCGTGACCACGCACAAGGTGGCCGTGCCGGCGGAGGAAGTGCGCAAGTCCGGCCTGCTGAAAGACCGCATCCTGATTCATCACCCTGAAGCCGCCACCACGGCGGAAATGGCGCTTTTGGAAGAAGCGGCCCGACGCTGGGGGCAGATGACCGCGGCATGGGGCGCGTATTGCCAAGACGAAAAGGAGCAAACCATCTGGCCGGTGCTGGTGGTTCAGGTTGAGAACGGTTCGGACCGGCAACTGACCAAGACCGACCTCGGTGCAGCGCTGACCGTTATTGAGAGCGCCATCGGACGCCGCCTGAACGAAGGCGAGGTCGCCCATGCGATGCATGACACGGGTGACCTGGACGTGGGCGGCCGCCGGGTGCGCAAGGTGGAAGCCTCGCGCATTGATGCCGACAAAAACATCGGTGTGGTGTTCTTCAAGACCAGCCTGTCCACTGGCTGGGATTGCCCGCGCGCCGAGGTGATGATGTCGTTCCGCCGTGCGGAAGACCACACTTACATTGCCCAGTTGCTGGGCCGGATGGTGCGCACACCGCTGGCACGCCGTATCGAAAAGGATGCCGCGCTGAACGATGTGCATTTGTTCTTGCCGTACTTCGATACGGGTGCCGTGGAAAGCGTGGTGGCCTCGCTGCATAACGCCGAAGATGTCCCGCCCGCTGAAACGGGCTCCAGCCGCAATCTGGTGGTGCTCAAGCGGCGCGATGGCTGCGAGTCCATCTTTGCGGCCCTCGACGAATTGATCACCTACCGTGTGAATGCCGCTCGGGCGCAAAGCCCGCTGCGCCGTTATATGGCCATCTCACGCAGTCTGACCATTGATGAGATTGATGACGAAGCCTGGGGCCAGGCCAAGCAGCAGATTGCCGAGTGGATGGGGCTGCGCATTGCAGCGATCAAGGCAGCAGGCCAGTTCGATGCTGCGGCCAAAGCGATCACGCAGGTTGGCCTGCGCACATTGGCTGTCAACAACGGCACTGGCGTAGCTGAGCCAACTGCGGACTATCACATTGATGCCTCAGACGTGGACATTGATCGGCTGTTCGAAGAGGCCGGACGTGCCTTTAGCCACGGTTTGCAAATGGAGTATTGGCGTACGCACGCGGATCGCGATGCGCTGGAAGTCAAGGTAGAGGCCATCGTCCTGGCACGCAACGCGGCAGAAATGGCAGTGCTGGAATCGTTGGCAGAAACCGCCTTCGATGGTCTTTACGACCAGCACAAGAAGGCCATCTACAAACTCAAGGAGCAGCGGCGCATCAACTACGAGAAGTTGCGGCTGGCGACGGCCAAGCCCAACGAGGTGCCATGGCAATTACCGGCATCCATCGACTTCAAGCGACTGCCGACTGATCCCCTCTGGGAGCGCCATCTGTATGTGGAAGGCAACGGCCAGTTCCGTGCCGAATTGGGCTCCTGGGAGGCCGGGGTGTTGAAGGAAGAACTGGCCAAGCCTGAAGTGGTCGGCTGGTTGCGCAATCTGGATCGCAAGCCGTGGTCGCTGGAGATTCCGTATGAGACCGGCGGTGATGTGCGACCCATGTTCCCGGATTTGGTTGTGGTGCGCCAAGTCGGCAGCGAATTTGCCATCGACATTCTGGAGCCCCACGACCCGAGTCTTAGCGATAACTTTGAGAAAGCGGTCGGGTTGGCAAAGTTTGCGAAAAAGCACGGCGGGCTGTTCGGGCGCATCCAACTGATCCGCAAGCAGTCTTCGGCTGGTGGCGAACATTTCGCGCGCCTGGAAATCAACCAGGCCGCCACGATCAAGAAGCTGCTGCTCATCACCAGCAACCCGCAGCTCGATGATCTGTTTGCTGCTGCATCCAGGTAATCCCAGGGAGTGGAAATGAGTTCAAGTAAAAAGGGGCAAATCGAGAGCGCCAAAATTGTCATCGGTGAGGTGTTCTCACGTTTCTGGTTCCGCATCCCGGATTACCAGCGTGCTTACGTCTGGGGCAAAGATGAAATTTCCGAGCTGATCGACGATGTGAACTACGCCAGCGAGCACAACCCGGAAGGGCAGTATTTCCTAGGCTCGATGGTCTTGCGCAAAGCTACTCGCATCACCGATGGTGTGAGCTTTGAGGAGTACGAACTGCTGGATGGTCAGCAGCGCCTGACGACGCTGATGCTGATGTTGGCGTGCATTCGTGACCGGGTGGTGGACGACAAACTCAAGGGCGCTTGCCGGGAGATGCTGTTCCAAGAAGAGAATAAGTGGAAGAAGATCCCCGGCCGCAATCGCATTGTCTATGACATTCGCGATAACGTTGGTGCCTTTATCGAGCGCTACATCAAGACAGACGACGGGTCGCGCAGTATGGACTTGTCTGGCATCGCTGCCAGCAAGAACCTGTCACTTGCAAACATGGCTGCAGGCATGCAGACCATTCACGCCAGTTTTGATGACACAGGCCGCTTCCCGACAGCCGCAGACCTTGATCGCTTTGTCGGATATTTGCTGAACAACGCCCTGTTCATCTACGTGTCGACGGAGGATCTGGACGACGCTTTCCGCCTCTTCACCATCCTTAATGACCGCGGTATCCCCCTGTCAAACAGCGACATCCTCAAGGCCAAAAACCTTGGCGCTATCAGCAAGGAAAGCGAGCGCATCAAATGGGCCGAGTACTGGGAGGAGGTCGAGGGCGAAATGGGCCGTGATGAATTCGACCGTTTCCTGTCGCTAGTGCGCACGATTTACGTCAAAGACAAAGCGCGCGAGGGTCTGCTCAAGGAATTCGATGAGCGCATCTACGGCACCAAACCACCGTTGCTGGCGCTGGGCACTGACAGTTTTGAGGCGGTGAAAGCCTACAAGGACGCTTTCGACGAGGCGATCCAGTTTGATGGCCTGCCAGCCAGCCTTGGCAATGCGTACCGCAACCGCATCAACGTGATGCGCCGTGGTTTGCCTGCCACCGATTGGATTCCGCCGGTGCTGGCCTGGTATCGCAAATTCAAGGCTCAGAAACTGCTCGACCTGATCGAACGCATCGATAACAAATTTTCGGCCGACTGGATTGTGCAGCTGACACCGACCCAGCGGATCAGCAACATGAACGATGTGCTCAAGGCCATCGAGTCAGCCAAGACTCCCGACGATGTCTTGGCCAGCAAGGTTTTCGATTTCGACCGTAAGCAGTTGATGGCTTTGCTCGACGGTGCGATCTATGGGCGCCGCTTTGCCCGGTATGTGCTGTTGCGTTTGGAATATCTGCTGGCCAGTCATGCCGCTCCATTGAACTTACCCGACGAAATCAGCGTCGAGCACATCCTGCCGCAGACGCCGGGTAAAACCAGCCAATGGCTCAAGGACTTCACGGAGGAACAGAGAGAGGCGTGGCTGCACCGGCTTGGCAATTTAATGCTGCTGTCACGACGCAAAAACACCTCACTTGGCAATCTGGACTTTGCCGACAAACGAGTGCGCTACTTTGAGGACCGAGTCGAAAGTTTGCCAAACTCCCAACGTCTCTTGGCTTTGGGAGCTTTCACGCTGAGTGACCTGGAGTCTCGACACCAAGACTTGCTGAACCGTCTGGCTGGATCGTATGGGGTAAAACCATGACATTTCGGCGAATGCGTGAGGATGACATCATCGCTCGTTTATTGGCAACCGAATGCCTGCCGGCAACCATTAAGGCGTGCTTAATGGTTCGGGCCACGGACTGATTCGCATGGCAACGAAGAAAACCACCAAAGCCACGCCCAGTTGGAGCGACGTCAAAACCAAGCTGGCCGATTTCGACCGCGCCGGTTTGCTGGGGCTGGTGCAAGACCTGTACGCCGCCAGCAAGGACAACAAGGCGTTTTTGCACGCTCGTTTTGGGCTGGGCGACGACCCGCTGGAGCCCTTCAAGGATGTAATCATCCGATGGATCAACCCGCCTGACTTTCGCAACCCGATCTCGGTCAGCAAGGCCAAGAAGGCCATCAGCGATTACAAGAAGGCACTGGGCCAGCCAGAGGGATTGGCCGAACTCACGGTGTTTTACTGCGAGGAAGTGTTCGATTTTCTGGCCGGTTGCGGCATGGACGACGAAGGCTTTTATGACGCCCTGGTTCGAATGTTCGAGCAGGCGCTGAAATATGTGCTGGCACTTCCCAAGGGGCAGCAGGCGGCATTTCTTGGGCGGCTGGATCGGGTGCGTCAGTTGGGGCAAAACGTCGGTTGGGGTGTGGGCGATGGTTTCGACCATTTCTGGTCGGAAGCCGGCTTAGCGGGGGGATAAAAGAGTATGAGCAAGCTCCCGATCAATCTCCATGATCTGCTGCGCCAACGCACGGTCGAGGGTGAGCGCATCGAGTACAAGGCCGGGTGGAATCCGGACGCGATCATCCGCACCCTGTGCGCCTTTGCCAACGACTTCGAAAACCTCGGCGGCGGTTATGTTGTGATCGGGCAGGATTGTGATGCCAATGGCCAACCTGTGTTTCCACCCGTGGGGTTGGCGGACAACCACTTGGACAAGATTCAGCAGGAATTGCTGGCCGCCTGCCAGTTGATCCAGCCGCCGTACTTCCCAGTGTTGAGCATCGAGAACGTCGAGGGTTGCAAGCTGATCGTGCTGTGGGCGCCCGGCGGTCAGAACCGACCTTACAAGGCACCGGAAGCCGTCACCGCCAACAAGAAAACATGGCGTTATTACATCCGGCGCTACAGCAGCACTGTCGAGGCCAAGGGCGAGGCCGAGCAGGAGTTACTGAGCCTGGCCGCCAGGGTGCCATTCGATGACCGATACAACCAGTCGGCACGGATCGATGATCTGTCCAAGCCGTTGATGCAGGCCTTTTTGCAGGAGGTGGGCAGCACGCTGGCAGAGGATGCGCCCGGGCTGTCGGTCGAGGCCTTGGCCCGGCAGATGAATGTGGCGGGCGGACCCACCGAATCACCGTGGCCCAAGAACGTGGGCTTGCTTTTTTTCAATGAAACACCGGAGCGCTTCTTCCCGGGTGTGCAAATCGATGTTGTCTGGTTTCCTGAAGGCGCGGGCGGGGATCGCTTTGAGGAAAAGATATTCAAAGGCCCGCTGGCGCGGATGACGCGCGAGGCTTTGAGCTACATCCAACGCAACTACCTTCGCGAGACGGTCATCAAGCATCCCGACCGCGCCGAAGCCACGCGGGTTTGGAACTTCCCTTACGCTGCCATCGAGGAGGCCTTGGTCAACGCGGTCTATCACCGGTCCTACGAGGAGCGCGAGCCCATCGAGGTGCGCATCAGCAATGAAGAACTGGTCATTCTGAGCTTTCCCGGCCCTGATCGGTCGATCCGTTTGGAGGATTTTCAGGCGGGGCGTGCGGTCAGCCGCCGCTACCGCAACCGGCGTATCGGTGAATTCCTGAAAGAGCTTGATCTGACGGAAGGTCGCTCGACGGGCATCCCAAAAATCCTCAAGGTGATGGCCGCCAATGGCTCGCCCGCGCCCCTGTTTGAATCAGATGAGGATCGGCTTTCGTTTGTGATCCGGCTGCCCTGCCATCCGTTGGCCCGGTCGGTGCCCCCCGAAGTCACCGGGGAAGTCGCCCCCGAAGTTACCCCTGAAGTCGCCCCCGAAGTTGTGCGTGTCGTGTTGGCATTGCACGAAGAATTGTCCCGGACAGGGCTGCAGCAGGCCCTGGATCTGAAGGACGAAAAGCATTTCCGGAAGGCATACCTGTTGCCCGCGCTCGCTTCTGGCCTGGTGGAGATGACCCGACCCGAAACGCCGCGCAGCAGTAAGCAACGCTACCGGCGGACTCGCCTTGGGCAGCGCTGGCTGGAGACGCATCAGGGTAATAGTGCGTGCTGAGTTATGGGGAAACACCCGCAAGCCCGTAACAACCCGCAGAGGTGCTCATAAGCTCGGGAGTGTTGGCGCCTACCGAAAACTGAGCCACTTATGAGGGGTGTGCCGATCTAAAACTGAGCCAGGTGTTCAACCTACTCTGCTGCTTTTTGATGCAGCGGGGTTCGAGGAGTGATCACCATGGACATGATCGGCAGAATCCGGCGGCTGCACAGCCGAGGCAAGAAGTCAGAGCGGGAGATCTCGCGGATGACGGGGCTATCGCGCAACACGATAGCCAAGTGGCTCAAGGCGCCATTGGATGGCGAGCCCAAGTACCGGCGAATCGAGCAGCCGGGCAAGTTGACGGCCTTCCACGAGGTTCTCAGGCAGGCGCTCAAGGCCGATGCCTATCGGGCCAAGCACGAGCGCCGCACGGCACGGGCGCTGTACAGCGAACTCAAGTCGGCAGGTTACGAAGGCGGCTACAGCCGCGTGACGGACTTCATCCGCCAGTGGCGCCAAGGCGAGGGGCAAGCGGTAGCGACGCGAGCCTTCGTGCCCTTGTCGTTCGAGCTGGGCGAGGCATTCCAGTTCGACTGGAGCGAAGAAGGCCTGGTGGTGGGCGGCATTTACTACCGGCTGCAGGTCTCGCACATGAAGCTGTGTGCCAGCCGTGCGTTCTGGCTGGTGGCGTATCCCAGTCAGGGACACGAGATGCTGTTCGATGCGCACACGCGCAGCTTTGCGGCGCTGGGTGGGGTGGCCAGGCGCGGCATCTACGACAACATGAAGACGGCGGTGGACCAGGTCAAGAAGGGCAAGGGCCGAGTGGTCAACGCACGCTTTGCGGTGATGTGCGCGCACTACCTGTTCGACGCCGACTTCTGCAACGTGGCCAGTGGCTGGGAGAAGGGGGTCGTCGAGAAGAACGTGCAAGATAGCAGGCGGCGAATCTGGATTGATGCGGCCAAGCAGCGCTTTGGCTCCTTTGCAGAACTCAACGCCTGGCTGGGCGAGCGCTGTCGCAGCCTGTGGGCGGAGGTTCGCCACCCAGAGCATTCGCAGTTCAGTGTGGCCGAGATGCTGGAGCATGAACGTGCCCATTTGATGTCAATGCCGCAGCCCTTTGACGGCTATGTGGAGCGCCCGGCGAGGGTGACCAGCACCTGCTTGGTCTCGGTCGCACGCAACCGTTACTCGGTGCCTTGCGAGCTGGCCGGGCAGATGGTCAGCACCCGGCTGTACCCGACGCGGGTGGTCGTGGTGGCCAACGATGAGGTGGTGGCGCAGCATGAGCGATTCAGTGACCGTGGACAGACCCGCTATGACTGGCAGCACTACATCCCGCTGGTGCAAAGAAAGCCCGGTGCGCTGCGCAATGGCGCACCGTTTGCCGACCTCCCCCCGGCCTTGCAGCAGTTGCGCAGAGGGCTGCTACGCCAGGCCGGTGGCGACCGTGTCATGGCGCAGGTACTGGCCATTGTGAGCACAGCTGGCCTGGATGCGGTGCTGGTGGCAGTTGAATTGGCGCTGGAGAGCGCGCCACCGTCTGGCAAGGTCAGCGTCGAGCATGTGATCAATGTTCTGAGCAGGCTCAA
>NZ_JBBEYB010000021.1:0-37739 GCF_037482285.1 Aquabacterium sp. G14
CGCGCTCTCCAGCGCCAATTCAACTGCCACCAGCACCGCATCCAGGCCAGCTGTGCTCACAATGGCCAGTACCTGCGCCATGACACGGTCGCCACCGGCCTGGCGTAGCAGCCCTCTGCGCAACTGCTGCAAGGCCGGGGGGAGGTCGGCAAACGGTGCGCCATTGCGCAGCGCACCGGGCTTTCTTTGCACCAGCGGGATGTAGTGCTGCCAGTCATAGCGGGTCTGTCCACGGTCACTGAATCGCTCATGCTGCGCCACCACCTCATCGTTGGCCACCACGACCACCCGCGTCGGGTACAGCCGGGTGCTGACCATCTGCCCGGCCAGCTCGCAAGGCACCGAGTAACGGTTGCGTGCGACCGAGACCAAGCAGGTGCTGGTCACCCTCGCCGGGCGCTCCACATAGCCGTCAAAGGGCTGCGGCATTGACATCAAATGGGCACGTTCATGCTCCAGCATCTCGGCCACACTGAACTGCGAATGCTCTGGGTGGCGAACCTCCGCCCACAGGCTGCGACAGCGCTCGCCCAGCCAGGCGTTGAGTTCTGCAAAGGAGCCAAAGCGCTGCTTGGCCGCATCAATCCAGATTCGCCGCCTGCTATCTTGCACGTTCTTCTCGACGACCCCCTTCTCCCAGCCACTGGCCACGTTGCAGAAGTCGGCGTCGAACAGGTAGTGCGCGCACATCACCGCAAAGCGTGCGTTGACCACTCGGCCCTTGCCCTTCTTGACCTGGTCCACCGCCGTCTTCATGTTGTCGTAGATGCCGCGCCTGGCCACCCCACCCAGCGCCGCAAAGCTGCGCGTGTGCGCATCGAACAGCATCTCGTGTCCCTGACTGGGATACGCCACCAGCCAGAACGCACGGCTGGCACACAGCTTCATGTGCGAGACCTGCAGCCGGTAGTAAATGCCGCCCACCACCAGGCCTTCTTCGCTCCAGTCGAACTGGAATGCCTCGCCCAGCTCGAACGACAAGGGCACGAAGGCTCGCGTCGCTACCGCTTGCCCCTCGCCTTGGCGCCACTGGCGGATGAAGTCCGTCACGCGGCTGTAGCCGCCTTCGTAACCTGCCGACTTGAGTTCGCTGTACAGCGCCCGTGCCGTGCGGCGCTCGTGCTTGGCCCGATAGGCATCGGCCTTGAGCGCCTGCCTGAGAACCTCGTGGAAGGCCGTCAACTTGCCCGGCTGCTCGATTCGCCGGTACTTGGGCTCGCCATCCAATGGCGCCTTGAGCCACTTGGCTATCGTGTTGCGCGATAGCCCCGTCATCCGCGAGATCTCCCGCTCTGACTTCTTGCCTCGGCTGTGCAGCCGCCGGATTCTGCCGATCATGTCCATGGTGATCACTCCTCGAACCCCGCTGCATCAAAAAGCAGCAGAGTAGGTTGAACACCTGGCTCAGTTTTAGATCGGCACACCCCTCATAAGTGGCTCAGTTTTCGGTAGGCGCCAACATGGAGCGGCATGTAGGCAGTGTCTGCGCCATTGGCCTGGACCACGGCAAAAGGCTGCATGGGCGCCTTGGTGCGGTTGCTCTTGAACCGCGCCTTGCGGCGCATCCAGTCGGCGCATTCCTTGGCGATGGCACGCTGGGTCAGCTTGTTGCGCAGCTGAATCTCGAACTCGCTGCCGTACAGGCTGCGCTCGCGGTCGAGCTTGGGGATGTGGAATTCCTTGCGCTCTTTGCGAATCTTGTCGGTGACCTCGCTGGCCGTGAAGGTGGGAGAGGTGAAGATGAAGCTGAGTTCGTCGATCTTCTCCAACTCGGCCTTCAAGGCCTCGAAGGCGTACATCGAGAAGCACGAAGCGGCGATCTTCAGCCGTGACTTGGGCTTTAGCGTCGCCTTGAGGTCGTCACCCAGCAACCGGGTGATGTTGTCAATCAGTTCCATGTTTCTTCTTCCGCTCCCCAGCGTTGACCGGCGCATCGGGCGCGGCTTCCAAGCCGTGCTCTTGCGCGTAGGCCAGAACCAGCACCTCGACCATGGACGCGACGGATCGGTGTTCCCGTGCCGCCGCCAGCTTCAGCAACTGCTTGATGTCTGCTGAAGTGCGGATAGACAAGGTCTCATCCTTCAGTCGCTTCATGGTCGTGCACCCAAATGGTTTTGTCCTGCAAATGTACTGCGTTTTGCGGGCATTGGATGCCGTGGCGGTCGGTGGACCGCCACGGTGATCCATCAGTGGTGCATTTACTTGGCTCGGGTGAACTGCCAGGCGGTGTCGAAAGGCAGGATCTTGCGGATCGGAGGCAAGGGGTCGTAATAGTCGAAAGCGCGGATGCGGCCTTGGACCACGACGCGGCCGGTGTCGTAGACGTTGACGATCAGGCCGCACCAGAGGTCAAAACGGGTGTAGTGGCCCATCCGCTGCTTTTCGGTGATGTAGACCTTGTTGGCCCGGAAACGGCGTTCGATGTATTGAGCGGTGCTCATAGATAGCTCCTGGTAGATGCGGGGAATTCCGCCCGGAGCCTTTACAAGGCAGCACTACAGAGACAGAAGCATGGTTGGCAAGGGCACCTGCTGCCAATTTGCGATAGCCAATGTGTATCAATGAAGTGAGTGCAACACCATGCCAAGCAAGCTGTCGAAATGGGGTAACTCGCTCGGTGTTCGAGTGCCGAGCCATATTGCCGAGCGGGCCGGTCTGCAATGCGGCGACCAGCTCTACATCCGTCTGCTCGATTCGGGCGACATTCTGGTGAGGGCGGCTCGTCCGGGCGCGGTCCCACCGGGCTACGCCGTCCCGAATGGCAGCGCGCCCACCTCTGAGGCCAAGTCGTCCGATGACGGCAGCTGGGACGTGTGGTGATTTCTGGTTCGTCTGAAGCGAAGTCACCCCGAGATTGCGGCCGGTTTCGCCCCGCGCTACTGTGACGACGCGGCATTGGCTGGCTTCAACTGGTCAGCCGCGCCGCACAAGCAAATCTGCCGACCGCTGTCGGTCACCGCCAAGGGCTGAGACGTTTTGTCTCAGCCCTTTGTCGTTTCTGGCGGGCAGGTTGGCGCAACCCCATCTGAAGGAACCCCCATGTCTCAAGAATCCGCCATGCCGCCGAAGGCAGGCCCTGCATCGCCCAACGATCCACTGCCCATCGCCATCCATCCGCCCGTGCTCTTTGAGTTGGGCGATGTCGTCGCCACGCCGCCCGCGCTGCGGTTGATCGAGAAGCGCGGCGCAAACGTCCTCGACCTGCTGCGCCGTCACCAGCGATGCGAGTGGGACGCCATGTGCGCGGAGGATCGCGATGCCAACTGGCAGGCTGTTTTGTCCGGCGAGTCGCGCATCTTCTCTTCGTTCGACATCGGCAAGGAAGGTGACCCGGCGGTCGTGTGGGTCATCACCGAGTGGGACCGGTCGGTCACCACGGTGCTGCTGCCAAGCTGCTACTAACCCCAAATCACCGTCCGCAGGCCGCAGCGCAAAGTTGCGGCCAGTTCATTCCGCCGTGCCGCGTTCGCGCCGCACGGCTTTTTTGTCGCTGCGTTCGTAGCGATAGCACGCACTTATCACTACCAAAATGACCACCAAAAAACCACACGCATCGGCTTGCACCAAATCGCCAGCATCGAGCGAAGAATCTACCGCCAGCAACTCAGCCAAAACGGCAGAGAAGCCGCCAGCTGGCTCCGTGGCTGGCTATGTTGCCTCTGCCAGCTCGAAAGCCACCAAGCGGGCCTACGCCAGCGACGTGCGCCATTTCATCCAGCACGGCGGGGCCATACCGGCGACACCGGCCATGGTGGCGGAGTACTTGGCGAAGTTGGCCCCGATCATGAAAGTGGCGACGCTGGAGCGGCGTTGCGTGTCCATCGCGCAGGCCCACCGCGACCAAGGGCTGAAGTCACCGACGCGGGCCGATGTGGTCGTGGCCACCATGAAAGGCATCCGCCGCCAGCATGGCACCCGCCAGCGTGCGGTGAAGCCGATCACCCGCGATGTGCTGCTGGAGATGCTGGCCGTGCTCGATCAGCAGAAGTCACACCCCACCAAGGCAGCGCGAGACAGGGCTTTGCTGCTGGTCGGTTTCGCCGGTGCGTTCCGCCGCGCTGAGTTGGTGGCCTTGCGAGTGGAGGACGTGACTTTCCATGAGACCCATGCCGAGGTACTGCTGCGGTTCTCCAAGACCGATCAGTTTGGCAAGGGGCGTTCGGTGTTCTTGCCGCAGGCCAGCGGCGAGCGGTGCCCCATTCAGAGCCTCAGGGCGTGGCTGGCGGTGGCGGGCATCGAGACCGGCTGGCTGTTCCGCTCGGTGACCAAGGGCGGCGTGGTGTCAGATGATCCGCTGACGGCGCAGTCGGTGGCCTTGATCGTGAAGCGCGCAGCCAAAGCCATGGGGCGTGAGCCGGAGGAGTTTTCGGGCCACAGCCTTCGCGCAGGCTACGTGACCACTGCGGCGATGGCATCGCTGCCCACATGGCTCATCCGAGAGCAGACCGGGCACCGCAGCGATGCCGTGCTGGCCCGCTACATCCGGCCGGTCGAGAAGAGGAAGATTCCGTCGCTGCTTTGACTGGTACCAGCAGAATGTAGGCCTGCGAAGAAGGGAGGGGATTTTGCAGGTCGAGCTATATACCGGGGACATCCCGTCAGTTTTTGAGCGGTTCAGTGACTTGGTCGGTGCGCAGCACTGGAAGAAGCGAGTTGACCTTCTCAAGGCCGATATCCGAGGCAACAAGCTGCTGAGGGAGCACCTGATCCAAGAGAATGAGTTTGCTTTTGGCTTGCAGGCGGCGTCCGAACTCACGAAGAAGTATGGCCGGTTGCCCGTGCACCAGATGGACATCAGCCCGCTGTATCCGTGCATGGCCTTTGCCGCTCAGATACTGTCGATTGCTGAATCCTCCGCCGGCCCCCAGCGAGCCCAGCTGGTGCGCCGTGTTCACGGTGCGCTGAAGAACCCTGATGACTTGCGCGGCATGCGCCTGGAGCTGACGGCCGCGACTCACTTCCTTCGACGTGGTCTCGTAGTTCAATGGCCCGAAGTGACCGGGGGAGGCACGATGGATCTCTTGATCCCGGCTCTCGGACCACAAGGGCTTGAAATCGAGTGCAAATCTATCTCCGATGACAAAGGGCGCAAAATTCCAAAGCGTGACGCCTTGGATTTCTGCGCACTTGTGGCGCCCAAGCTGGATGCTCTTGGGAAAGGGCTGAAAGTAGGTGTCGCGGCTGTACTGACCCTTGATGGGCGCATGCCAGGGAACTTCTTGGAACGTCGGAAGTTGGCGGAATCATTGGTTCGTCATGTGCTGTCTGGCGTCAGCAACTGCCAGTTGGATGGGGCGAATCTGCGAATTCACGAATTCGATCCCCTTCTGCTTGGAGATGTTGGAGACGACGGGCGGCCCGTGATCTCAAGAGACCAAGTCGATACGATTACCGGGACGACAAACAGGCAGGCTCTGATCGTTGGTCGAAAGAGTGGAGGCGCCATCGTCCTAGTGCTTCAGAGCGCGCAAGACGACTCTCTGCTGACCTACACGTTTGACACCCTGTCCCGGTCGGCCAACAGGCAGCTGTCTGGACAAAGAGCCGGGATGTTCCTGGTGGGCCTCGACGGGCTGGAGGCGGAATCGTTGTTGGACCTTGCTCAGCAGGATGGAGCTGGCGATCAGCCACCAACGGCCCTTCGCGTTCGGGTCAGTGAATTTCTGGCCAGCCACGGCCGGGACCATGTCATTGGGGTTGGGTTTATCAGCAAAGGAGGACTACGCCCCGCTGCTGGTGGCGTGACTGACAGTGGGGGCTCCGCCTATGTTTTCCCGAAACGCGAAAGTCCCTTTTGGCATGACGATTTCGCCGGGCTGTTTGCCGAGAGGGCATGAACGGCTTGGCGCTTAGACCCAGCGCAGGGCTTCAGGGCGCCAAGTGGCCGTTGCCTGACTGCTGGCGGTGGCGACCTGCGTCGGTGGCCACAGCAGGTCGTCCAGCAGTGCGACGGTCTCGCCCAGGCTCGCGGCTTCGATGCGGTTCTTGTTCAGGAAGGCCTGCCACTGACGCAGCTTTGCGGCGTCTTCGCTGAACTGCTGGGTCAGTGCCAAGGGCCGCTCGGTGGGCAGGGCGGTCTGGCGTCGGGCAAAGGTGGCGGCAATGGCTGCTGCCAGTGTGGCACCGTCCAGTTCCGTGCGCCGTGCGATCACCGCCAGGTCGAAGAAGTCCTTCATGCGGCTGTTCGCTTGCCCCAGCATCACCATGGCCTGGTATTTCTCTGCGATCACGGTGTAGACCGGATAGACCCGCAGCGTGGGGGCTGGGAAGTCACCCAGCAGAGTCGGGTAAGCCACCGTCTGTGGCCCCGGCGTGACGGCATCGCCGAAGCCCACGTCGATCTGCAGGGCGCAGCGTGCGGAACCGATGCGTGCCACCAGCGTGATGCGGGTGCCGCCGTAGGTGTTGTCCTCGCGAATGGCGTCGGCCTTCACGGATTCGGGGTCAAACACGATGCCGTCGCCCAGGTCCATGGCGGCGATGTCGCGGAAAGTGGCGATCAGGTTCGCCTCGTCGTCAGGGCCAAAGCCCAGCAAGTCAGCGTCCCGCGTCGGGCGGTGCGGGGTGTCGTACCACAGCGCAAAGAGCAGGGCGCCCTTGAGCAGAAAGCGGTCAGCATGCGGGGACGTGCTGACGCGGGCCAGCAGGCGCTCCATGCCGTAGCGGTTCAGCAGCAGGTTGTAGTCGTCGCCGCGCTGTTTGGCGAGGGTCAGCAGTCGGGCCAGGATCGACGCGGATAGGTTGCCGGTCATTGCGTCACCGCCTCCAGATAGGGCTGCATGACACGGTCGACCCGGTTGATCTTGGCGAAGTGGCTCAGTTCGGCCATGGTGACCTTGCGGCTGCGCCATGCATCTTTCAGCGCCTCCAGCGCCACGTCCAGGCCAATCTTGTTGCGGAACTTGAAGCAGTCGGCCACAGTCTTGGCGGCGCTGTACACGCGGATGGGGGCACCGTGTTCGGTCACGGTCTGGATACCGTCGCTGTAGGCGGTGCCGCGCAGGCGCGTGATGCGCAGCGTGGGGTAGCTCAGCGCCGGGGTCTGTGTCGCTTCGGGCAGCGCAATCCACACTTCATGCGGCAGTTGCGTGCCGATCTCATGAAATTGCAGCGCACTCAGCAGGCACAGCACTGCCTTGGGCACGCGCTGGCAGACCTCGATCAGCGTCTGGTGCTCGGTGACTTCAGCATCGGGCAGTCCATACAGGCCACGGCCCAGCCGTTGCAGCTTTCCGGCCTGGTGTAGCCGGATCAGCAGCTGCGGTGACCAGCCATGCTCGCGCACATCCGCTGCCCGCAGCACGCGCCGGTGCCGGGCCAGTTCGAGGATGTGGTCAGACTGGTTCATGAGGGGGTAGTTTAATATCCGCATTACTTTTATTCAAGTGATGCGAAATTCAATCAGTCCCGCGCCGTGGTTCTACTGCTCGCCGATCTTGCGCATGGCCGCCGTGGCTTCTTCCATGGCGTTGCGAACCGGGGCGACGATCAATCGAGCGTAGACCTTGGTGGCTTCCGGGGTCTTGTGGTTCAGAACCCTGCCGATGATGGGCAGGCTGGTGCCGTTGCTGGCCAGCCAAGAGCCTAGCGTGCGGCGCAGGTCGTGGATTTTTAGGTCACGCATCTCGTAGTGCTGCAAGTGCAGTCCGTGCTTCTCCGCCAATGGCGTGTAGCGTTCGATGGTCTGGAACGGGAAGTCGATGGCCTCTTCCAGGGCCAGTTGGTAGTCGAAGGTCTTGGCCGTTGCCTTCTCTGCCAACGCCTCCACCAAACCCAACGCCGTGCCGCGCGCCAGCATGCGCTCCCAAGCCCCTCGTGGCTCCACCAAATGACCGCATTCGCCGGAACCAGGGAACACGAAAAGAGAATCGCTGCTTTGGGCAGCCTTCTTTCTTCGTTCCAGAACCTCGATGGCCTCGGGGGTCAGCAGCACGGTCTGTGGCTCGCCATTCTTTGTTCTCTCGATGTTCCATTCCTTGCGTTCAAGGTGAACATCCGGCCATTGCATCGACATGACGTTGCTGCGGCGTGCTCCCGTGTACAGGGCGAGTTTCACGAAGTCACGCACCAGCTCGTTCGTTTCATGCTCCATGGCCAGCATGAGGCGGGGCATCTCATCGGGGAGTACGAATCTTGAGCGGGACTTCTCCCTGTACTTGTCCATTCCCCGGCAAGGATGGTTGCCGTCGAAGTAGCCCCACTGGATGGCACGGCTGTACATCGAGCTGATGAGTGCAATCACGCGGTTGGCCGTCGTCGGGATATGGCCCATCTTTGCGTGATGGGAGATCAGCTGAGCGCGCGTGATGTCTGACAGCCGCAGCTTTGCAAGGTTGACGCCGTACCTGTTCGTGTCGATGTGGCGCTCGAATTTTTCGATGTCCTCCTTGTGGGACACCTTGCGGACGGACGAGTGCCGCTCGTAGTAGACCTTGAAGAAGTCGGCCAGCGTTATCTCGCTGCGTCGTTCGCGCATCGACTCGGCAGGGTTGAGGTCCTGCGCGATGTCTGCATTCAGCGCCGCGACCGTCTTGCGAGCTTGCTCGATGCTCACATCCGGGTAGCGCCCGATCTTGATGCGCTCTGGCCTGCCTTGGATGCGTCGGTAGAGCAAGAAACTCTTCCGGCCGGTCTTGCCGACGCTGATCGCGAGTCCTTTGGTGTCCGTGTCGTAGAAGTAGGCCACACCTTCGGACGGCAGCGTCAGCCGGTCGAGGGCGCGCTTGGTGAAATTTAGGCGGTTGCTGGGGGTCGGTTGGTCTTTGTGCATGCGGGAAATCTTGCTACGCGGTGGCTACGAGCCCCGTGCCTTTTGCAGAGATAGATCGCACGCTTGCTACGCCGAGCGTTGATCGAGGCCGGTAACGGTTTACCGAGACTTGCCGTTTGACCCGCAGGGCTGTTGAGGTTGTTAACGTCCGTTGTCCGCAGATGGCGACGAGTGGCGAAAAACAACATTAGCCGTAACCATGCTCATAATCCTTTGGTCGTTGGTTCAAGTCCAACACGGCCTACCAACACCGATCAGCACCATGCGCTCTGGCGCACGGTGCTTTTTTTTGATGGCGAGTTTGCGCCAGCGTGTAGCCGGCGCGCATCTGCACCCACCGTCGGTCACGCCATCACAGATGTCAACGCCTCATCAGCCACGAAGTCCGTGTACCAGGCATCCACCAGTTCGCTGACGCGTGCCGCCTGAACGTCAGGTCGTGTACGCAGCCAGGTGATCACCGCTTCGCGGTCGGCTGCGGACACACTGCCACGCACCGCCTTGGTGATGAAACCGCCGTTGGCCCAGCCGCCAAACTCCAGCCCATGGGGTTCGATTACCTCCTCCAGCAGAGCATCGACAAAAACCTCTTCGCGGGCATCGGCTTTCAGTTGTGTTTTGATGGCAAATCCAAATTCTTGAAATTCGCCGATATGAAGCTTCTTGCGTTGGCGTCGGCTGCGGTGTTTGGTCATGGGATTCCAGTGAGGGGATGTCGTAAACGACTGAGTATCCCCCATGCCCCGTCTGGCGTGCGGGGATGGGCCGCGTCATGTATTGCGCTTCATGAAAATATCGCTATATTGATCTGAAAATCAAACCAAATGGGGTGGACCATGGTGGAGCAGCGTTATCGACACGAGATGCGACGCATGATTGACCGGGCCTTGCGCTTGTTGGAGCGCGGTGACATGTCCTGGCGAACCGCCGCGCAATGGTTTGACACTTATCACGTGCCTTTTGCGGTGACCTGCCGGGTGTTGGCGCCTTACGCAAAAGAGTAAATCCTTCGGTATCGCGTCATGTTGTGGCGGGCGGATGTGCGTTTTTGCGACGTCCGATCTTCCCAAGGTGCGGTGTCTTGCACGACCTTTGACTATTTCCGCGTCAATGTGTCGCGCTCCTTGGCCGATCAGGTAAATTGAACCAGCTTAGTTGAACGCACAACGGGATGACGATATGAAGCTGGACGATATTCGCGTGGGCCCCAAATTGTGGGGCACGGTCATGGGCTTGCTGATTGTGATGCTGGCAGCCGCCGCTTTCACGCAGAACCGAGCGAGCGTGGCCATGGTGTCGGCGCTGGAGGAAGTGCTGCAAAAAGAAGAGGCCATCACCCGTGCCGGGCAGTGGTTGGGCTTGACCCAGGTGGTCATTGAGCGCACCACGGCCGCGGTCAACGTGCAGGATCCGGCTGCCAGCAAGATGCTCTCCGAGCGGTCTGCGGCCAACTCGGCGGCGATCACCAAGGTGCAGGAAGAAGTGCAGAAGTACCTGATCACCGACGAAGAGAAGCAGGCGTATGAACAGGTCGGCAAGATGCGCACTGAGGTGCTTGCCTTGCTCAAGCGCGTGCCCGAGATGAAAGCCGCGGGCGACACCGAAGCCATGCAGCGTTTCACCGAGCAAGAGTTCACGCCGGCGGCCAATAAGCTGATCGCCTCTCTGGAAGCCTTCATCAAGCTGGAGCAGAAAGCGCGAGACGAAGCCGTCGTGCACATGCACGAATCGCGCAAGTTGGCCGCCATCGTCGGCCTGATTGCTGCAGCCTTCTTGTTGGCCGTGGCGGTGGGCTTGACCCTGATCCTGATTCGCTCCATCGTGCACCCGCTGCAACAGGTGATCGCGGTCGCCAAGTCTATCAGCGAGGGTGATCTGACACAGAATCTGCACACGTCCCGTCATGACGAGTTTGGTGACCTGCTGAAGGCGTTTGCGCAGATGAGTGAACGCTTGCGCGGTCTGGTCTCCGAGGTGCGTGCGGGGGTCGATTCGGTGTCGACCGCCTCCACCGAGATTGCCAACGGCAACCAGGATCTTTCGTCTCGCACCGAGCAGACCGCCGCCAACCTGCAAGAAACTGCGGCCAGCATGGAACAGTTGACCAGCAACGTGACCCAGTCGGCCGAAACCGCACGACAGGCCAACCAGCTGGCGCTCAATGCCACCCAGGCCGCCACGCGCGGTGGGGAGGTCATGGGCAATGTGGTCAACAGCATGCAGCACATCTCTGACAGCTCGCGTCGCATTGCTGACATCATCGGCGTCATCGACGGCATCGCCTTCCAGACCAACATCCTCGCCCTGAACGCGGCGGTGGAGGCGGCTCGTGCGGGTGAGCAAGGACGTGGCTTTGCCGTGGTGGCAAGCGAGGTGCGCAGCCTGGCGCACCGCAGCGCCGAGGCGGCCAAGGAAATCAAGACCTTGATCCAGCGTTCTGTGGAAAGCGTCGAGTCGGGTTCTCAGCAGGTCACCGAGGCAGGGTCTGCCATGCAGGACATCGTGATGGGTGTGCAACGTGTGGGTGACTTGATCGCCGAGATCTCGGCTGCCGCCAGCGAACAGCAGCAGGGCATCAGCCAGGTGAACCAGGCCGTGGGCAATCTGGACCAGATGACGCAGCAGAACGCAGCCCTGGTGGAGGAATCTGCCGCAGCGGCGAGTGCCTTGAGCGAACAGGCGCGCAAGCTGGGTGAGGTGGTGTCCTTGTTCAAGGTCAACGGTGGTGTGGTGACGTCGGCCTTGGCGATGCCCAAGCCAGTCAGAGCGCCGATGCACAACGCGCCTGCACCACGCACGACACCCAAAGTGAGCGCGCCCGCGGCCGCCCCCAAGGTTGAGCCTGTGGCACAGGCCCCGGCGCCGGCAAAGGCTGCGCCCAAAGCGCCAGTCTCCGCTCCGGCCCCTGCGCCAGCACGTTCCGCCAAGGCCGCTGTGGTCGACGATCAGGACTGGGAAACCTTCTGATGCCAGTTGCCAGCGTGCGCTCAGCGGTCATCATGCTGGGGGCGCTGGCCATGTCGGCCTTGCTGTATGCGGGGCTGCCCTTTGAGGCCGAGGTTCGCAAGAGCCTCGGCCTCACTGTTTTCATCGGTGTGCTGTGGTTGACCGAAGCCCTGCCTCTGGCGGTGGTGGCCTTGTTGGTGCCTCTGGGGGCCTTGCTGTTGGGCTTCGAGGGCTTGACCACGCAGAAGGCGCTGGCACCCTTTGCCGATCCCATCGTGTTTCTCTTTCTGGGGGGCTTTGCACTGGCGGCGGCTTTGCGGGTGCAGCAACTCGATCGCAAGATGGCTGTCGCCCTGTTGGCCTTGTCGCGCGGGCACCTCGGCGCTGCGGTGGGCTTGCTGTTCGCGGCCACGGCACTTCTGTCCATGGGCATCAGCAACACAGCCACAGCGGCCATGATGCTGCCGCTCACCCTGGGTGTGTTGCAGGCCGTGGACCCTGAGCGTGACCGCCTGACCCATACCTTTGTCTTGCTCGGGGTGGCCTATGCAGCCAGCCTGGGTGGTTTGGGCACCTTGGTGGGTTCTCCGCCCAATGCGCTCGCCGCGCGGGCTGCGGGGGTGGATTTTGCAGGGTGGTTGCGCATTGGGTTGCCGTTGGTGGCGGTGTTGATGCCCCTGATGGTGCTGACCTTGTGGTTGGTGTTGCGCCCTCGACTGAACCAGCGCATCCCCATCGAGGCGGAAGTGGTGCCCTGGACCCGTGATCGCGTGCTCACGGTGCTGGTCTTCGGTGCCACGGCCTTGGGGTGGACGCTTGGCGGGCCTCGCCTGCAAGCTTGGGGCATTCAGAGTCCTGAAACGTTTTTGCGCTGGCTGCCTTGGTGGCCGTGGTCTGGCTGAGGCTGACCTCGTGGGCGCAGTTGTCCGAGCAAACCGACTGGGGGGTGTTGATCCTGTTCGGAGGCGGTTTGGCCCTGGGGGATCTGCTGGGCGCGTCTGGCGCTTCGCAGGTCTTGGGGACACAGGTGGCACAGGGATTGGAGGGCAGCAATCCGGTGTGGATGCTGTTGGCCGTGTGCGCCTTCATGGTGCTCTTGAGCGAGTTCGCCAGCAACACCGCGGCAGCGGCCTTGTTGATTCCCGTGTTTGCGGCCATCGCATCGCGCATGGGTCTGCCACAGGATGTGCTGGTGATCACCGTTGCGTTGGCGGCATCTTGTGGCTTTGCCTTGCCGGTGGCCACGCCACCCAATGCGCTGGTGTTTGGCACCGGGCGCATCCCGCAGCGGCACATGCTGCTGGCGGGGGGCGCACTGGATGTGGTGTGCGTGGCGGTCGTCTCCTTGTGGGCCTGGAGCGCGTTACCATGACCGGTATGCATGCGCCGACGCTGTTGCTGGTGGTGGTCGTTCTCAGTTTTGCCTGGGCGGTGGCGCTGGCCTGGGTGGCCGTGCCTCGCAAAAAGGATCTGCTGTGGTGCGCCCTGGCGATGGCCTTGCATGGGGTGGCCTACGTCTGTTTTGCGCAGACAGGCAAAGCCCCCCCTTTCGTGCCGGTCGTGCTGGGCAATGCCGCCTTGGTAGGGTGCATGGTGCTGTTGGTGGAGGTGTTTCTTGACCTTCGCGCCGTACAGGCTCGGCGCATCTGGTGGTGGGGACCCGTCCTGGCACTGCCGCTGGTTTTTGCTTTCTTTCCGTCGCCGGATCACCTGGCCTTGCGTGTGGCGCTGGGCAGCGTGGTGTACGGGGGCCTGTGTGTGTGCATGGTGTGGCAGCTATGGCTTCCCCACCCGGCGCTGCCGGGGCGTGGTCGTTTCATCGCACTGAGCGGCGTCGGCCTGGTGTTGCTGATCTTTGTGCTGCGCTTGCATGGCGCACTCACCGCCGATCATCCCGCGTTGTCGTTCCGTGATGCCAGCGCGGTGCAGTCGCTTTCCGTGGTGGCTGCCTTGGTCGGCATGTCGCTGCTGGTTCTGGGCGTGGTGTTGATGAGTGAGGAGCGGCTGGCCAAGGCCTTGGCGCGCAGCAGCACCAACTACCGCCTGCTGGTTGAAAACGCGTCCGAGGGCATTGTGGTGGCGCAAAGCGGGCGGGTGCAGTTTGTCAATCCGATGCTGTTGTCTTTGCTGGGGTACACCGCCGAGGATGTGCTGGGCCAGAACCTGCTGCAGTTCGTGTACGAAGACGACCGTGCCAAGGTGCTGGAGTCCTACAACCTGCGGGTGCAGGGCATGGCCCAAGGCTTGAAGTACCCGCTGCGCGTGCTCACCCATGACCGTGGCCTGCGCTGGTTTGAGATCAGTGGCACGCAGTTCGAGTGGGGGGGGGCGTCCGGCCACCCTCAATTTTCTCACCGACATTCAGGACCGCGTCGAGATGGAGAGCCAGATTCGCTCTCTCGCTTACCACGACAGCCTGACGCAGTTGCCCAACCGCGTGCTGATGCGCGATCGACTCAAGCAGGCATTGGCCAGTCACAAGCGTTTGCCCCGGTATGGGGCATTGATGTTCCTGGATCTGGATCACTTCAAGCCTGTGAACGATGCGCACGGCCATGTGGCTGGCGATCTGGTGTTGATCGAGGTGGCGCAGCGTCTGATGCGTTGCGTGCGCGAAACCGACACGGTGGCGCGCTTTGGTGGCGACGAGTTCGTGGTGATGCTGGCCGATCTGCACGAAGACCGGCCTACCTCTCTGGCTCAGGCACGCAATGTGGCCGACAAGGTGCTGCGCAGTCTGTCCGAGCCCTATCACCTGAATCTGCCGCAAGAAGATGGCAGTGTGCGGCACGTGATGCATGAATGCGGCGCGAGCATTGGCTTGCTGCTCTTCCACAGCGAGGCGGGCAGCGAAGACCGCTTGTTGCAGCGCGCGGATTCCGCGATGTACCGCGCCAAGGAGGCAGGCCGTCAGACCATTGTGCTGGCTGAGCCTCAACCCGGTGACATGGCCTGCGCATAATGGCCATTCCGTTCCATGGAGGATTGCACCTTGCCAGTTGCCACCCGACGCGATGATGACGATGAGGCCGACACCGACGTCGTGCCGTTTCAGGGCCTGCTGCGCTACGAGCGTCAGGTGCCGGTGCGGCAGGTGTCGTACTACATCTGCGGTGAGCTCAAAGAGCCGCAGTACTACACCGAGTTGTTCTACACGCTGCGCACCGCCAGTGAAACGGATCTGATTTACCTGCACCTGAACTCCCCCGGTGGGGACTTCAACACGGGGCTGCAGATCATCAACAACATCGCGGCATCCAGCGCCCGGGTGGTCACCATCCTGGAGGCCCGTGCGTACTCGATGGCGGCCCTCATTTTCCTCAGCGGGGATGAGCTGTTCGTGCACGACAACTGTCAGCTCATGTTCCACACCTATTCCGGCATCTTCGCGGGCAAGGGCAATGAGCAACAGGCCGAAATTGCCGCAGTGGGGCGCTGGTTCGAGAAAGTGATGCGGCGCATCTGCACGCCTTTCCTGTCGGATGACGAGGTGGACCGCATCCTCAAGGGGGCTGACTACTGGATCGACTCGGACGAGATCAGCCGACGCCTGTCGCGTAAAACTGCAGCCTCCAAGACGCGCAAACCGGTGGCACGCAAAACCAAGGTCACGGTCAGCGCCAAGGGCTGAATCACATCAGCAAGAGCCAGTCTTCGAACAGCACGCCCTGGATGCGTTGGGGCAGGCCTTGCTGTGTCAGGTAGTCGTTGAGCGTGTACTGGATGTAGCCCCCCATCTCGGTCATGCTGTCCGGGCGGGAGAGATCTTCGTAACTGAGCTCGGTCGTCATGGTCTCGACCATGGTGCGAAACGCCGGGGCATAGGGCCCCAGTGCCTTCTGATCTTTCGCGTCCTGCAACTGCAGTCCGAATTTGAAGGCGAGCACGCTGCCGTCCGACATCTTGGTTTCGATCTTGTTGATGCTCAGATAGATGGGCACCGGGCGGGACTGTTCAGAGGGCGCCTGAACGAACTTCTGCCATGACCAGGCCGCCAGGGCCAGCAAGGCAATCAAGGCAGCGCCTGCGAGGATCAAGGTCCACACGCTGCGGTTGCTGTCGGACTGGGCGGTCGCCGCACTCATCCAGAAATCTCCTGTTCACTCCAGCCGATACCTTACACCCGGCCGCCTGTGAGCGACGGATGGTGTGGGCTGGTCTCGGGACTATGTCACGCGGGTTGGCGCGGTCGTCAAGACAGCCAGGCAGGCTGGTCCGTGGGGGCCTGCAGCAGTTCGATTTGCTGGTTCAGCAGGTCGGTTTGCTGCTGCCAGTAATTGCCGCTGCCAAACCAGGGGAAGGCCGCCGGGAAGGCCGGGTCCGCCCAGCGCCGTGCCAGCCAGGCGCTGTGGTGAAGGATGCGCAGGGTGCGCAGCGGCTCGATCAGGCGCAGCTCGCGCCAGTCGAACTCGGCCACGGTCTCGTAGCCATCAAGCAGGGCGTCCAGCTGACCGCGGCGGTCGGCTTCGTTGCCGCTCAGCAGCATCCAGAAATCCTGCACGGCCGGAGCCATGCACGCGTCGTCGAGGTCGACAAAGTGGGGGCCGTCGGGGGTCCACAGCACATTGCCGGGGTGGCAGTCTCCGTGCACGCGGCGGTAGCGCAGGTCGGGGATGCGGTCGAAGGCCGCTTGAGCGAGGTCGAGAGCCTGGTCGGCCGCACTCAGCCAGCGAGGAGCCTGGTCGGGAGGCAGGATGCCGTGGTTCGCCAGCCAGTCGCGGGCACCACGGCCGGTCTGGTCGACATCCAGTCGCAGGCGGTGTGTGAAGGGTTGTTCGGCGCCCACGGTGTGCAGGCGGGCCAAGAATCGTCCCAGCCAACGCAGCACCTCAGGGTCTTCCAGCTCCGGCGCCCGCCCGCCGCGGCGGGGGGAGACGGCCACGCGGTGCCCGCGAAAGGCGCCCAGGGTGGGCGGGCTGCCCAGCAGCGTCGCCCCTGGTGTGCCGGTGGCCGCCAGCGTGAGCGGCGGCACGGCAGGCACCTCGGCATCGGCCAGGGCCTGGGTGAAGGTGTGTTCTTCCAGGATCTGGGCGTCGCTCCAGCGTCCGGGACGGTAGAACTTGGCGACCACGAAACCGCCATCGTCCAGACCCACCTGGAAGACGCGGTTTTCGTAGGAGTTCAGCTGCAGCAGTCGCCCGTCCACGCCTTGGCCAAAGGCCTCCAGGGTGTCCAGGACGAGATCGGGCGTGAGGTCGGCGTAAGGGGTGTCGGCGGCGTGCATGCCGCATCTTAGGCGACGTCGCCGTGGCTCAGTCCAGCTGGGCGGCGTTGTACATGGCCTTGAGGATCGCGGCGTTCAGGTCGGGGAACGTCAGCAGCAGCTTGTCGGCCACGTCCTTGATGTCGTAGATGATGCCGGCCTCGATGGCCTGGACCAGTTCGAAATAGGGCTCGTAGAGGCCGGACTGGTCTGCCAGGGCCTGGAAGACCCGCTCGGGGACCGGGATCGTTTTCAGCAACTCGCTGAAAGGCTGACGGAACATGCGGTCGAGCAGCGAGAACACGCCGCAGATGAACAACTCGTTGCGCATCTCGTCGTCACCGCTGATCTTGGCGAGCTCTTCCATCAGCAGGCCACGGCGCACGGCGGCGAACATGACCGGACGCATGTTGGGATCCTTGCTGGCGGTGGCCAGCAACAGGGCCAGCCAGCGCTTGAGGCGCTGGTAGCCCAGGATCATGATGGCGTGGCGGAAGGAGCTGATCTCGACCGACAACCCGAAAGCCGGCGAGTTGATGTAGCGCATCAGCTTGAAGGCCAGGGGCGGGTCACGCTTGAGGGTGTTTTCGAGGTCTTCGATGTCCTCGCCGCGGTGCAGCTGGTCGATCAACTGCACGATCACCTGCAGGGCAGGCTGGTCGGCGGGCTTGCTGGACTGGTCGATGACGTTGTCGATGGGCCAGCCGAGTACGGCCACCGCCCCTTTGCGGAACGACAGCTCCATCTCTTCAATGCTGGTGATGCCGGCTTGAACGTGGCTGATGCTGCGCACCGTGCCCTCTGGGGCCGTGCTGGGCTGGGTCGGGTTGCCTTGCTGGATCCGTCGGTCATCGGCGTAGTCGATGAGCGAATACTTGAAGCAGGGCAGCACTTCCCGGGGCAACTCTTGCAGCGGCCGCCCTTTGAGCAGCAGGGTGTTCTTGCGGCTGTGAAGAGCGAGCAAGGCGGCGCTGTTGCCCGGGTCAGTCGCCATGAAGGCCGGCACTTCGATGTAAATGTGTGCCGGCACCTCGGTTTGCAGCAGGTCCTGCAGCAGGCTTTCGCTGGTCACGTTCAGCCACAGCTGTTGCCCACCTTCGGGCCAGGTCTCTGCCAGGGCCGCCAGCAAGGCTGCGGCATCGGGTGCGGCATCTTGTGTCAGCGGCATCACCGTCAGGCGGGTGGCGATGACGGTGCGGTTGCGGTCGATGACAGGGCTGTAGGCGAGGGCGGTCTGACCCAGGATGGGATGGTTCATGGAAGCGACGCAGCGAGGATCGGGTTTCAGCTAATGTACTGGAACAGTGACATTTTCTGAATCGATGCGTAGCTCTGAAGTGCGGCTTCGTACCCGGTTTGCTTGTTTTGAAATTCGGAGATGGCGCGCACCATGTCCAGATCTTCGGCGTTCGACTTTTCAGTCTGAGACGCCAGCTTGCTGTCTGCCAGACGCGATTCGATCCCGTCGAGGCGGTTGAGCATTTCACCGGCCTGGGAGCGTGCGGTCTGGAACTGACCCAGGGCGCGGTCGAGCCGTGCCAGGCCCGTGGTCACCGTGCCGCTGACGTTGGTGCCCGCCTCCAGGTCGGTGATGGCCGTGTCCAGGGCGGTGAACACGCTGAAGCTTTCGGTGGTGCCGCCGCCGAGGTCGCGGGTGATGTTCATCCAGATCGCCTCGCCGTTCATGGTCAAGTTGACCTGTTCGGTGGAGGCGGCCAGCACCTCGCCGGGCGTGCCGTTGAAGTTGACGACGCCCGCCGTTTCGGTGAACGGGGCGGTCGTGGCGCCCTTGCCGCCAAAAACGTAGCCGCCACCGCCATCGGGCTGGTTGGCCACGGACACGAGTTGCTTGCGGATTTCGCGCAGTTTGGCGGTGAGCGCTTCACGCTCGCTTTGCGAATAAGTGGCGTTGCCGGCTGCCACGATGGTTTCCCGCGCGGTTTGCAACAGGTCCACGGCATTGCCCAGGCCCGATTCGGCCAGAGACATGGCGTTGCGGCTGGCTTGCACGGCGCGCAGGTCGGCGTCGGAGCGGGCCATGGAGGCCAGGGCGCGTTCGGCGCGCGCGGCGGCCGTCGGGTCGTCGCTGGCAGCGTTGACGCGCTTGCCCGACGTCAGCTGGATCTGGGCCGTGCTGAGATCCTGCTGGCGCTGCTGCAGGTTGGTGATGGTTTGTTCGTAGCGGTAAGCCGTGGAGAGTCGCATGGTCACGCTCCTTAACGGTTGATGCTCAGCAGCGTGTCGAACACGGTCTGAGCAACCTGCAGCACTTTGGCGGCAGCTTGGTAGCTTTGTTGATACTGGATCAGGCGGGAGGCCTCTTCGTCAAGGTTGACGCCGGTCTCGCCGCTGAGCATTTGTCGGGAGTTGTCTTCCAGCGTGCTGGAGATCTCAGACGCTGTACGACCGTTCTGCACCAGCACCCCCAGGTTGCCAATCATCTGGGAATAGGCATCGGTGAGCGTGGAAGGGGGCAGGCCGTTCAGCGTGACGATGGCCTGATCGCGCAAGGCCAGCATGTTGCGGGCATTGGTGTTGTCACTGGAGCTAAAGGGGGGCGCCGAGGCGGCAATGCCGGCGGGATCGGTGAGGCTGACCGCGAGGGTGCTGGCGCTGTAAGGCCCACCGCCGAAAAAGGCGGCCCCCGTCACCCCGGGCGCGGTTTCACCCAGGGCCTGCTGCGCATCCACCGCACCGGCGAAGTCCGAGACAAAGGCTTCCAGATCACTCCGGGTGGCGGCCAGATCCACATCCTGAAACTGTAGCAGCCCCTGGATGGCACCGCCGGTGATCTGATCGCTGTCGAGGATGCGGTTGTTGGGCGCGCTTGGGTTGCTGGCGTTGGGGGTCTGCAGCGCCACCCGCCCCAGGGCGTTGTTGCTGGGGTCGCGCACCACGGACAAGGTCTGCGCAGCGTTGCTCAGCACGAGCAACTGTCCGCCACCCATGAACACGCTCAAGCTGCCGTCGTCGGCCTCCACCGTGTTCACCTGAACGAGCTTGTTCAGGTCGTTGATCATCTTGTCGCGGCGATCCAGCAGGTCATTGGGCGTGTGTCCGCTGCCCTTGAATGTCGCTATGCTCTGGTTGATCTCGGCGATGTTGCGGGTGAGGTTGTTGACCTGTTCCACATTCAGCGTGAGGTCGGAGACCACGCCGCTTTGCAACTGCGTGAGTTGCTGGTCTGCCGTGCGGACCCGGCTGACCCATTCCTGCGCTTTGGCCAGTGCCACCTGGCGCGCCGACATGTCCAGTGGCTGGTTGGAGACGTCGACAAAGCTGTTGAGAAACTGGGTGGCGGCATAGCCCAAACCGGACTGGCCCAAGGGCAACACGTCTTCCAGTTGCTCTAGCTTGTTCAAGCGGGTGGCGTCTGCCGAGGCGGCCGCCGTGTTCATGTTGGTCTCTTTGACCAGGATTTCATTGGTGGCGCGTGAGATCGTGGTCAGGCGCACACCCCGACCGAAGAAACCGGCGCCGGTGAACAGACCGTCTTCCGTGGCCAACTCGACTTGCTGACGAGAATAGCCCGGCGTGTTGACGTTGCTGATGTTGTGAGCGGTGGTGTCCAGCATGGCGCGGGCCGCGGTCATCGCTCCCGTGCCCAGTGCAAAAATTCCGGATCCCATGCGTGTCTCCTCTCAGGCGTCAAGCCGAGCGCTGTTGCAGACGCAAGGCGGTGTTGATCACCTGGGTCAGCTTATCGGCATACGCCGGGTCGGTGGCGTAACCACCGCGTTGCAGACCTTGGGCATAGCCA
The DNA here is from genome assembly GCF_037482285.1 of Aquabacterium sp. G14. Taxonomy (NCBI): domain Bacteria; kingdom Pseudomonadati; phylum Pseudomonadota; class Betaproteobacteria; order Burkholderiales; family Sphaerotilaceae; genus Aquabacterium; species Aquabacterium sp. G14. The sequence goes on from NZ_JBBEYB010000021.1 coordinate 20,680, forward strand.
CGCACAGAGTCAGTCTGAGCCATGGCTTGACTGTACCGGGGGCTCTGGCTGAGCAGGCGGGCGTGGTCCTTGAAGGCCTCTTCGTACGAGTCATACGCACGGAATTTGGCCGTGACCTTGCGGGCCACGCCACCGATGTACTCGGTGGTGGTGACCTCTGCCACCTTGCCCTTCCAGTTCGAGGTGGCCTTGATGCCGAACAGGTTGTGGCTGTTGCCACCGTCGGCGGTGCGGATTTCGCGCTTGCCCCAGCCCGACTCCAAAGCCGCCTGTCCCAGGATGTGGGAAGACGGAATGCCCGTGGCCCGTTCGGCGGCATCGGCGGCCGCCTGGTGCTTGCGCACGAAGCTTTCGGCCGGGTTGAGCTTGCGGTTGCTGGCCGCGCCGGTCGTGCCGGCGGCTTCCAGCGTGGTGGCAGGCAGGCGTGCCTCCATGCGGCGATCCAGCGGCAGGGCGGTGGCCACATGGCTGCCATCGGTGCGGTTCAGGCTCAAGGTGGGGCGCTCGGGCAACTCGTTCAGGGTGAGGGGCTGCGACGCACCGTCTTGCGAGGTGTTCACGCCCATCTGCCGCGCCAATTGACGCTCGATCAGGGCGCTCAGGCCACGTGGCAAGCCGGTCATCTGGTTGGCCAGTTGCGTGTCCAGCATGCTCTGGCCCATCTCGGTGCCCGAGTTGTCGAGCATGCCGCTGTTCATGGTGGTGGCGCGCATGCTCTTCATGAGCTCCTGCATGAACAGGCCCTCGAGTTGGCGCGCCGTTTCCTTGATCGTGCTCTGGCTGGACGCACTCTTGCCGGAAGCCGCCTTCAGCTGGTCCAGCGAGCGCAGGTCCATGGTCAGGCCGTTGTGCCGGCCTGAAAGCGTGGGGCTGCTCATCAGATCACCTCCAGTTCCGCATTCAGGGCACCGGCCACCTTCATGGCCTGCAGGATGGCCAGCAGGTCTTGCGGATTGGCGCCCAGGGCGTTCAAGGCCTTGACCACATCGGTGAGCTTGGTGCCCGCCGGCATCTGGATCAGGGCGCCCGGCTCCTGGTTGAGCTGGATGTTGGACTTCTCGGCCACCACCGTCTGGCCTTGCGACAAGGGGGTGGGCTGACTGATCACCGGGGTGGTGCTGATGGTGACGGACAGGTTGCCGTGGGCCACCGCGCAGGGACCCACGGTCACGGCCTGGTTCAGCACCACCGAGCCGGTGCGGGCGTTGATCACCACCTTGGCGGCCGGGGCCGCGCGGTCGATGGACAGGTTCTCCAGGTCGGCGATGAAGGCCACGCGTTCACCCGGTTGCATGGGCAGATTCACGGCCACGGTGCGGCCACTGATGGCCTCCGCTGTCCCAGGGCCCTTGGCGCGGTTGATGGCATCGGCCACTTCACGGGCGGTGTTGAAATCGTCGGCACGCAGGTCGTATTGGATGGTGCGACCTTGCAGCCAGGGGGTCGGTACGCTGCGCTCCACCGTGGCACCTTCCGGAATGCGGCCTGCACTGAGGTGGTTGACCTGCACTTTCGAGCCGCCGGCCGAGGCGCCTGCGCCGCCCACCACCACGTTGCCCTGCGCCAGAGCGTAGATCTGCCCGTCGGCGCCCTTGAGCGGGGTGGCGATCAATGTGCCACCGCGCAAGGACTTTGCATTGCCCATGGACGAGACGTTGATGTCAATCGCCTGGCCAGGTTGAGCGAACGCGGGCAGCGTGGCCGTGACCAACACCGAGGCCACGTTCTTGAGCTGCATGTTGGTGCCGGCCGGCAGGTTCACCCCCATCTGCTGCAGCATCGCTGTCAGGCTTTGGGTGGTGAAGGGGGTTTGCGTGGTCTGGTCGCCGGTGCCATCCAGGCCCACGACCAGGCCGTAGCCCATCAATTGGTTGGAGCGCACGCCTTGAACGGCGGCAATCTCCTTGAGACGCACCGCCTGGGCCTCCATCGGCCACCACGACAAGGCCGAGGCGGCCACAAAGGCCAGAGCGATCAGCGGCTTGGTGAGAGTGGAGGTGGTGTTCATGGGCCGAATCCTTCAGGGGTTCGGCACCATTTTGGAGAACTTTAGAACGGGGCAAGGCTCAAAAAGAACCGTCCAAGCCACCCAATTACCTGCGATTCCTGCTGTGCGCCCTGGCCGCGCTGCTCCAGACGCACATTGGCCACCTGAGAGGAGGGGACCACATTGCCTGGACGGATCGTGACCGGATCGATCTGGCCCGAGAAGCGCAGCACGTCGACATTGGAGCCCACGCCGATCTGCTTTTCGCCCGAGACCACCAAGTGGCCGTTGGGCAGCACCTCGATGACGGTGGCCGTGATGTTGCCCCGGAACTCGTTGTCGCTGGTGGCGTTGCCCTTGCCGCTGAAGTTGTTGTTGCTCGAGACCGAGGCATCCAGATTGGGCAGATCGGCGTCGATCTTGGACAGGATGCTGGCGCCCAGCGGCATCTTCGTCTTGGCCGACAGCGAGCCACCCTTCTGGATGTTGCTGGTCTTGGATTGCGAGGCTTCGACCACCTCGTTGATCTCGATGTTCACGATGTCGCCCACCATGCGTGCACGGTGCGTCTCGTACAGCGGGCGGTAGCCTGCGCTTTGAAAGATCGCGCCATTGGACACGGGCTGCTGCACGGCGGCCACGGGGCGCGTCTGGGTAGGCTCCAGCACATCGACCTTGGGATTGAGGGTGATGCAGCCACTCAGCAGCACACCCGACAAGGCGGCCACGATGAGAGAAGGGCGGGCGGCGGTCATCACAGTTGTCCCAGCTTCTGCAGCATCTGATCCGAGGTCTGGATCGCCTTGGAGTTCAGCTCATAGGCGCGCTGGGTCTGGATCATGGTGACCAGCTCCTGCACGACGTTCACGTTGGACGACTCCAGAAAGCCCTGCGACAGCGAACCGAAGTTTTCGGTGTTGGGGCTGCCGGTTTGCGGAGTGCCCGAAGCGGCGGTTTCTGCAAACAGATTTTGGCCCTTGGGGTCCAGACCGGCCGGATTGATGAAGGTGGCCAGCTGCAATTGACCCAGCTGTTGCACCGCGGTCGAACCCGGCAGCGTCACCGTCACCGTGCCATCGTTGCCAATGGTCAGGTTTTTGGCGTTGGCCGGCACCGTGATGCCCGGCTGCAGCACATAGCCGTTGTTGGTGACGATCTGGCCGTTCGAGTCCAGCTTGAACGAGCCATCGCGGGTGTAGCCCGTGGTGCCGTCCGGCATGGTGATCTGAAAGAAGCCGTCGCCCTGAATGGCCAGGTCCAGGCTGTTGGAGGTCTGTTGCAAGGTGCCTTGCGTGAACTCGCGCGAAGTGGCCACCGTGCGCACGCCCAGGCCCACTTGCAGCCCGGTGGGCAGCTGCGTCTGCTCGGAACTGTTCGCGCCGCTTTGCCGCAGGGTCTGATACATCAGATCCTCGAACTGCGCGTGCGACTGCTTGTAGCCCGTGGTCGAGCTGTTGGCCAGGTTGTGCGAGATGTGGTCCAGCTGAACCTGCTGGGCATCCATGCCCGACTTGGAAATCCACAGTGAACGCATCATGGCCGTTCTCCTTTGAGGTCAATACGCAATGCCCGTTCAGTGTCCGGGCAATCAGGCACCGTTGTTCAGCAGTTGAGCGGCAGCTTTCTCCGCCTGTTCTGCGGTTTGCATCATCTTCATCTGCGTTTCAAACTGGCGAGCGGCCGTGATCATCGACACCATGGTCTCGATCGGGTTCACGTTCGAGCCCTCCAGCGCACCGTCTTGCAACTGCGCGGTGGCATCGGCCGGCAGGTCGCCGTCGGGAGAGCGGAACAGGCCGTCGTCCCCCCGCACCAGCTTGGTCTCGGGCGTCACCAGCTTCATGCGGCCCACCGGCGTGGTGATGCCGCCTTGCTGGCGCACGCTCACCGTGCCATCGGGGGCAATGCTGGGCGTGGTGCCCGCTGGAATCGTGATGGGGCCACCATCGCCCATCACCGGCAAGCCGCCGTGGGTCATCAGGTTGCCCTGCGAGTCCACCACCAGCGAGCCGGCGCGGGTGTAAGCCTCCGTGCCATCGAGCCCCTGCACCGTCAGCATGGCCTGGCCACGCATGGCCACATCCAGCGCCCGGCCGGTGAAGTTGATGGGGCCAGCACTGTCGTCGTAGCCCACCGTGGTGTCGAGGGCGTACACGCGGGTGCTGGCACCGTCTCCACGCACGGGCACGGCGCGCACCGCTTGCAACTCGGCGCGAAAGCCCGTGGTGCTCACGTTCGCCAGATTGTGCGAGAGCACCTCCTGGCGCTGCATGTTCATCTTGGCGCCAGCCATGCTGAGGTAGATCATGCGGTCCATGATGGGCTCCTGAGTGCGCTACCGATCAGCGCAGGTTGACCAGGGTCTGCAGCACCTGATCTTCGGTCTTGATGGTCTGCGCATTGGCCTGATAAGCACGCTGCGCCACGATCATGTTCACGAGTTCGCCGGTCAGGTCTACGTTGGATTCTTCCAGGGCGCCGCCTTGCAGCAGGCCGAAGCGACCACTGCCGGGCTTGTCCACCAGCGGCGCGCCCGACGCAGACGTGTCTTTCCACTCGTTGCCACCCACAGGTTGCAGGCCTTGCGAGTTGGTGAAACGGGCCAGACCGATCTGACCACCCACCTTGGTCACGCCGTTGGTGTAGCGCACCAGCACGGCGCCGTTCGAGTCGATCTGGAAGCTGGAGAAGTCGCCCTTGGGGTAGCCCGACTGCGTCAGCTCATTGATGGTGGAGCTGCCGGCGTACTGTGTGATGCCGCTGAAGTCCACCAGCACACCTGCGATGGCCGAGCGTGTGCCAGACGCTGGAATCGTGGGCAAGCCGACCGAGGCCAGGCTGACGCCAGTGAGCGTGGCGCCGGCGCTGTTGACGATGTTCAGGGGCTGACTGGTGGCAGGGTCGAAGTTCACCGTGAAGGACGCGTTCCCGCCGTTGAGGTAGGTGCCGTCCACGGCCGTGAACACCTGCCATTGGTCCACGCCGCTCTTGCGGAAGTAGTACTCCAGCGGCACCGCCTCACCGGATGCGTCGTACAGCGTTTGTGTCGTCGCAAACGAGTAGGTGCCGGCAGTGGGCGGGTAAACGGTGGCATCGAACGCGGTGTCGGTGGCTTCCGCGGCATTCAGGTTCAAATCCGCCGTGATGCGGCTGGTCGCCTGCGCGGCGCCACCGGTCAGGTTCAGCTTGATCGGCTGGCTGTCCTGGCTCAGAACCTTGTGGCCCTCGTTGTTCACGATGTAGCCATAGCTGTCCACCTTGAACTGGCCATTGCGGGTGTACAGGCGCTCACCCGCCGCTTGCAGGTCCTCGGTGCCGCTGACAGGGTCCCAGCGCTGGACCATGAAGAAGCCATCGCCGTTGATGGCAATGTCCAGCGGGTTCGAGGTGGTGGTCAGGTTGCCCTGGGTGAACTGTTGTGCCACCGCGGCCACGCGCACCCCGATACCGATCTTGTTGACACCGCTGCCACCCAGCGAGGCGGCATACATGTCGGCGAATTCAGCCCGAGAGGACTTGGCACCGTAGGTGTTCGCATTGGCGACGTTGTTGCCGATCACCTCCAGGCTTTTGCTGGAGCTGTTCAAGCCGGAGAGACCTTGTTGGAAGCCCATGATGATGTCCTTTCAGGATCAGGAAACAGCCTTGACCTGGCTGTAAGCGGTGCTGCTGCCGTTGCTCAATTCCAGCGTCAGCGTGCCATTGGTGGTGTTGACGGCCTGAACCAGTGCCGACGTCAGAGGGGTTGCCGTCACGGCGGTGTTGCCGCTGGCGGCCGTCACCTTGAAGCGCATGCCGTTGGTGGACATGCCCTCGGGCGGCGTCCACTCGAAGCCCTGGCGACCGGCGCCCTTGTTGGTTTGCGTGACCGTGTCCACCACCGCACCCGCGGCATTGAGGATCTCGATCTGCACCTTGCCGGCATTGGCCGCCAGTTCATAGCCGCCGCCTGCCTTGCCAGTCTCGGCGTTGTAGGCCAGGTCATTGCCTTCCAGCAAGACCGCACGCCCGACCAGGCCCGCGCCTTGCAGCATCTGCATCTGCGCCAGGCTGCTGCCCAGGCTGCTCACGGTGTTGTTGAGCTTGTCGATGCCCGTTACCGTGTTGATCTGCGCCATCTGGCTGGTCACCTGGGCGTTGTCCATCGGGTTGAGCGGGTCCTGGTTCTGCATCTGCGTCACCAGCAGTTTGAGAAACCGGTCAGAGGCCTCATTGGCGGCGGCCGTGGCACTTTTCGTGGTGCTTTGGCCGCTGGTGCCGGTGGTGCCCGAAATGGCGGAAGTGCTCATGGGTAATCCTTGCTGATCGGTTCAAACGGGATGGCCCGCATCAGTTGCTCTGGCCCATTTGCAGGGTCTTCATCAACAGCGACTTGGTCGTGTTCATGACCTCGATGTTGTTCTGGTACGAACGCGAGGCCGAGATCATGTTGACCATCTCCTCCACCGTGTTCACATTGCTGTAGGTCACATAGCCATCGGCGTCGGCCTGAGGATGCTTCGGGTCGTGAATGCGGCGTCCGGGCGTGTTGTCTTCCGTGATCTGAGACACGGTGACCCCGGCGGTGCCCGGACCGCCCATGGGCGTGGTGGTGAACACCACCTGGCGTGCCTTGTAGGCCGAACCATCGGGGCCGGCCACGGTGTCGGCGTTGGCCAGGTTCGAGGCCACCACATTGAGCCGCTGCGACTGCGCGCTGACGGCGCTGCCGGACACGTTGAAAATCTTGAACATCGACATGATGGGCTCCTGATCCGTTCAACTCACTGACCGGTGATGGCCGTGTTGAGCGTGCGCATCGACGAATTGATGAAGCGCAGCGTGGCCTCATACCGAACGGTGTTGTCGACAAAGTTGGCACGCTCGCGGTCCATGTCCACCGTGTTGTTGTCCAGGTTCGCCTGGGTCGTGGGGGCATAGGCCAGTTCGGCGCTGGCTCCGCTGCCTGCCAGCTGACCGTTGCGCTGCATGTGGCCCGGGTTGGCGGCGCTCATGCCCAGGCGGGGCGCCGACATCCCGGCTGGGCCCACCGAGGCCTGACCCGTGGCGTTCTTCAGCGCGGTGGCGAAGTCAAAGTCTCGAGACACATAGCCCGGCGTATCGGCATTCGCGATGTTGCTGGCGATCAGGCGCTGGCGTTCCGACCGCAGCTTCAACGCTTCGGTCTGAAAGTTCAGGGCATCGGTGAGTCGGTTCAGCATGGTCGGGCCCTCCGGGGTGGGCGGTTCACACGAATGGTGGATCTGGCCGTATGGTGATCGCCTGGGGCCAAAACATGAGCCGAAATAAACGGGCTTTCCCGGCTCATTTCCCAGCCTGGGGGCGCAATGGGCGGCGTACAGTCGTTTGCACCATGCCCACAGTCCATCTGTTCTCCCCCATCCCCCCGCGCCTGCGCCAACGCGGCCTCAGGCGTGTGCTGTGGGCCATGTGCCTGGGGTGGCTGGCGTGCTGGATCCCGACGCTGGCCCGCGCGGACCAGAGCGCGGTTGACCCCGCGCCGCTGTCAGGCCTGGTCAGTCAGTGGCTGCAGGGCCAGACGCAGGTGCAGTTGCCCCAACAGGTTCAGACCCATGCCGGGCAGGCCCAACCCGGCGCAGCGCCGCGGGTGGAGGTGGCGCTTGGCGAGCTCGACCCACGCCTCAAACTCGCCCCCTGCCAGAAAGTGGCCACTTACATGCCCCAAGGCATGAAGCTGTGGGGCCGTACCCGCGTGGGCCTGCGCTGTGAGCAAGGTGCCGTGCGCTGGAATGTGTTCTGGCCCGTCACCGTCAAAGTCTGGGGCACCGCCGTGGTGCTCAACAATGCCGTGACCCCCGGTCAGGAGATCGGCCCGCAGGACCTGAAATTGGCCGAGGTCGATTTGGCCGAGAGCAGCTCCCCCGCTGTGATGAACCTGTCGGAAGCGATCGGGCGTTCGGCCCAGCGTCGCCTCGAAGCGGGCGAAAGCCTGCGCCAGTCGGATTTGCGGGCGCGCCGTTGGTTTTCAGCAGGGGATCCGGTACGATTACATGTGAAGGGTCCAGGCTTCATGGCCGCGTCCGAGGGCACGGCCCTGGCGCATGGCGACGAAGGGCGTTGTGCCCGTGTCCGCACCAGCCAAGGCCGGGTGGTGTGTGCCCAACCCACGGGGGAAGGGCTCGCGGAGCTCACATTGTGAAATTTTCGCCCACACCCCCTTACCGTTGCTTACCCCCTGGCCCGGGAAAATCTGTAATTCACGCTAAAGTTTGCTCGCATCACGTCGATAACGCAGATGTGATCACCTGGGATCGGCCGGGTGCAAGGAGCAAATCATGAAAATCGGCAACCTGGTGGACAAGGCCCTGACGGGCTTGAGTTCGCGCTCTGAAGGCGTCGGTTCGGCCAAAAACACGGGCAAAACCGCTGCGTCGGAAGGCGCGGCGGGCAAAAGCGCCACCGTGACCCTGTCTACCGCAGCCAATTTGCTGGCGGAAGACACCGCCACGTTCGACGCGGCCAAAGTGGCCCGCATCAAGCAGTCGATCGACAACGGCACCTACCAAGTCAACGCCGGCGCCATCGCCGACAAGCTGATTGGCAACGCCAAGGAACTGCTGCAAGGCCGCCAAGGCTGAGCACCTGATTTCGCATGGTGAATGCGCCCAACCCCAACGCCCGACTCGCTGCTGGGGTGGCGCACATCGAAACCTGCCTGAATGAGTTGGACGCCGCGCTCGCCGCGGGTGATGCCAACCGCATCGAAGCCCAGGCGCAGCAACTCCAACGTGCGCTGACCGACGGCCTCTCTGCCGCCCAAGCTTCTGCCCCGCAAGCCCTGACGCCCGATCTGCGTCAGCGCCTGCAAGCGGCGCAAGCCCGTACGCAGGCCCTGCAAGCGGCGGTTCACAAAGCTTTGGCCTCCACAGGCCGCACGCTGAGCGCTTTGTTTCCGCAAGAGGCCCACGATACCTATGGTGCGCTGGGCCAAAGCCCCGCGGCACGTGCCCTGGGCAAAGCCTACCGCTGAGCCACAGGTTCTGCCTTACCAGGCTCAGCCCTCGCTGGCGCCTTCCACAATCAACTGCACACGCTGGCGTCCCTGAAACTCGTTCAGGTCGATGCGAAATGCCAGTTGCGCCTTGCTCGGCAGTGGCTCCGTCCGGCCAAACCAGATGCCATCGCGTACCTGACCCTGCACGCGCAGGCTCAGCTTCAGGTGGCGCTCGCCCACCAGGCGCTGGTTCAACACCTCCGCCTCGTCGCTGAACACCGGGGCTTCAAAGCCCGGTCCCCACACGGCGCTATCCAGTTCCAACACAGTCTCCGCCGTGAACCATTGCGCATCCAGGGGGCCATCCGTGCTCAGTTGGCGCAGCAGCAAGCTGGGGTCCAAGTCGTCATTCGCCACGCGCACCAGCGCCGCCTCAAAGGTGTCAAAGTCCTCTTCGGCAATGGTGCAGCCGGCCGCCATGGCGTGGCCGCCAAACTTGCGCAGCAGCCCGGGGTGGCGCTTGCCGATCAAATCCAGCGCGTCGCGCAGGTGAAAACCGGCAATCGAGCGTCCCGAGCCCTTGAGCAGCCCATCCTGCCCCAACGCGAACACAAACGTCGGGCGGTGCAGCCGGTCCTTCAGGCGCGAGGCCACGATGCCCACCACGCCCTCATGGAACTCCGGATCAAAAATCGCCAGCGCCGCAGGCGGTTCGCCCTCCGGCAGCACCGATTCCAGCATCATCTCGGCCTGCTCGCGCATGCCCGCTTCCAGCTCGCGGCGCTCGCGGTTGATGCCGTCGAGCTGCTGCGCCAGGGCCTGCGCCCGCACCGGGTCATCGGTGATCAGGCACTCGATCCCCAGCCCCATCTCGGCCAGACGGCCCGCCGCGTTGATGCGTGGCCCCAGCGCAAAGCCAAAGTCCTGGCTGCTGGCCTTGGCCGGATCACGCCCGGCGGCGGCAAACAGCGCGGCAATGCCCGGCTGCATGCGCCCGGCGCGGATGCGCTTCAGGCCCAGCGCCACCAGGCGGCGGTTGTTGGCGTCCAGGCGGCCCACGTCGGCAATGGTGCCCAGGGCGACCAAATCCAGCAGGTTGTCGATGCGGGGCTGGGTGGCGGCGTCGAACACGCCGCGCTGGCGCAACTCGGCGCGCAGGGCCAGCAGCACATAGAACATCACGCCCACGCCCACCAAGGCCTTGCTGGCAAACTCACAGCCCGGCTGGTTGGGGTTCACGATCACGTCGGCGTCCGGCAGGCTGACCTGGCCATCGTCCAGCACCACCGGCAGGTGGTGGTCGGTGATGATGACGCGCATGCCCAGCGCGCGGGCGCGGGTCACCGCCTCGTGGCTGGCCATTCCGTTGTCCACGGTCACCAGCACATCGGCTTGCTGGGCCTTCACCAAATCGACGATGGGCGGCGTCAGGCCGTAGCCGTGCAGGGCGCGGTCGGGCACCACGTAGCTGAGCTGGTCGGCGCGGGCGCCCAGCATGCGCAGGCCGCGCAGGCCTGTGGCGCAGGCGGTGGCGCCGTCGCAGTCATAGTCGGCCACGATGCAGATGCGCTGGTCTTGCGCGATGGCATCGGCCAGCAACACAGCCGCTTCCTGGGTGCCACGCAGCGTTGGCGGCGGCAGCAGCTTGCTGGCGTTGTCATCCAGCTCTTCGGCGCTGCGCACGCCGCGGGCGGCAAACAGGCGGGCCAGCAGGGGGTGAACGCCGGCTTGCTCCAGGCTCCAGGCGGTGCGCGGCGGCACGTCGCGGGCAATGATTTTCATGGTCACAGGGGCTCAAGCAGGTCGGTCACGCGGGCCGTGTCGGGGCGGCCGGTGAGTTGGCGCAGGGCACGGCCCAGGCGGGCGCCCAGGGAGGGCGCCGCGGCCGGCGTCAGCGTCACGGCATGGCGTTCGCCGCACAGGGTCAGCTTCACGGCCTCGCCCGCGTCCAGCGCGGTGCAGATGTCTTTCAGCACCGTGGCGTCCACATGCTGCCAGGCCTCCAGCCACAGCGGCATGTCGTCGGCCAGCAGGGGCGCGCGCAATTCGTTCACCCATTGCACGGGGGCGGGCAGGGCGGTGTTCGCTGGGGGCTGGCCGCAGCCGCTCAGCCAGAAGGAGTTGACCGTGGCCAGGCCCGCCGCCTCGCGGGCCTCGTTCAGCGGGTGCTGGTACAGCAGCATCTGCACCTCGCTTTGCAGGCGCCGCACCATGCGGGCCTGCGGGTGATCGGTCAGCCACAGGTCGGGGTTGCGGCCAATCACGCGGTCCAGTGAGGCCGTCGGCAGGCCTTGCAGCGAAGGGTGGGCGGCGTACCAGCGCTGCGCTGCGCCCCATTGCAGGGTCCAGCCGTCTTCCTCAAACAGTGGGCGCACGGCTTCCAGCAAGGTGCGGGATTCGTCCTCGCTCAGGCCCAGCGTGGCCGGGTCCAGCAAGGTCAGGTGGTCGCGGCCCATCAGCCAGTGGCCGGGGCTCAGCAGGCCCCAGCACAGCGCGGGGTCCAGGCTCACGCCGTCCTGGGCGGCCCACCAGGCGGCCCAGGGCAGCAAGCCGTCGGCGTCCGCCGGGTTGGTGTCGGCAGCAGCACCCGGCCAGCCCATTTCCGCCGCCAGCACGCGCTCGTGCGGCATCGACAGGGCGTATTCATCCCCCAGAAGGCGCTGGCTCACCTGCAAGGCGCCCAGCAGGCGGCGCAGGTGGGGTAGTTGCCCGTCCTTGTTCAGGTGTGGCAGGGCGTGCTGGCAGGGTTCGGACAGGCTGGCGACAAACGGCAGCACCCAATGACGGGGTGCGGCCACAACAGAAGAGGGCGGGTGCATGGGATGGGATTATCGAATGAGTACACTTCCCCCACCATGAATCTCCCTTATGAATGGCGCGTGGGTTGGCGTTACACCCGCGCCAGCCGCTCCGCGCGACGCAACGGTTTCATCTCCTTCATCTCCGGTGTGTCGGTGCTGGGCATCACCCTGGGGGTGGCGGCGCTCATCATCGTGCTGTCGGTCATGAACGGCTTCCAGAAGGAAGTGCGCGACCGCATGCTCTCGGTGGTCGCCCACGTGGAGCTCTACAACGCCAGCGGCGAAGGCCTGCCCGACTGGCACGCGCTGGCCGCCCAAGCCAAGCAGAACCCCGCCGTCATCGGTGCGGCGCCCTTTGTGCCCGCCCAGGCCCTCATCGCCCGGGGTGAAGACATGCGCGGCGCCATGGTGCGCGGCATCGTCCCCTCTGAAGAAGCGGCGGTGACGCCCCTGGCCGCCGCCATGCAAGACACCTTCGCGCGCCTGCAAAGCGGGCAGTGGGGCGTCGTCATCGGGCAAGAAATGGCCCGCGTGCTGGGTGTGACCGTGGGCGACCCGCTCACCGTCGTGGCCCCCAGCGGCCAGGTGACGCCGGCTGGCGTGGTGCCCCGCCTCAAGCAGGTGACGGTGGTGGGCATCTTCAACGCCGGCCACTATGAATACGACAGCGGCCTGGTGCTGATGCACGCCGACGATGCCGCACGCCTGTTCCGCACCGGTGGCCCCACCGGGGTGCAACTCAAGCTCAAAGACCCGCAAGACGCCCGCCGCGTGGCCGGCGAGCTGGCCGAATCGTTGGGCGCAGACGTCATCGTCCGTGACTGGACGCACACCAACCGCAACTGGTTTGACGCGGTGCAGGTGGAAAAGCGCATGATGTTCATCATCCTCACCCTGATCGTGGCCGTGGCCGCCTTCAACCTCGTCTCCACCCTGGTGATGACCGTGACCGACAAGCGCGCCGACATCGCCATCTTGCGCACCCTGGGCGCCAGCCCGCGCTCCATCATGGGCATTTTCATGGTGCAGGGCGCGCTCTCGGGCGTCATGGGCACGCTGGGCGGCTTGGGCATGGGCCTGCTGGTCGCCTTCAACATCGACGTCATCGTGCCCGCCATCGAGCAGGCCCTGGGCGTGCACTTCCTGCCCGGCAGCATCTACCTCATCAGCAAGATGCCGTCCGACCCGCAGTGGGGCGACATCGCCCCCATCGCCGTCATCTCCCTGGTGCTGTCCCTGGCTGCCACGCTCTACCCGAGCTGGCGCGCCAGCCGTGTCCAACCTGCAGAGGCCCTTCGGTATGAGTGACATCCTGCCCGCCCACCACCGTCCCTTGCGCGTGCGCAAGGTGCACTCGCTGCGCACCTTCATCTGGCTCGCCAAAGGCGCGCGCGACTTTGCCCGCGCCCCGCTGGTCGGCCTGTCGCACGGCGTGCTGATGGCCGGCTTTGGCGCGCTGATGCTGTGGCTGGCGTGGGACCGCTTCTGGGTGCTGGCCGGCGCCTTGTCGGGCTTTTTGATGGTGGCGCCCATTCTGGCCACCGGCCTGTACGCCGTCAGCCGCGCGCTGCTGCGTGGTGAGGCGGCGGGCCTGTCGGCCGTGTGGCAAGTGTGGGCCTCGCTCGACCAGCGCCTGGTGCGCTTCGGCATCCTGCTCATGGCGCTGGGCACGGGCTGGGTCGTCACCTCGGCGGCGCTCATCACCCTGGGCGTGAGCCCATCGGTCACCACCCCGCAAGATTTTCTGACCCGCGTGGTGCTGGCCCCCAACCCCGGCTTTTTCGAGATCTGGTTGCTCGTGGGCGGCTTGATGGCCGCGCCCGTCTTCGCCTCCAGCGTCGTCGCCATTCCCCTGTTGGTGGACCGCCGGGTGACCGTGCAGGCCGCCGTGCTCACCAGCTGGCGCGCCGTGATGGCCAACCCCATCTGCCTGAGCACCTGGGCCTTGTTGGTGATGAGCCTGACGCTGGTGGGCCTGGGCACCTGGATGATTGGCCTGATCGTGGTGATGCCCGTGCTGGGCCACGCGACCTGGCATGCGTACCGCGACTTGGTCGTACAGGAAGCTGTTTGATATGTTTGGTTTGACAGAGGAACAGATCGCTCAGTTCGGTCTGACGATCGGTGTCGGTGGCTTCATCCTCTACATGATGTTCATCATCCTGCAACTGGCGCGCGAGTCCAAGGCAGGCAAGTTCGGCACCTTCGTGCTCTTCCTGGTGCTCGGTTTCGGGGTGCTGGGCTTCGTGGCGAAAAACGTCATCGCCTGGCTTCTCAACATCTGATGCCCATGTCTGTTGACACCCCCATCCTCCAGGCGCAAAGCCTGTTCAAGCGCTTCCACGAAGGCCCGCTCGACGTCACCATCCTGCAAGGCGTGGACCTGACCGTGCAGCGCGGCCAAACCGTGGCCGTGGTCGGCGCCTCGGGCTCGGGCAAAAGCACCTTGCTGCACCTGCTGGGCGGGCTGGACGCGCCCACGCGCGGTACCGTCAAGCTCATGGGCCGCGACCTGTCGGCCATGAGCGCGGCCGAGCAGGGCGCCTGGCGCAACCAGCACCTCGGCTTCATCTACCAGTTCCACCACCTGCTGCCCGAGTTTTCGGCGCTCGACAACGTGGCCATGCCCTTGCTGATCCGTCGCCTGCCCATCGAGCAGGCGCGCGAACAGGCACGCCAGTGCCTGGACAAGGTCGGCCTGCTCAACCGCGTGGCGCACCGCCCGGCCGAGCTGTCTGGCGGCGAACGCCAGCGTGTGGCCATTGCCCGCGCCCTGGTGACCCAACCCGCCTGCCTTCTGGCCGACGAGCCCACCGGCAACCTCGACCGCAGCACCGCCGACACCGTGTTCGAGCTGATGCTGCAACTGGCGGCTGACCAGGGCACCGCCGTCGTCATGGTCACGCACGACGGCACCCTGGCCGAACGCTGCGGCCAACGCCACCGACTGGTCAACGGCCAGTTTGTCGACTGAGGCCACCCTGCTGCGGAGCCGGGCCATGTGGATCGACAGCCATTGCCACCTGGACGCCCCCGAATTTGACGCCGACCGCGCCGAGGTGATCGCCCGCGCCCGCGCTGCCGGGGTGGGCTTGCTGGTGATCCCGTCCGTGTCGCCCGCCACCTTTGCCACCGCCCGCGCCGCGGCCCAGCAGTGCAACGGCGTGTACGCCCTGGGCATTCACCCACTGTATGTGGACGACGTGCCCGATGATGCCGTGGCCCAACTGGCCGACGCGCTGCAACGCTGGCACGACGACCCGCGCCTGGTGGCCGTGGGCGAAATTGGCCTGGACGGCTTTGCGCCCGGCTGGCAAGACCCCGCCCACCGCGCCCGCCAGGAAGACATCTACGCCGCCCAGCTGGCGCTGGCTGCCGAGCATGGCCTGCCCGTGATCTTGCACGTGCGCCGCAGCGCGGACGTGCTGCTGAAACACCTGCGGCGCTGCCGCGATGCCGGCCGGCCCGTGATGGGCGGCATTGCGCACGCCTTCAACGGCAGCCCGCAGCAGGCGAGGGCGTTCATTGAGCTGGGCTTCAAGCTGGGCTTTGGCGGCGCGATGACCTTCGACCGGGCCTTGCAGATTCGCCGCCTGGCGGCCGAGTTGCCAGCCGAGGCCTTGGTGCTGGAAACCGATGCGCCGGATATTCCGCCGCATTGGCTTTACAAGACGGCCGAGCAGCGGGCGCAGGGTGAGCGTGGGCGCAATGAGCCGGCTGAGCTGCCGAGGATTGCGGAAACGCTGGCCGAGGTGCGCGGGTGGAGTTTGGCGGAGACGCGGGAGCGGACTTCGGCGAATGTGAGGGATGCGTTGCCGAGGGTGAGGGCCTGGGGTTGATCAAAATTTGATTTTTGATTTTTGGGATTTCGCGCCACTACCTCATTACTTTATTCTGATTTGGGTGTTTCGTGCTGCCACGATGAATAGGTCGGCATGTTGAATGGATCGTTGTAATTTCCGTTGTGGTGGTGGGTTGTCTTTTTCATTGATTAAAAGTGCATCACTTGCGGAGGTTGGTAAATGCTTTGCGCTATCAACCTTTTATTTTGATTGCCTGGTTTGGTTGTTTTGTGGATACTTGGTTTTGATTTTAGGTGCGCTGTGTGAGCGTGTGATTCGCTGTCATATGAGGTGCTGGGTTTTGTAAGTATCGCTGCGGGAGTCAATGATGTGGGTGTTGATGGTCAGCGTTACAGGATGAATGCGGTCTCGGAACTTGATAAAAAAGCTGCAAATGAAGTTATGATAGGCGATGAGAATTGGATAGCTGGTGAAAAAATGAATGATTTGATTATTGGTATTTTATTTCCTGATTAGAAACCTGCCTCAGCGAGGCTCACCCCATGAGCTTGTGACTCACTAATCTGTGGTCTTCTTACAGTGGGGTGAGCACCATGGCCTTCAACCAGATTCAGTTCCAGCACGGCATGTCGATTCCGGAATTCCTTCGTAGCTTTGGCACCGAGGCACAGTGCGCCGAAGCGATCAAGGCCGCGCGCTGGCCTGAGGGATTTCGCTGTCCGCGCTGCTCCAGCAGTGATCACTATGTGGTCGGCCACGGTGTCCGTAAGCTCTTCCAGTGCAATGGCTGTCGGCATCAGACCTCCCTGACCGCAGGCAGTCTCATGGCACACACCAAACTGCCCCTGACGACCTGGTTCTTGGCCATCTACCTCATCAGTCAGGCCAAAACCGGCCTGTCTGCCCTGGCGCTCAAGCGTCAGCTTGGCGTGAGCTATCCCACTGCCTGGCTGTTGCATCAGAAGATCAACCGGGCCATGGCCTCGCAAGACGCCACCCACCAACTCAGCGGCACGGTGCAACTCGATGACGCTTACCTCGGAGGCGAGCGCACAGGCGGCAAAGTCGGTCGGGGCTCCGAGAACAAGGTCCCCTTTGTCGCGGCTGTCTCGGTCAATGATCACGGGCATCCGATGTTCATCAAGCTCAATGTGGTCAGAGGGTTCACCTCTGAAGCGATCAGCAAGTGGGCCAAGTCCAATCTGGCACCGGGCACCAGCGTGCACAGCGATGGTTTGGCCTGCTTCAGTGCGGTGGCCGATGCCGGTTGCCTTCACCTCCCGATGGTGGTCGGCTCCCTCAAGCCGCGCGACCTGCCCAGCTTCAAGTGGGTCAACACCGTGCTGGGCAATCTCAAGACCACGTTGGCCGGAGCCTTCCATGCCCTGAACTACCGCAAGTACGCCGAGCACTACCTTGCTGGCTTCGCCTACAGGTTCAACCGCCGCTTCGATCTGCGTGGTCTGGTCGCAAGTCTCATCGTCGACGTCGTGAGAGCAAAGCCCATCAAGGAA
>NZ_JBBEYB010000022.1:0-36981 GCF_037482285.1 Aquabacterium sp. G14
ATTACTCGATGATCTTGGCAACCACGCCGGCGCCGACGGTGCGACCGCCTTCACGGATGGCGAAACGCAGACCTTCTTCCATGGCGATCGGGGCGATCAGCTTGACGGTGATCGACACGTTGTCACCAGGCATCACCATTTCCTTGTCGGCCGGCAGCTCGATCGAGCCGGTCACGTCGGTGGTGCGGAAGTAGAACTGAGGACGGTAGTTGTTGAAGAACGGGGTGTGACGGCCGCCTTCGTCCTTGCTCAGAACGTACACTTCGCCGGTGAAGTGCGTGTGCGGCTTGATGGAGCCGGGCTTGCACAGCACTTGGCCGCGTTCCACGTCTTCACGCTTGGTGCCGCGCAGCAGGATACCGACGTTGTCGCCAGCTTGACCTTGGTCCAGCAGCTTGCGGAACATTTCCACGCCCGTGCAGGTGGTCTTCTGGGTGGCCTTGATACCGACGATTTCGATTTCTTCGCCGACCTTGATGATGCCGCGTTCGATACGGCCGGTCACCACGGTGCCGCGACCCGAGATCGAGAACACGTCTTCCACAGGCATCAGGAACGTGCCGTCCACAGCGCGCTCAGGCGTGGGGATGTAGCTGTCCAGAGCGTCGGCCAGCTTCATGATGGCTTGTTCGCCCAGCTCGCCAGTGTCGCCTTCCAGAGCCAGCTTGGCCGAACCCTTGATGATCGGGGTGTCGTCGCCGGGGAAGTCGTACTTGGACAGCAGCTCGCGCACTTCCATTTCGACCAGTTCCAGCAGCTCGGCGTCGTCCACCATGTCAGCCTTGTTCAGGAAGACGATGATGTAAGGCACGCCCACCTGACGCGACAGCAGGATGTGTTCGCGGGTCTGGGGCATCGGGCCGTCAGCAGCGGAACACACCAGGATCGCACCGTCCATCTGGGCGGCGCCGGTGATCATGTTCTTCACATAGTCGGCGTGGCCAGGGCAGTCCACGTGAGCGTAGTGGCGGTTGGCCGTTTCGTACTCGACGTGAGCGGTGTTGATGGTGATGCCGCGGGCCTTTTCTTCAGGAGCCGCGTCGATCTGGTCGTAAGCCTTGGCGGAGCCGCCAAACTTCTTGGCCAGAACGGTGGTGATGGCAGCCGTCAGGGTGGTCTTGCCGTGGTCAACGTGACCAATGGTGCCAACGTTCACGTGCGGCTTGGTCCGCTCGAACTTCTCTTTTGCCATGTTTCTCGCTCCTAGCGATACGGGAGTGGGCTGAAGGAAAGGGATGAGGAGGTGTGGTGCCCATGGGCAGGATCGAACTGCCGACCTCTCCCTTACCAAGGGAGTGCTCTACCACTGAGCCACATGGGCATCGACACAGGTCTGGACTGGGAACCAACCCAAACCTGTGCCGACTTGGACACTTGCAACCTCCGCATCTGCGAAGACCGCTACTTTACCACGCCTAAATTGACAGAACCGTGACCGTGGAGCGGGAGACGGGAATCGAACCCGCGTCATTAGCTTGGAAGGCTAAGGTTCTACCATTGAACTACTCCCGCTCGGGAGTGATTCCAGAAATTAGGTTTCCCTGGTGGAGGAGGCTGGATTCGAACCAGCGTAGGCGTAAGCCAACAGATTTACAGTCTGCCCCCTTTAGCCACTCGGGCACCCCTCCAGGGAAGACCGCAACTATAGCAGAGCTTTTTTGCGACTCGCAAGCCCTGTGCAAATTATTTTGTGGCGCGGCGTCCGCTGGACGCCACAACCTGTTGGAAAAAGCCGACGTAGCGGGCGCTCATCTGGGCCGCCGCGCGGGCGCTCGCGCACTGCTGCGCCTGTTGCCCCCACGCGCGCAAGCCATCGAGCTCAGACAGCAGGTTCTGCAGAACAGGCACCAGTGTTGCGGTTTGCCCCGCTGTGTAGGTGGCGCCCGATGCCTGGTCGCTGAGGTCAAAGCCCCGTTTGTGGTGAGCGACCAGCAGCGGGCGTCCGATGGACAAAGCCAACTCGCGCACGGCCTGCGGCGAAGTCGGCCCCGGCTCGGTGCCGTCCAGCCCCCAGGGTTGGTCGCGATCGGGCTGGATCAGCATGTGATGGGCCGCCACGAGGGCCGGCAGGTCTTGCGGGTCGGGATCAAGCTGCCATGCGATGCGATCGCCCAGCGCACGCACACGGGGGTCGGCTTGCAGGCGGGAGAGTGGATCATGGCGCGGGGCCTGGAAGCAGGAAGCAGCGGTGGGGCCGGCGAAGGTCAGCTGCCAGTCGGGCCGCTCGCCCTCGGCCCGATCCTGCAGGGCGGTCAAGGCAGTGACCAGATCCTGCAGGGGGCGCAACGCCTGACCGGGGCCGCTCATGCACAGCCACTTATGCGGCAAGGGAGGCAGGGGCCGAGCGGGCGCGTCATGTCGCCCGAGGGGCAGCACCGCAATGCGCTCACGGGGCAGGCCCAGCCGACGCGCGAGTTGCGCTACCCCGGCATCGCCGAGTTCATGCGCGCACAGCACACCCGACAGGCGACGTGCCAGGCGACGGTCGTTGTAGCGCGTGATCGGCGCGGCCAACCCCGCACCGGCTTGACGCATCCAATCGGGCAGCCACGATGCGTGGTACAGACCCGCCAGCGGTGCCACCAAAGGTTGGGCCAACAATCCGGGCGGGGCATGGACGGTGGCGGTGAGCGCAGGGCCACTGGGCAAGCTCGCCAGGGCCTGCATGACCCAGTACACGGTGTGCTGACCAGGGGCCAGTTCGGCGTGCACGACGTCCACGCCACGCCAGTCACGCTCGGCCACCCAGGCGCGCGCAGCTCTGAGGTTGTCGAGCGGGCGCTGCCCCACGAGCGGCGTGAGCACGTCGATGCCTCCGAGATTGAGCGCGCGACGGAACTGCGCGGCGTGGTGTGCCAGGGCGGAGGGATCGGGCGGCAGAGGGGACAGCAGCGCCAGGCGCATGGACAACAACCTTGAGGACAGCAGGCAGACGAAGAGCGTGGATTGTCCACGAGGCAGGGCACGGTGACGTCCCCTTGATGCGGGTCAGTTCAGCGACCAGTCGAGCTGATGGCCGCGCGCTGCCCAGTAGGCTTGCGCCTGTCCAAAATGGCCGCAGCCGATGAAGGGCGCGGGGCCTCGCGTGGCCGACAGGGGCGAAGGGTGGTTGGCCTGCAGGATGAGGTGCTCACCGGCGTCCGGGTGCTGCAAGGCAGCCTGCTCGATCAGTGCCAGCTTGCGTTGGGCATGTGCCCCCCAGAGCAAAAAGACGGTGGGGTGCGAGGCGGCCGCCACGGCGGTGATCAAGGCATCGGTGAGCGCCTCCCAGCCCCAACCGGCGTGGCTGGCAGCCCGCGCGGCCTCGACCGTGAGCACGGTGTTGAGCAGCAACACGCCGCGCTCAGCCCAGGCTTGCAAGCAGCCGTGCGCGGGTGCCGGCAAACCGAGGTCACGGGACAGTTCTTTGCGGATGTTGCGCAAACTGGGCGGGATCGCCTGCCCAGGGCGCACCGAGAAAGCCAGGCCGTGTGCCTGACCGGGTCCGTGATAGGGGTCCTGCCCGAGGATGACCACCTTGACCTGGTCACGCCGGGTGTGACGCAAGGCGGCGAAGACGTCGGCAGGGTAGATGGTGGCGCCCTGATGGCAGGCCGCATCGACGCGGCTGATCAGAGCCTGACCAAGCGGGCCCGCACGAAACGCTTCGGTGATCTTCCGCCAGTCGGCAGGCACGGTATCGAACAGCCCTGAGAGGGGCTGTGTGAGGGCCTCAGAGGGCGGTGACGTCACGCCAGAATGCGTCGGGGCACAAGCCCCCTCGTCGCCGTGCGCGGACGCTTCGAACAGGTTACCTTGATCGGGCGCGAGCGTCGAGCGCGCGCGCGTGCTGCGGAGGGGCACCGGCACGACCCGACTCAGGCGAACAGTGTGGCCAGGGCCACGCCAGGATCGGGCTGACGCATGAAGGCCTCACCGATGAGGAAAGCGTGGACGTTGGCCGCGCGCATGCGCTGCACGTCGGCGACGCTGAGGATGCCGGACTCGGTGACCAGCAGGCGATCAGCGGGGACACGAGGCAGCAGGCCCAGCGTGGTGTCGAGCGTGACCTCGAAGGTGCGCAGGTTGCGGTTGTTGATGCCGACCAGGGGGGTGCGCAGCTTGAGCGCGCGATCGAGTTCGGCCCCGTCGTGGACTTCGACGAGGACGGCCATGCCGAGTTCGTGGGCACAGGCTTCGAGGTCGGCCATCTGGGCGTCGTCGAGGCAGCCGGCGATCAGCAGGATGCAGTCGGCGCCCATGGCACGGGCCTCGTAGACCTGGTAGGCGTCGACCATGAAGTCCTTGCGCAGCACGGGCAGCTCACAGGCGGCGCGGGCTTCTTGCAGGTAGGCGGCGCTGCCCTGGAAGAACTGGGCGTCGGTGAGCACGCTCAGGCAGGCGGCACCATGACGCGCGTAGCTGGCAGCGATGTCAGCCGGCACAAAGTGCTCGCGCAGCACGCCCTTGCTGGGGCTGGCCTTCTTGACCTCGGCGATGACGCCGGCCTGGCCCGCCTCGATCTTGCGGCGCAGGGCCCCGACGAAATCGCGCACATCGGCCAGATCACGGTTGCGGGCCTCGGCTTCGGCCCGCACGGTGGCGAGGGGCCGGACGGGCAAGGCTGCGGCGATTTCCTGGTGTTTGACGGCGACGATTTTCTGAAGGATGTCGGACATGAGTGGGCACTTTGCGAGGAGTTGTCGACATTATCGGGGTTTGCCTGCGCTGTGCAGGGCGCGGCGCAAAAGGGCTTTCACGGGCTGGCAAGGCTGTGACAGGCAGTGACAATGTCGGCACGGATGTGAGGAGGCCAATTTGGGTCAGATCGGTCGGCGCAGGGGATGGCTGTGGGCGTGGTGGCTGTGCTGCCTGCTCTGCTGCGGCCTCGTGCGGGCCGAGCCACTGGTGCTGGACTCCGTGAATGCGGTGCACCCGCGCGGTGCACAGGTGGCCGTGCTGGAAGATGCCTCGGGCACACAGACGCTGGCGCAGGTGCAAGCGGTGGGCAGCGGCGTGCATGGCGGCTGGCAAGCCCTGCAGGGCGAATCGCCCAGCTTTGGCTACAGCCGCTCGGTCTACTGGCTGCGGGTCACCTTGCTCAATCGGCACGCGACGCAGACGGCCTGGCAGTTTGGTGTGCAGTACCCCCTGCTCGATGAGGTAGACCTGTTTGTGGTGGATGGGACGGGGCGTGTGCAGCAGCATCACGCGACCGGAGACCGCCGCCCCTTTGGCGCTCGGCCTGTGGCGCATCCTCACTTTTACGTGGACGTCCCCCTGCAGAACGGTACGCAAGCCACGGTGTATGTGCGCGTACGCAGCGAAGGCTCGCTGCAAGCCCCGCTGGTGGTGACCACACCCACCACCAGGCTGGAACAGGCCCGACTGGAGCTCGGGTGGGCTGGGCTGTATGGCGGCGCCTTGCTGGCCATGCTGTTTTACAACCTGATGCTGTTCGTGTCGCTGCGGGATCGCAGCCACCTGTACTACGTGGGCTATCTGGCGGTGTTTGGTGTGGCCCAGTTGACCCTCAACGGCGTGGCGTTTCAGTACCTCTGGCCCGAGAACCCCGACTGGGGTAACTGGGCCTTGCCCGTGTGCATGAGCGCGGCCGGCCTGCTGCTGTCGCTGTTTGCACGTGATTTTCTGGATCTGGCGAGCCACTGGGCCACAGCGGATCGGGTCATGCAGGGACTGCAAGGTCTGTTTGTGCTGATCTTGCCCGTCATGTGGCTGGGGCACTATGCGCAGGCGGTCAAACTGGGCACGGTGCTGACGATGGTCGCCCCGGTGGTGCTGCTGGGTCTCACCACGGTGATGCTGCAGCGTGGGCATCAGCAGGCACGCTACTTCCTGGCGGCATTCGGTGGCCTCTTGATCGGGCTGATCGCCGCCTCCCTGAGCATGTTCGATCTGGTCAAACCCAACTGGTTGACGAACCACGGCCTGCAGATCGGATCGGTGCTGGAGTTCGTGCTGCTGTCCCTGGCCTTGGCGCATCGCCTGAAACTGGCCCAGGATGCCCACGTGCGCCTGCAGGCCGCGCATGCCACGGAGCTGGAAGCTCGCGTGCTGGCTCGCACCCAGGATCTGGACAAGGCGCTCGGGGAGCTGACCGAAGCGAATGGGCGTTTGCAGGAATTGTCACAGCGGGATGCGCTGACGGGGCTGCACAACCGGCAGTTTCTGGCGGAACGGATGCCAGAGATCTGGGGGACGGCGGTGCGCTGGAAGCAAGCTCTGGCCTTGTTGATGATCGACATTGATCACTTCAAGCAAGTGAACGATGCACATGGCCACGCAGCGGGCGACGAGGCCTTGAAAGCGGTGGCCGAGGTCATTTCGCGCATCATGCGCCGCCCCGGCGACCATGCGGTGCGTTACGGTGGAGAAGAGTTCCTGGTGGTGCTGCCGCAGACCCATGCCGCCGGCGCGGCACACATGGCCGAGCGCATCCGAGAGGAAGTGGCCGCCCTGACGGTGACACACGGTGGCCAGTTGCTGGCACTGACCGTGAGCATTGGGGTGGCGTGCGCGACGCCGGGCCCCCGCACGTCCATGGCGCTCATGTTGCAACTGGCCGATCGGCTGCTGTATCAGGCCAAGGCCGAAGGGCGCAACCGCTGCGTGCTGCAACCGACGGCACTGGCGCAGATCAGGCCGCCAGAGACTGAGTCGTCTGCACAAACTTGAGCAGGCGCTCGGCGGCACGGCCGCTGGCAAGAGCCTCGCGGGCGCGCTCGACGCCGTCGGCCAGAGAGTCCGCCACGTTGGCGGCATAGATGGCCGCCCCGGCGTTGAGCAAGACGATGTCGCGAGCAGGCCCGCTCTGGTTGTCAAGCACGGCGCGCATGATCTCGATGGAGACCTCGCGGTTGCCGGCCTTGAGCAAGGTACCGTCGTGCTCGGCCAGGCCGAACTGGGACGGGTGCACGGTGTACTCGCTGACCTGACCGTTCTTGAGCTCGGCCACCAGGGTCTCGCCGTTGAGGGTCATCTCGTCCAATCCATCGCGACCATGCACAACCAGCACGTGGTCCGATCCCAGGCGCTGGAGCACGCGGGCCATGATGCCCACCAGATCGGGGTGGAACACGCCCATGAGCTGATTGGGGGCTGCCGCGGGGTTGGTCAGGGGGCCGAGGATGTTGAACAGGGTGCGCACCCCCAGTTCCTTGCGGACCGGTGCGGCGTGTTTCATGGCGCCGTGGAAATTGGGGGCGAACATGAAGCCCACGCCGGTGTCGGCCAGGCATTGGGCCACCTGCTCGGCATTGAGCGTGATGGCCGCACCCAAGGCTTCCAGCGCATCGGCACTGCCGGTGGACGAGGACACGCTGCGCCCGCCATGCTTGGCGATGCGGGCACCCGCGGCCGCGGCCACGAACATGGCGGTGGTCGAGATGTTGAAGGTGTGGGCGCCATCGCCGCCGGTGCCGCACAGGTCGACGAGGTGGGCCGTGTCGGCGACCTTCACGGGGGTGGCGAACTCGCGCATGACCTGGGCGGCCGCGGTGATCTCGCCGACGGTTTCCTTCTTGACGCGCAGGCCGGTGATGAGGGCGGCCATGACGACGGGCGACATCTCGCCGGTCATGATGCGACGCATCAGGCCGAGCATCTCGTCGTGGAAGATCTCGCGGTGTTCGATGACGCGCTGCAGGGCCTGCTGATCGGTGATCTGGGTCATGTCCGGTTCCTCACATCTTCAGGAAGTTGGCCAGCATGGCGTGGCCGTGCTCGCTCAGGATGGATTCGGGGTGGAACTGCACGCCTTCGAGCGGCGCGAAGTTCGGGTCGGTCTGGGGGCCCTTGTGGCGCACCCCCATGATCTCTCCGTCGTCGGTCCAGGAGGTGAGGGCCAGGCAGTCGGGCAGCGAGGCGCGCTCGATGGCCAGCGAGTGGTAGCGGATGACGGTGAACTGCTTGGGCAGGCCGGCGTAGACGCCTTGCTCGTCGGTGGTGATGACGCTGGTCTTGCCGTGCATCTGCTCCTTGGCGCGCACGATGCGCCCGCCCATGGCGGCACCGATGCTCTGGTGCCCCAGGCAGACGCCGAGGATGGGGAGCTGGCCGGCAAAGCGCTTGAGCGCGGGCACGCAGACGCCGGCTTCGTCGGGCGAGCAGGGGCCGGGAGAGAGCACGAGGCGATCGGCTTTGAAAGCGGCGATCTCGTCGAGGGTGACTTCGTCGTTGCGGACGACCTTGACCTCTTCACCCAGTTCGCAGAAGTACTGCACCAGGTTGAAGGTGAAACTGTCGTAGTTGTCAATCATGAGCAGCATGGCACGATCCTGTATCGGGATGTGGTTCATGGAATGGTGTTGCACCATCCCTCAGTGTGTCCCCCTCGGAGACCCTTTGGAGGCGTCAGCTGCGGTGGGGTGCCGCGCGCGCAGGGTCATGCAGTGTGTGGCTGGCGTCACCGCCACCAACGGGCATTCAGGCGAAAGAGATCCGAGGGTTGCTGCATGCAGACCATTCTACATGGGCCCCACCCCGGCAGCCAGGGCTCAGCCGTGGGCCTGCAACCACTGTGTGGCTTCCGGGACATCGAGGGGGCGGGCAAAGTGGTAGCCCTGCAGTGCGTGACAACCCGCCGCCAGAGCGGCCAAGGCGTGGGACTCGGTTTCGACACCTTCGGCAACGACATCCAGATCAAGCACCGTGGCCAGGTCGCAAATGGCCTTGACCACCGCCACGGCGTGGGACTCGGGCATGGGGTCGATGAGGCTGCGGTCGATCTTGACGGTATGCAACGGCAGGCTGCGCAGCATGTTGAGCGATGAGAAGCCAGTGCCGAAGTCGTCGAGCGCCACGTCGACGCCTTGCTGGCGCAGCTGACTGATCTGCTCACGGGCCTGGTCCATGTGAGCCACCGCGGCGGTTTCGGTGATTTCCAGCGTCAGCCATTGGGGGGACAACTGGAACTGCGCCAGGGTGTTCATGACGGCTGCGGGGAACTGGGCATCGAGCAGTTGCAGCGGGGAAACGTTGACGGCAACCGGCACCAGCGGCAGCCCGGCGTCACGCCATTGCGCCAGTTGACGACAGGCCTGAGTGAGGATGATGGCCCCCAGCGGGACGATGAGGCCGTTGCGCTCGGCAGCAGGGATGAACTCCATCGGGCTGATGCGACCGATGCCGGGTCGATCCCAGCGCACCAGCGCCTCGAAGCCGACAAGGCGGTGCCCTGCCGCACCCACCTTGGGCTGATAAACCAGGGTGAACTCATCGTTTTCGAAGCCGGCCCGCAAGGCCTGTTCGGCATCGAAGAAGGCGGCCAGACCATTGCGCCCGGCCTCGGTGGCCCACTGCACCGAGGTGCCGGGCAGGCGCTTGGCGGCCAGCATGGCGGCATTGGCCGCCTGCAGCAAGGCGTAGGGGCTGGTGGCCACCCCAGGATGCAGGGCCACCCCCATGGAGACATCGAGGAAGAAGCGATGGGCGCTGAGGGTCAGGGGCTGGGTCAGCAGCGCCTGGATGTCCTGGGTGAGCTGATGCGCCACGGCCTGGGTGTCCGGGCTCACGAGCAGCAGGGCGAACTCATCCTCGCCCAGGCGCATCAGTTCGGCGCGCTCGCCCAGGGTGTGCAGCAACTGGGTCGACAAAGCCTTGAGCACCTCGTCACCCACCGCTGGCCCGTGGGCATCGTTGAAAAGCTTGAAGCGATCAACGTCGAGGAGGATGAGCGCAAACGCTGGCTGCTCGGCGTTGTCGTAGAGCTCGCGCAGACGCTGCAACAGCGCGCTGCGGTTGAGCAGACCGGTGAGCTCGTCGTGGGTGGCGTGCCAGATGAGCGCACGCGCGGCCTCATGCTGGGCCGTGTCGTCGGAGACCACGACCTGCAGGGCGGGTTCGCCGTCCCACTCGACGTGCCAGGCCTTGAAACGCAGGTACAGGTGACGACCATCGAGCGCGGTGCGGTCACCTTCCCACTCCGCCAAGGGCAGGGAGCCGTTGTTGACCTGGGCGAGCAACTGGTGGATGGGCTTGCGTGCGGCCAGTGGGGTGGTGAGGTTCAACCATTCGGGCGAGAACACCCGGGGAGCCTGGTCGACGCGGTCCATGCCATAGATGCTGCGGAAGGCGGGATTGATGTAGACCGCGTGATCGTCGATGACCACGGCCACCCCTTGAGGAGAGCGATCGGTCAGCTGGAAGAAGCGATCGCGCACGCGTTGCCCCGCTTCCGCCGAACGGGTCAGCGCGGCATACATCAAGGCCATGGCCAGCAGCAAGCGCAACACGGTGGCCACGGCGGTCTGGGTCATGGCACCGGCATCACCCGGGTGGAAGACGAAGTTGAACTGGTTGATGCCCGCGAGCACCAGCAAGATGCCTGTGAAGCGCTCGCCTGGGCCTTGCTTGCGCAGCCAGTTGGCCACGATCAGGCTGATGGTGATGTTGATGGTGGCCGAGCCCGCCTGGGCCAGGCTCATGTCGCGCCCCATGAGGGCCCCGTGGGCCAGCAACAGGGCGACGAACAGGACCTGCAGGTGGCGCCGTGGCACGTGTCGACCGGACAACGAGCCGATGCCTTTGACCATCAGGATCAGGCACAGGGACGGCACCAGGGACAGGCCCAGCAGAGCGGTGAACGATTGCTTGCGGTCGTGACGCCACACCAGCAGCAAGGCCAAGCCGGTGGCCACGGTGACAGCGATGTAAATGGCAAAGACGTAAAGCACGACCGACGCAGCGCGCCGCCCATGAGGCGGCAAAAGGGGATGTTTCCCCATCGTGCCAGATGTGCGGGAGGCGTCACCCCCCGACTTTCACTGAGATGAGGCGAGTTGAACGCGCCCCATCTCGGGGCGCTGCCTCACAGTCCCTGCTCGACCATCTCGGCGGCGCGGATCACGGCGCGAGCCTTGGCCTCGGTTTCTTTCCATTCGAGCTCGGGCACCGAATCGGCCACGACGCCAGCGCCAGCAGCCACATACAAGGTCTGGTCCTTGACCACACCGGTGCGGATGGCGATGGCCACATCCATGTCACCCGCAAAGCTGAGGTAGCCCACGGCGCCGCCGTACACACCACGCTGCACGGGTTCGAGCTCGTCGATGATCTCCATGGCGCGGATCTTGGGCGCACCACTGAGGGTGCCCGCGGGGAAGCTGGCGCGCAACACGTCGAGGCCAGTCATGCCATCTTTCAGCGTGCCCTCGACATTGCTGACGATGTGCATGACGTGAGAGTAGCGCTCGATGCCGAAGGCCTCGGTGACCTTGACGGTCCCGGTCTTGGCGATGCGGCCGATGTCGTTGCGGGCCAGGTCGATGAGCATGACGTGCTCGGCACGCTCTTTGGGATCGGCCAGCAGCTCTTTCTCGTTGGTGACGTCTTGCTCGGGGGTGGCGCCACGCGGACGGGTGCCTGCGATCGGGCGGATGGTGACGGTCTGGCTGCCGTCCTTGTTGTGCTCCTGGCGCACCAGGATTTCCGGGCTGGAGCCGACGACGTGATGGTCCCCCATGTCGTAGTAGTACATGTAGGGACTGGGATTGAGCGAGCGCAGCGCACGGTACAGCGTCAGCGGCGAGGCCGTGAAGCGCTTTTGCAGGCGCTGGCCAATGACGACCTGCATGCAGTCGCCCGCCGCGATGTACTCCTTGCACTTGAGGACGGCGGCTTCGTAGTCGTCTTTGGCGAAGTGGCGCTCGACCGGGAAGGACTCGGTGGGCGTGACCGGGGGCACGGGCACCACCGTCTGCAAGCGGGCCTGCAACTCGCTCAGGCGCGCCTGGGCGCGGGCGTAGGCGCCGGGCTGGCTGGGGTCGGCATAGACGATGAGGAAGAGGCGGTCAGCGAGGTTGTCGATGACGGCGAGCTCTTCACACTGCAGCAGCAGGATGTCGGGCGTGCCGATGCCGGGGGTTTGCGGACGCTGGGCCAGGCGCGGCTCGATCAGGCGCACGGTGTCGTAGCCGAAGTAGCCGGCGAGGCCGCCACAAAAACGCGGCAGGCCCTGGGGCACGGCGACCTTGAAGCGCTGCTGGTAGGTGGCGATGAAATCGAGCGGATTGCCCTGGAAGGTTTCGACCACCTGGCCATCGGTGACGACTTCAACCTGATGGTCGGTGGCGCGCACCAGGGTGCGAGCGGGCAAGCCGACAAAGGAGTAGCGCCCGAAGCGCTCGCCGCCCACCACGGATTCGAGCAGGAAGCTCAGGGGCTGGCCCTGGGTGAGCTTGAGGTAGAGCGACAGCGGGGTGTCGAGGTCGGCCAGGGCCTGGGCCACCAGGGGGATGCGGTTATGGCCTTGGGCCGCCAGAGCGAGGAAGTCTTGTTCGGTCAGCATGGATGTGATCTCGGTGAGGTCCCAGGCGCGGCGCGGGCATGGCAGCTCGGCGCAAGGAACAGGCAAACAGGGCGGGACACCTGCGGGAGCCCGGTCAGGGGCAAGGTGCCGATTCAGGCGGGCGAGGCTCAGCCACGCCAGGGCCAGGCTCCCCGGTCATGCGGACCTTTGGTCTGTTTGCGAGAGATGAACATCGACCCAGTGTAGCAGCGAGGCACCGAAGTGAGGGGGGTGTGGGCCCCTCTGCCCGGGTGGTGACAAGGGCAAACCACCTCACGCCCTGAACAGACTGCGGTCAACAATCGCCGTGTCCTGAACTCCGCTGTATCGCCATGTCATTGTCTGCCTTCATGGGCCAACGCCCGGGATCTCCCTTGTTGCGATGGGCAGCGGGCACCTGCCTGGCGATGACCTTGCTGGCGACACCGGCCGTGCAGGCCCAGTCGGCCGACGTGTTCGGCGTGCACTATGCCCCCAGCCTGGAGGTGGAGGGGCAGACCTTGACGCTCAATGGCACCGGGGTGGCGTACCGGGCACTCGCCAAGCTGTACACGGTGGGGCTGTATCTGCCCGCCAAGGCACACCAGACCGCCGGCGTCCTGAGCCAGAACGGCCCCAAGCAGCTGCGCTTCGTGCTGTTGCGCAGCATGCGGGTGGACGAGCTGGGCAAGCTGATCACCCGGGGCATTGAGCACAACTGCAGTCGGCCGGAGTTTTTCAGCCTGATCCCGGCCATCCGCAAAATGGGCGAGCAGTTCTCGCACATGCGGCGCCTCAACGCACAGGATGTGTTCACGATCGCCTACGTGCCTCAACAAGGCACGGTGTTCCTGATCAACGATGCGCCCGTGGGCGCAGCGATTGCGGATCCGCAGTTTTTCCCGGCCATTCTGAAGGTGTGGCTGGGTGATCAGCCCGCAACCACAGACCTGAAAAATGCCTTGCTCGACCACAAGGCGCAACCGGTGTTGAGCGCCCTGGAGTGAGGCCGCACGCGGCCTGGGCGATCAGGCCAACCAGCGGGACCAGGGCACGGCGTCCAGACGGTCGACATGCGCGATGGCTGGCACCTCGTCGATGGGGTGACCGTGGTTGTAGCCATAGGTGACCAGGATGATGGGACAGCCTGCGGCGCCCGCCGCCTGGGCATCGTTGCTGGAGTCTCCCACCATGACCGTGTGCGCTGGCGTGGTGCCCAGGGCTTCACAGGTCCTGAGCAGGGGAAGCGGGTCGGGCTTTTTGCGCTCGAACGCGTCGCCGCCAAACACATGCTGGAAATGCGCACGCAAGCCCTTGCGTTCGAGCAACTGCTCGGCAAAGGCGGTTGGCTTGTTGGTGAGGCAGGCCAGGGGCAGGCCCAAGGCGCGCAGTTGCGCCAAGCCTTCGGAAACGCCGGGGTACACGTCGGAGTGCAACCCGTTGAGGCGGGTGTAATGGCCCTGGTAGTGTTGCCAGGCCTCTGGCACGGCGGCCACGGCCTGCGGATCGTCATCGGGCAATCCCCAGGCGTGCGCCAGGGTGCGGCGCAGCAGGTCTTCGGTCCCTTTGCCCACGGTGAGTTCGACGAAGGCACGGTCCACACGGGCGATTTCGATGGCGTGGCAGCCCAGGTCAGCCAGGGTGTGGTGCAACACCACGACGAAGTCCCCCAGGGTGTCCACCATGGTGCCATCAAGGTCGATGATGGCGGCATGAAAAGGGCCTTGGTTCAACAGGTTCTGGTTTGGCATAAAGTCGAAAAAGACGGTCAGGTGGCGAGATCCACACAAGCGCACGCGACATTCTGACGCGGTCGACGACCGGATGTGCCAGCCCGATGTGTTCCGTCTCTCTTCTGCCCAACCACGACCATGTTCACCACCCTGATCACCTGTGCCCAGTTGCAAGCCTTGCAGCAAACCGGCGCCCCCCTGATGCTCATCGACTGCACCGCCGACCTGATGAATCCGGCCGTCGGAGCGCAGCAGTTTCTGCAGGCCCACCTGCCTGGTGCCATCCACGCCGACCTGGATCATGACCTGAGCGCGCAAGGCGACAGCGAGCGCGCATCTGGCGGACGCCACCCTTTGCCGCGCCGCGAGGTGTTCGCGCAGTGGCTGCGTCAGATGGGTCTGCACGCCGACATGCAGGTGGTGGTGTATGACCGCAATGGCCAGAATTTCTGTGGCCGCCTGTGGTGGATGCTCAAGTGGGCGGGCCACGCGGCGGTGGCCGTGCTCGATGGCGGCTTCAGTGCCTGGACCCAGGCTGGCGGTGCTGTCGAGAGCGGTCCGGCCTCCCCACGCACGCCCTCCGATTGGACGCTGCGGCCGGCCTTGCGCACCCTGGTGTCGGCCGACGAGGTCCTGGCCCGACTGGGGCAGCCTGATCAGACCCTCATCGACGCACGTGCCACACCGCGCTACCGAGGTGAGGTGGAGCCTCTGGATCCCGTGGCCGGCCACATTCCGGGCGCCCTCAACCGACCCTTCGGCCTCAACCTCGACGAACAGGGGCTGTTCAAGCCCGCCGCCACGCTGCGCGCCGAGTTCGAGGCCCTGCTCGCCGGTCGCGACCCGGCCAGCGTGGTGCACCAGTGCGGCAGCGGTGTCAGCGCCGTGCCCAATCTGCTGGCGATGGAGGTGGCGGGTTTTGCACCGACGCGTCTGTTCGCCGGGAGTTGGAGCGAGTGGTGCCGGGACCCCGCACGGCCTGTGGCGCAAGGCTGAGCTTGCCTGGGGCCAGCGGCCCAAGAGGCCTGCTTCAGCGTCGCCAACGGTACTTCGATCCCTCCACGCGTTGCGCTTTGTAGATGCCCGCGTGTCCGGACGCCAGATAGGCCATCGCGCATGCCAACGCCGCGTGGGTTCCGATGCCCACACCAAAGACTTCCATGGCCATCAGGGTGCAGGCCAGCGGGGTGTTCGCGGCGCCCGCAAACACCGCCACAAAGCCGAGTGCGGCCAGCCATGGGAAGGGTTGCTGCAACAGCGGCGCCAGCGCGTTGCCCAAGGTGGCGCCCATGTAGAACAGCGGCGTCACCTCCCCGCCCTTGAAACCGACGCCCAAGGAGAAACTGGTGAACAGGCCTTTGAGGGCAAAGTCCCACCACGGCAGCGGCTCGGAGAAAGCCTGGGCCAGCCCCGGCAGGCTCAGGCCCGCATAGCGCCACGCATCGGTGGACCAGATCACGCCGGCCAGCACGATGCCGCCCAGCAAGGGTCGCAAGGGCGCATACGCCACCCGCTGCTTCATGAAGGCCGACAGGCCATGCGTGCTGCGGGCGAACGCCATGCCCACCAGCCCACACAACAGACCGACCACGATGGCTGCGCCCAGCGT
Source organism: Aquabacterium sp. G14 (assembly GCF_037482285.1). Classification (NCBI taxonomy): domain Bacteria; kingdom Pseudomonadati; phylum Pseudomonadota; class Betaproteobacteria; order Burkholderiales; family Sphaerotilaceae; genus Aquabacterium; species Aquabacterium sp. G14. The sequence continues at coordinate 15,608 of NZ_JBBEYB010000022.1, forward strand.
CCCGACCGACAGCGCTGGCAGCAACCCGGCGCTGTACACCCCATGGTGCACACCCCACAGCGTGCAGACCTGGTCGGCCACCACCCCGGCCACCACACACGGCCACAGCGCCTCATGGCGCAGGCGCCCAATCGCCAGCACTTCGAGCCCGAACACCGCGCCCGCCAGCGGCGTGCCAAACACCGAGGCAAAGCCCGCGCTGATGCCCGCCATCAGCAAAATGCGCCGGTCGTCCGCGCGCAGGCGAAACACATGCGTGAACTGGTCGGCCAGCGCCCCGCCCATCTGAACGGCCGTGCCCTCGCGCCCCACCGAGGCGCCAAACAGGTGCGACACCACCGTGCTCAAAAAAATCAGCGGCGCCATGCGCACCGGCACCACCTGGCGCGGGTCGTGCACCTCGTCGATCAACAGGTTGTTGCCCGCCTCCACCGGCTGGCCCAAATGCAGGTACACCCAGCCCACCGCGAATCCGGCCAAGGGCAACAAGGCCAGCAACCAGCGGTGCGCCTCGCGCGTTTCGGTGGCCCAGGCCAGTGCCAGCAGAAACCAGGCCGAAGCCGTGCCGGCCAGCAAGGCCACCCCGATACCCAGCACCAGCCACTTCAGGGCATAGCGCAGCATGCGTGCGGCATCGGAGCGCGGCCAGCGTTTCATGCGAGCACGGGTGACAGGGATGCCATCTCAGTTGTTGCTGGCAGCCAGCACTTCCTTGACGTCCGTGTGGCCCTGCAACACCTTGTCGATGCCGTCTTGGCGCAAGGTGCGCATGCCGCCCTTCAAGCTGGTCTGCAAGATCTCCAACGCCGAGCTGCGCTGGCGAATGTGCACCCGGATGGCATCGTCGGACACCAGGAGTTCGTGGATGCCCATGCGGCCTTTGTAGCCACGCTGGTTGCAGGCCGGGCAGCCGGGGCCGCGATGGCGCAGGTGGATGCGTCCCTGGGCATCGCCATACTGCTGGCGCCAACTGGCCAGCAGGGTCGCGCGACTGCTCTCGCTCACGTCGCGTGCGCTGTGCAGGTACTCGTAGAGCATCACATCCAGCTCGGTCTGGGTCGCCTCGGCGGTGACGCCGCACGACGGACACACCCGGCGCACCAGCCGCTGCGCCAGCACCGCCAGCAGCGAATCAGAGAAGTTGAAGGGGTCGAGCCCGATCTCCAGCAAACGCGCAATGCTCTCCGCCGCGGAGTTGGTGTGCAGGGTCGAAAACACCAGATGGCCCGTGAGCGAAGCCTCGATGGCGATGTTGGCCGTTTCGGAGTCCCGCATTTCGCCGATCATGATGACATCGGGGTCGGCCCGCAAGAAGGTGCGCATGGCCGCCGCAAAGGTCCAGCCGATGCGCGCATTGACCTGCACCTGACACAGCCCCTGCTGCGAGATTTCAATGGGGTCCTCGGCCGTCCAGATCTTGCGATCTCCCTGATTGAGCTCACGCAGCACGGAGTGCAAGGAGGTGGTTTTGCCGCAACCGGTGGGGCCGCACACCAGCACCAGGCCGTAAGGCTTGGCAATGATCTTGCGCAATGCCTCCAGGTTGCTCTGGCTCAGGCCGATCTGTTCGATGGGCAAAGGTTTGGCGCCGCTGAGCAAACGCAGCACGACATCTTCAACCCCGTGCGTGGTGGGCACGGTCACGATGCGCAATTCGACCTTGGCATCGCCAAAGCGTGAGAAGTCGATCTTGCCGTCCTGCGGCTTGCGACGCTCGGAGATGTCCAGGTCGGACATGATCTTCAGGCGTGCGACCAGGGCCGAGCGGTACTCCGAAGGCAGCTCCAGGTACACCGACAAGGCCCCATCCACCCGAAAGCGGATCAGCACCTTGCTGTGCGGCGAGCTGGCCTCGATGTGGATGTCGGACGCGTTGCGCTTGATGGCGTCTTCGATCATCGTGTTGACCAGGCGCACCAGGGTGCTGCTGGACTCGGTGATGACCTCCTTGACCGAATCATCGTGGTTCGGCCCCAGTTCCACGGCCAGCTCGGCGGCCAGCTCGTGCACATCGGTGCGCGCATGCAATCCGCGCACGCGCTGCTGCGCCGCCTCGTAGGCGTTGGCCTGAGCCTGGGCCAAGGTGCCCGGCAAGGCCATCACCGGCTCGATGTGCAGGTTGCTCAGGAAGCGCAATTCATCGAGCGTGGCGCGGTGCCAGGGGTCCTCCATCGCGACCACCAGGCTGCTGCCCTCACGCAGCAAAGGCAGGACACGAGCCCGTTCGGCCGTGGTTTGCGGCACCAGCATCAACGCGTCATCCTGAGGGGGGACCGCCATGCAGTCCACGACCGGCATGCCCGCCATCGCAGCCAGCGCGATCTTGAGGTCGTCTTCCACGACCATGCCTTCGTTGAGCAGAATCTGCCCCAAAGGACGAGGCTGCCCCTGGTGCTGCAGCGTCAGTGCGCGCTCAATGTCAGCCGGCTCGCTGAGCCCATGCACGACCAAGGTTTCGCCCAGACGGTGACGGGGCGCCATGGGGTGATCACCGCGGATCGCATCCCACACGGCCGCAGGGGTGCGCAGCACCAACCCGTCCATGCGGGGTGGCGGGCAAGCATGCGGGGTAGACTGAACCGTGTTGTTTTCCATGGGCGACTCCATACAGTCTATTGTGCGGAATCTCGCCCCCTGGTGAAGCCTGCCACCTCACAAAATTTGACACGCACCGTTACGAATTGGACGTCTGGCCCGGGTGCGCTCAGCGTGCCAGCGGCGACGCCACTGCCTGCCCGCCAGGCAGGTGGGAGGCACCGGTATCGGGCATCCCCACACACTTCACAAAGCGGTAGTCCGCCTCATTGACCTTGCGGGTCGCCAGCCAGTAACGCCAGGTCGACTTGGGCCAGATAGCGAAGTTGATGCCCTCGGCCGTCTGGTACCAGCTCTTGCAGCCCGAGTCCCACACGGTGCCCTTGAGCGCCTGCGTCATCTCGCCCAGGAAGCGGTTCTGCGCCTCTTCCTTGACGTCCAGGTAGCCATTGCCCTTGGCCTGCAGCAGCTTCACGCAGTTGACGATGTAGTCGGCCTGCGCCTCGATCATGAAGATGATGGAGTTGTGGCCCAGACCCGTGTGCGGCCCCACCAACTGGTACATGTTCGGGTAGTTGGCCGCCGTGATGCCCAGATAGGCGGTGGGGCTCACCTTCCAGTCTTCCTGGATGGTGTGGCCGTTGAGGCCACGCAGCTCGAAGTTCTTCATGTAGATGCGCGGGTCCACGATGAAGCCCGTGCCCAGGATCACGCAGTCCAGCGGGCGCGCCTTGCCGTCCTTCGTGACGATGCCGGTGGCGGTGAACTCGCGGATGTCATCTGTGACCAGCTCGACGTTCGGCCGGTTGAAGGTGGGGAACCACTTGTTGGAGATCAGGATGCGCTTGCAGCCCAGGGTGTAGTCGGGCGTGAGCTTTTTGACCAGCTCGGGGTCCTTCACCTGCCAGCTGATGAACTTCTTGAGGAAGAACTCGCCCACCTTGGCCAGAGAGGGGTGGAAGATGGGCCACACGCGCGACTCGTTGGTCCAGTAGCAGCGCCAGCGGTGCAGCGTGCGCGTGAAGGGCAAGGTGGCGAACATCTTCTTGCTGAAGGCCGAGTACGAACGCTCGTCACGCGGGATCACCCACGCTGCCGTGCGCTGGAACACGTGCAACTGCTTCACCTTGGGCGCGATCTCGGGCACGTACTGGATCGCCGAGCCGCCCGTGCCGATCGATGCCACGCGCTTGTCGCGCAGGTCGTAGCCGTGGTCCCACTGCGCCGAGTGCATCACCTTGCCCTGGAACTGGTCCAGCCCCTTGATCTTCGGGATGGACGGCACGTGCAGCGGCCCCGACGCCAGGATCCAGTGACGGCAAATGTAGGTGTCGCCGCCGGCCGTCTTGACCGTCCAGCGGCCCGTACCCTCGTTGAACACCGCGCTCGTCACCTCCTGGTGGAAGCGCACCTTGGGGCGCAGACGGTATTGCTCGGTCACGTCGAGGATGTACTGCTGGATCTCGCTCCAGGGCGCATAGCGCTTGGTCCACTTCGGGCTGGTCGCAAACGAGTACGAGTACATGTGCGACTGCACATCGCAGGCCGCACCGGGGTACTGGTTGTCGCGCCAAGTGCCGCCCACCTCGTCGCCCTTTTCCAGGATCACGAAATCGGTGATGCCCGCCTCTTGCAGCTTGATGGCCATGCACAGGCCACCGAAGCCGGCGCCCGCGATGGCCACCTCAACCTGGTGAACGTTCTGGGTGGGGGTGATCGAGTCGGTCATGCGGCACCTCGGTGGAGTCTGTGAACAGAAATCGAAACAGGGAAAGTGCTGCCATGGTGCGAGCCAGACTTGATCTGGACCATGCTAGATTCGACCAATAATTGATCGTTTCGGCCAAAACCGGGCCTCCAAGCGGCCATTTACGGGTCAACCCTCCCCCCTGAATTGACAGTCTGATGAGCACGCGATCCATCCTCGGCCTGATCTACATGGTGCAGGGCCTCAAGCAGATGGGCGAGGATCCCGAGCCCGTGCTCGCCCGCCACGGCCTGAGCCTGGCCCAACTCGACCCCAGCACCCGCATCGAGCGCTCGCGCGAGATGCGCATCTACGCCGACCTCGCCGACACCATCCAAGACCCGCTGGTGGGCTTGCGGCTCGGGGGCTTCTACGGCCTGGCTGGCTACGGCCCGCTCATCATGCTGCTGATGACCTGCGCCACCGCCTACGAGGCCTTCCAGGTCGGCATCCGCTATCAGGACCTGACCTACCTGTTCGGCACCCTGCGCTTCGAGCCTGGCGACAAGCTCAGCGCCTTGGTTCTGAAGCCCATGCCCATGACCCCGCGCGCCTTCCGCTTCCGGGTCGATGGTGAGGTCTCGGGCACCTACAAGCTGGTGCGCGACATGCAGGTCACCATGGGCGTGGACATCCACGCCGAGCGCATCGACATGCCCTACCCGCGCCCGCCCGAGGCCCCGGACTACGAGGCCTACTTCAGCTGCCCCGTGCGCTTTGGCGAGACCGAGGCGCGCTTCTGGCTGCGCAACGAACACCTGCAACTGCGCCTGCCCTCGGCCGACCCCAACGCCCATGCCATGTACCGGGCCATGTGCGACCAACAGCTCGTGGCCCAGGCCACCAGCACCGAGACCCTGGCCGAACGCGTGCTCACCCACCTGGGCCTGTTCAGCGGCAGCTACCCCGGTGCCGAAGAGGTGGCCCGCGCCCTGGGCCTGTCCGAGCGCAGCCTGCGCCGTGCGCTGAGTGAAGAAGGCCAGAGCTTTCGCGACCTGCTGGCCCAAGCTCGCTACACCAAGGCCCAGCACCTGCTGCACCACACCACCCTGCCGGTGGAGGCCATCGCCCAGCAGCTGGGTTACGCCGAATCGGCCGCCTTCATCCATGCGTTCCAGCGCTGGGCGGGCATGAGCCCATCCGCATTCCGAGGGCGCTGAACGGGGCGGCGTAACGGAGGGCGAAACGGCGGCACGGAACCCGAGCAAAGCTGACAGTCATCAAGCGATCTCAACACCGTGCCGCGCTATCCTCACGCCTTTGGCCTGCGGGTCACCGCACTCGCTGGGCCGACATTGAACCACCTTACCGCCTGATCAGGCCCTGTCACCCATGAGCACGCCCACCTCCTTCGCCCCCATGCCCAACGCCGAAGGCTACTTCGGTCCCTACGGTGGCCAGCTGGTGCCCCCGCACCTGAAGCAGGCCATGGACGACATCAACGTCGCCTACGAAGAAATCCGCCAGCGCGCCGACTTCCAGGAAGAGCTGGCCTCGCTGTTCGCTGACTACGTGGGCCGCCCCAGCCCCATCTTCCACGCCCGCCGCCTGTCCGAGCAACTGGGCGGCGCGCAGATCCACCTCAAGCGCGAAGACCTCAACCACACCGGCGCCCACAAGATCAACCACTGCCTGGGCGAGGCCCTGCTGGCCAAGTTCATGGGCAAATCCAAGGTGATCGCCGAAACCGGCGCCGGCCAGCACGGCGTGGCCCTGGCCACCGCCTGCGCCCTGGTCGGCATCCCCTGTGAGATCCACATGGGTCAGGTCGACATCGAGAAAGAGCACCCCAACGTCACCAAGATGAAGATCCTGGGTTGCAAGCTGGTGCCCGTCACCCGCGGCGCCGCCACCCTGAAAGAAGCCGTGGACAGCGCCTTCGAGGAATACCTGAAGGACCCGACGAACTTCATCTACGCCATCGGCTCGGTCGTGGGCCCGCACCCCTTCCCGAAAATGGTGCGTGACTTCCAGTCCATCATCGGCAAGGAAGCGCGCGAACAGTTCCTGGCCAAGCATGGCCGCCTGCCCGATCACGTGGCCGCCTGCGTGGGCGGGGGCTCCAATGCCATGGGCATCTTCACCGCCTTCCTGGGCGACGAGGGCGTGCACCTGGTCGGCGTCGAGCCCTCGGGCGAAGGCCTGGACAAGCCCGGCCGCCACTCCGCCACGCTGAGCAAGGGCAAGCCCGGCGAGATCCACGGCATGGCCTGCTACGTGCTGGAAAACGAAGACGGCACACCCTCGGCCGTGCACTCCATCGCCTCGGGCCTGGACTACCCCGGCGTCGGCCCGCAGCACAGCTACCTCAAGGACATCGGCCGCGTGGACTACCAGACCGCCACCGACGAAGAGTGCCTGAACGCCTTCATGACGCTGTCTCGCGTGGAAGGCATCATCCCCGCGCTGGAAAGCGCCCACGCCGTGGCCTGGGCCATGCGCGTGGCCCCCACGCTGCCCAAGGACCAGCACATCCTGATCAACCTCTCGGGCCGCGGCGACAAGGACGCCGACTACGTGGCGCAGAAGCTGGGCCTGTGAGCCCCACTGGCCGGTGACCGGCGTGCGCGGTGAAGCGACGCGCCGTCGATAACCCGGCCACCCACCATGAGGCTGCGCCCTTCGCGGGGACGCAGCCTTTTCCTTTGGGGCGTGCGGTTTACTTGGTGCCGAAAATGCGGTCGCCCGCATCGCCCAAACCAGGCAGGATGTAGCCGTGGTCGTTGAGGCAGCGGTCCACCGCTGCGGTGTAGATGTCCACATCCGGGTGCGCCGCCTGCATCACGGCCACGCCCTCGGGCGCCGCCAGCAGGCAGACGAACTTGATCGACTTCGGGTTCAGCTGCTTGATGCGTGCCACCGCCGCAGCCGCTGAATTGCCGGTAGCCAGCATCGGGTCCACCACGACGACATCGCGCTCGCTCATCTCCGACGGCATCTTGAAGTAGTACTCGACCGGCTGCAGCGTGGCCGGGTCGCGGTACAGGCCGATGTGGCCCACGCGGGCGCCGGGCACCACGCGCAGCATGCCGTCGAGGAAGCCATCTCCCGCGCGCAAGATCGACACCAGCACCAGCTTCTTGCCGTCGATCATCTGGCCCGTCATCGTCTCCAGCGGTGTCTCGATCTGGACATCCTGCAGCGGCATGTCGCGCGTGACCTCGTAGGCCATCAAGGTGCTCAACTCATCGAGCAGGCGGCGGAAACTGTTGGTGCTCGCGTCCTTTTGACGCATCAGCGTGAGCTTGTGCTGAACCAGGGGGTGGGTGATGACGTGAAGGGGGCTCATGAGGGGCTCATCGGGTTGCGGGGGCCGGCGTCCATCGTAGGGGACGTGCCGGCGAGGTGCAACGAGATGAAGCAGGAGGCGTGCCGGGGTACGACTGATTGCCACAAGCCCTGTGCGTTGTCATCGCCACGCTGAGCTTGTCCTCCCCGACGGGTTGTCAATGATCGATCTTGAGTGAGGCAACTCTGCTCAGATACCAACTGGCCAATCCAAATGGATCATCTCGGATACACACCAGTCTTCGCAGGCGGATCAGGAAAAACTGGGACTCGTGTGGGTCGCTTTGGGACTGGCCAACCTTGCTTTCTTGCCCAATCATTGATATTCGGAATTAATCCTGGCTCGCCCCCGTCCGGACACTCATGCAGGCAGTACCAGTCGTTGTCGTGTTTGCCGATGATGGGCTTCGTTGGATCACTGAACCGCGCCCAGCCTACGCTGTCTCTGATGTATGCGCCTGATCCATCTGGATCCAACTTTTTAGGAATGTAACTGGTGACATCGATATAAGGCCGCTCAGGATCTCCCATTTGATAGGCCCACTCGCGACAGCCAAACGTTCTGCGTGCGGGACCAATCAGGAAGGCTGGCCCATATAGGTACCCAGTGTCGGTCTTGGAAAACGGCGACGGCATGTCGCCAGAGTTACACAATGCTGGCGCCCAATGCGTACTTGCATCACCGAAGCCCAGAAACCATTCACCTAATTCAAACTGCACTTGCTCTGGTGAGCCCACAGCCATCGACACACGCATCAACCGATCTAGACGGCCACGAAGTGAGGTCTCATGCAAGTGAGGACTGGAAACAGTTCCGTCTTTGTCAAACTCAATGACTATGACGGAAAGGCCTTCATCCCGACTGGCCCACTTATCCCTGGAAGGTAAAAAGTACGTTCGGTCGAGAATGGTTTGCCAACGTCTGTGCTTCTCAACAGGGCCCTCTTCATCTTGAAGTCTCGTGGCCACAGCCTTCGACAGCCCCCAATTTCCGTCCACATAGAGAACATACCGCAACTCCCACGGCCGCTCGACCCATGAGGTGTGAAGTGGAGAGACACCCCTCGAAGCGTCGGGTGGCGTCTGCGCGCAAGCACACGCTGAGAGCAGCATCGTCAAAGCCACCAGCATGTTGGCAAGGCGTGATGTGATGTTGAGGTTGTTCATGAATCAGAGAATCTTGGGGTCATCAACCGTGATGTGCAGATGATGAGCATGCAGTGTCTCGTTGCTTGTTGCATGCATATTGGGTGCAGACTGCTTGTTGTCTTTGGTGTTTTCATCCATGAACCAAGGGTCAAAAAGCTGGCGAACACAACTGCACTCCAACAACGAGGCACGGAACAGCTTGGCCTGAAGGGGCTCGCCTGCATCTCGCTCCTTGTCCCACGCTGTACGCTTTTTCGCCCGTAAATCTGCAGCGAGCTTGGCGTTCGTCTCTGCTTCCGCGGCACGCTTTTGCGCCTCCATGATGCGCTGAGCATCACCACTTTTCTTGGCGCTCTTCAAACTCGCATCAGCGGCGTCTCGCTCCGCATCGGCCTTCTTCGCTTGGGCAATGGCCTGCTCGTACTCACCGAAAGCTTTCACCTCGGTATCGGTAACGTTGTCCTGATCATTCCCGTTTCCCTTTGGGCCAGACGCAGAGCTTTTGAGCGATCGCCGCAACTCCTGCCGATTCATGACTGTGCTGCCTATGACGGCCACATCCAAACCCAAACCCGCGCGGTGGGCAATGCTCCCCAACATGGGTCGCCAGCATGATGAAACAGTGATGGAGGGTGTGTTGCACTCCAGTGCTGCCGTGAACAAGGCCGCATAGCCGCCCGGATGTACTCTTGGCAGACCATCTGCCAAAAGTGTGTAAGCGGAAATATTTTCTTTTGGGTTGTTGGAGTCCGTGAACGTGACAGTCAGAGAGCGGTCGGGACGATCAGCCTTTGCTGGCGCGCTGATTTTCAAAGTCGAAGCGCTCAATCCTGCGTAGATGCTTTTGACGGCATCCTTGACCGAACTGGATGTCCCACTGGGCAGACGAATTTCCACCTCGTCCACCGTGTACTTATGAGACACCTTCATCCAAATATCGCCGGTCAAGGGCGCTGCGTATACGTCCTCCTTATTTGCGTCACCAGCGCTCGCGAGCAGGACAGGAGTGTCTGCATCTTTGTGCTTACCCGTCTTCTCGGTAATTCTCACCAGTACATCTCTATCACCAGGCGTGACGGCATACACGGGTTGCCTACGGAAGTCAGGGTGAGCATCGCTGTTGAGGTACAGATTCACCTTTTGACCTTGCTGAACCGTGACGGTGAATCGACCGCCGTTGCCGGCCACCCGGGCAGCTCTGTTCGCATATGCAGCAAGGACTTTCCCATCGACGGCGATGACGTACGGTATGGATAGATTGGCGGAGGTCGTCGCCTTGAATATGTAGGTGACTTTCCTGGGCGGCTTGACGCTCACAGCTGTCAAGCCGCCCTGGTTTGCTGATTTGGTCTGGCTTGAGGCTGCGGGTTTGGTGATGGCACTCATTCAGCACACTTCATCGGACTCAACGTCCTCGACAATGAAATCAGTTGGATCGGCACACCAGAACAGGCGAACAGATTGCGGCTCAGTTGTAGCCACCACCTGAGTGAGCCCCCGTTCATCGGTGATGCCAGTCAGGACATCTCCATCCGGCATTTCAATCCGATATGGCATGCCTGGGACGGCGGTGCCGTCAATGGCATTTCGGGCCACAAATTGCTCTTGGTAGAGCTTCGCTCTGGCATCCGGTAGCTTGGGCAAGCTCACAGCATGGCTCCCGCCCCCTGACCACTCATGACTCGCCCCCTTTACCGTCCATGTCCCCGGGCAGGTGAAGGTGATGTTGCCGCCCTCGATGACGATCTGGCTTTGCCCCGCGGTCAGCGTGATGCTCTTGCTCGCCTGAATGCGGATCTCATCCGTGGTGCTTTGCACAGTCAGGTCCTTCTCGCTCCAGATCTGCTGGGCATCGGTGTGGGCGCGCAGGCTCAGGCCCGCATTGGCCGTGATCGCCTTGATGCCGCCAGCGTGGGTGTACAGGCTGGTGGTCTGCCCGCTGACGGCGCTGAAGCTGTGTGCGCTGGTGCTGTGCAGATCCCCTTGGGCACTCACGCTGGTGTCCTGGCCGCTGAACAGGTGGATGCTAGTGGGCGTGACGAAGCTGGCGCTCACCGGGGTGTCCAGATGCAGCAGTGGCTGGGCAAAGCGTTCGACCGGATCGGTGAGGGTACGGCCCTGGGCCTTCTTGGCCTCCTGTCCACCTACGCTTCCCTCGTAGCGGCCTTGCGCCTGCGGGTCCATCTGCTCGGTGTGGTGCTGCCAGGCTTGCGCGCTATCGTGGCTACTCAGGCCGTGGGCGCCTTGCTGGCGGGCGCTCTGGCTCAGGGCTTCGCCCAGTTGGCGGGCGGCCTTCAGTTGCGCCGCGGCTTCGGCGGCGTCCATCTGGGTGCTGGCCACGCTGGCACCCTGGGCTGGTCGGCTGCTGGTGGTCAGTAACAGGCCTTGGGCGGCACGCACCACGGCCCAACCGTCGGTGGTGCCATAAAAGCCTGATCCCAGCCAAGCGCCACGGTGGGCGTGTCCCTGGCCGCCGTGGCCACTGTGCTGGATCAGGTGGCCCAGGCTCAGCTCGTTCCAGCCGGTGGCGGCGCTGTGGCTGGCCAGGCGCATGCGCAGCTGGCCGGTGGCGTCGTCAATCAACCATTGGTTGGCGCCTTGGCCGTCCAGGTGCGGGCTGTGCCAGCCTGAGACGGTGCCGGGGTGGTTGGCGGCTGCATCCACGCCCGCCGGCCAAGGCAGGTCGTGCTGGCCGTTGTGCAACTGGCCGACCACGATGGGGCGGTCGATGTCGCCGTCCACAAAGTCCACCAGCACCTCGGTGCCGACACGCGGCGTGAACACCGCGCCCCAGTTGGGGCCGGCCACGCTTTGCGCCACGCGCACCCAGGTGCCACTGCGCGCGCTGCCCGGTGCATGGCCGGTTTCGGCGCCGGTGGGCGTGGTCGGCACGCTCAATCCGCCGGGCAAGGGCGTAGTCCCACGCTGCCAGCCAAACTGGATGCGGATGCGGCCGTCGCGGTCGGTGGTCAGCGGCTCGCCTTCGGCGGCCACCACGGTGGCGGTCTGCAGGCCCGGGGCCGTGGGGCGGTCAACAGGCGGAGGGACCAGGCGCGCGGTGGCCGGCGCCGCCTGGAAATGGTTGCGGTAGCTGCCCTGCTCGATGTCGGTGGCAAGCAGGATCTGGGCGGCTTGGGTGCCCAGGTTGTTGGCGGCCTCGTGGGTCACACGCAGCACCACAAAACGGTTAGCGCCCAATGCCAGCGCATCGGGGCCGTAGAGACTGTGCTCGGTCAGCGCGAAGTGCGCCCCTTCTTGCAACGCGCGCACGGCACTGCGGCCTTCGGCAAAGCGGTGCTTCAGGGTATGGGCGGCCAGGCGAGTTTCGGCACGCGCCTCGGCCACGCTGCGGCTGCCAGGCTGGGCGGTTTCCACACGGCCATCGGCATGGCGACGCTCGCCGTGGCCCCGGTAGTCTTCCAGCACGGGCACCTCACCGTGGTTGGCCATGCTGCGCGCATCGGCGGCCACACCGGCCAGTTGGCGTTCATCCCAGGCGGCCAGGGTCACGGCGTTGGGCGTGAGCTGCTGACCCACCTGCCAGGCGGTCACGGTGTCTTGCGCCAGGGCGGTATCGAGCAGGCCCGTGCCCAGCACCCCGGCGCCGCGCATGTCGGGGCGGCTGAAGCGCAGCGGGCCCAGGTCGGGCACTTCAGCCTGGGTGTCGAACACCACCAGGGTGTGACGGGCGGCGCGGGCACCGGCCACGGCCCCCTTAGGCGCCCCACTGTGCGACAGGCGCCAGCTCCAGCCTTCTTCGGCCATCAGGCGCTGCACGAAGGCCCAGTCGGTCTCGCGATACTGGGTGGTGAGCGCCCGCACCGGGCCGGGCGCGGCCACATCGAGCTTGAAGTTCGCCTGCGGGTAGGCCGACAGCACGCTGCTGACGATGTCGGCGGCGGTCTGATCCTGAAAGATACGGGTGTCGCGACGCAGCGTGAGCCAGTGCGTCCACGCCGCCAGGGTGAGGCGGTAGCGGGCCAGGCCGCCGTCGGCGCCCAGCTGTGCGGCCTTGACCACGTAGCCGTGCCAAGCACGCCAACTGCCATCGGCCCGCATCAGGCTCAGGGTGACCTGCTCGCCATTGAGGGCCTTGAGCTCCAGCAGCGCGTGGGTGCTGACGCAATCGACCTCGGCCCACAGCGGCTCGGCGGCGTGCACGGCCTCGGTGATGCGGCAGCGCTCGACCACGAGCGAGGCCGAGGGCAAGGCGGTTTCGATCTGGAGCAAGCGGGTGGATTGGCCCAGGGTGAGCGCGGCCTGCAGACGCGAGGTCAAGGACGCGCTCAGCTCAGCCGTCTGGGCCGATGCCGTGGCGGCCGCGGCCGACGCCAGCGACTGCAGGGACGCGCCAGTGCGCGCGCCCACCTCACCGAGGGACGGGAAACTCATGGATCACTCACCTGCAATTTGTCGTATCCGGACATTGTCCGAGGGGGGCTGAACCACCCCGCCCCCGCCTGCGGGGGGAAATTGCAATCAAGCGTTACGCACTGGGTCGTTTCCACGCTGCGGCACGCGCGCTGGGCGAGGGCGCCTACAATCGCCCGCCTCGCTATGTTTCTTTGCCCGCTCGGGCCTGCACCATGTCTTACTGCGCCATCGACTTCGGCACCTCCAACTCGGCCATCGCCATCCCGCGCGCGCCGACCGAGGGGCCGGGGATGCGCCTGGTGCCGCTGGAAGGTGAACACCTGACCATGCCGACGGCGGTGTTCTATTGCACCGACGCCGATGACCTGCCGCCTGGCACCTGGCGCGGCACCCACTTTGACGACAGCCTGCCGCGCACCTTCGGGCGTGCCGCCGTGCAGGCTTACATCGAGGGGTATGAAGGCCGCCTGATGCGCTCGATGAAGAGCATCCTGGGCACGGCCCTGGTGGACCAGACCACCGAGGTGGGCAACGGCCTGGGTGTGAAGTACCTCGACATCATCACGGGCTACCTGCGCCACCTGCGCAGCCTGGCCGAAAAGGCCGGCGGCCAGCCGCTCACCCAGGTGGTGATGGGCCGCCCGGTGTTCTTTGTGGACGACGATGCCGAGCGCGACGCAGCGGCACAGGCTTCGCTGGAAGCCGCCGCGCGGGCCGTGGGCTTCACCGATGTGGCGTTTCAGTTCGAGCCGATTGCGGCGGCGTTCGATTACGAGCAGCACGCACAAAAGGAAGAGTTGGTGCTGGTGGCCGACATCGGCGGCGGCACCTCGGACTTCTCGGTGGTGCGCGTGGGGCCGCAGCGGGCGAGCCGGCTGGAGCGTCGCGACGACATCCTGGCCAACCACGGTGTGCACATCGCCGGCACGGACTTCGACCGTCGCGTGTCACTGGCCAGCGTGATGCCGCCGCTGGGCTATGGCGCTTTCGGGCCCAGCATCGGTGGGCAGCCGCCGCGGCCGGTACCCAGCCGCGTGTACTTTGACCTGACGACCTGGCATCTGATCAACACGGTGTACCAGCCTCAGCGCATGGCCGAGTTGCGCAGCATGGTCGATTTTTACGGCAACCCCGTGCACCACCAGCGCCTGATGAAGGTGGTGCGTGAGCGCCTGGGGCACGCTTTGGTGGGGCGTGCCGAAGCCGCCAAGATCGCGGTGGCCGAGGGCGGCGACACCGACATCGACCTGAACCTGATCGAGGCGGGCCTGCACAGCCCACTGAGCGGCGCGCAAGCCGAAATCGCCTTGCACGACGACCTGGGCCGCATCGTGGCCTGTGCGCACGAAACCGTGGCCCAAGCAGGCATCCCGGCCAGCGACATCAGTGCGCTGTACTTCACCGGCGGCTCCACCGGCTTGAAGCTGCTGACCGATCAGCTGGAAGCCGCCTTCCCCGGCGCTCGGGCCGCCCGCGGCGACCGCATGGCCTCGGTGGCGACCGGCCTGGGCCTGCATGCGGCCCGACTGTTCCAGCGCTGAAGCGGCCGGCACAGAGCCGTCAATCGCCGCAGATCAAACCCAGATAGTCAACCTGCTCTTCGTACTCAGCCTGCGGCAGGTCGCGCAACTCGGCGCATTGCAGATGATTGCCGCGCAGTTTGCCCACGGCCTGGTCCTCGTAGCTCCAGTCAACGATGTCGGCTTCCGTGAAGGTGACCGTCTGACCGCTGCTCAAACCCGGAAGGCCACGCGGCGTGGACTGCAAGACTGCGGAGAAAGCTGCCCCCGTCGCCTTGAAGTCGTCCAACCAGATGCTCTCCACCTTCCCGCCCGCGCGCACCTGCACCAACACGCGATAACCCCCCAGGCCCGCGGGCTGGGCCTTCCAGGTTGACAGAAAGCCGGGCACCGAGGCGCGCGCCTGGGCACGCGCTGCCGTCAGATTGGCACCCTGCGCAGGCAGGGTCGCGAGGGCTGCCACGCTGAGCGCGGTCCATAACAGGTGACGAAACATAGGCATGGCAGGTTTGCGCAGAGGAGGAAGCAAAGCCTCGCATTCTTCTGTGCCGGAGCTCAATTGCCAAGGGTTAACCCGCGACAAGGTGTGAAGTTTGTCGCCGTCTGGGCAATGTGGTGCGTCCGCCGCCGCCCCTCACCCGTTGACCCGCACCAGCCCCGCTCTCAGCGCAAGCGGTACACCCGCTCGGCGTTGGCATGGCCCACCGCACGGGCCACCTCGGGCGGCAGCGCGTCCACCAGGGCGCGCAGCCAACGCAAGCCGGTGTCCTGGCCGGGATCGCCACTGCCCCGCGCCACCCCACCCACGTCATAGAAGGCATCGCTGCCAATCATGAAGCGGTCGGGAAAGGCCTGGATCAGCTCCAGCCACGCAGGCTTGAGCGCGCCTTCGGGCGTCATGGCCGATGCGGGACTGGGGTGCCCCTTGTTGACACGAAAGCTCATGAACAGATTGGGATAGGTTTGCAGCCACTGCTTCACGCGCTGGGGATGGCGGGTGAGCAGGGGCTCGAACCCCACATGCGACCAGACAAAACGGGCCTGGGGGTTGTGCGTGAGCAGGCGCTTGAAGGCCTCGGCGTTCTCGGCCAGGGTGTCGGGGTTGAGCGGGTTGGGTCGCAGGGCAGCCGGCAAGGGCATGGCCTCGGGCACCAGGTCCATGTGCAGGTCGATGGGCAGACCACGCTCGGCCGCCAGATCGGCCAGCAAGAGGTACAGGGGGTGATCGGCGGGCACCGACTCGTAGGCGTGCTGGCTGCCCATGGCCGGGATGGAAACGTGGTGGATACCCATCTCACCAATGCCCACGGCCCCTTGCGCCACGATGGCGTCGAAGCGTGCCTTGAAGCGCGCCTTGACCGCATCGGTCACCTCGGCTGCCGGGGTGTTGTGGATCATCACGTTGAGCGAACTGCCGCCCATGATGGCCACGCGTCCCGGGTGCTTGTCGGCAGCAAAGCGCAGGTGTTCGATGTCGTAATAGTTGGGCGTTTCGCCCACCAGGGGTGGCGGCATCAGCACGGTCTGGCGGATACCCAGCTCGTCCATCTTGCTGAGCGCCGTCTGCAAGGCCGCCGAGAAGTTCTGGTTGCGCCCACCGGACTGGAAGTGCGTGTGCACGTCCACCATGGGCACGCGGCTGTCGGCGGATGTGCCGCCCTGCGCCCACGCACAACCCAAACCCAGCACCAGGCACGACACGGCCCATGCACGATGCCCAACCAACAAGTTCATGATGTCTTCTCCGAGTAGGTCACAGTTTGATCAGCCGCTCCAGCGCCTGCTCCAGCGTGGCGGCTGACTTGGCAAAGCAGAAGCGGATGACGCCGTGGTCGGCGCCATCAGGGTAGAAGGCAGACACGGGGATGGCAGCGACGCCATGCTCGCGCGTGAGGCGCTCGACAAAGGCACGGTCGCCGTCGTCGCTGATGGCACCATATTTGACGCACTGGAAGTAGGTGCCCTGACAAGGCAGCAACTCAAAGCGTGAGCCTGCCAGCGCCTGCCGGAAAATGTCGCGCTTGCCTTGGTACAGAGCCTTGAGCTGCTCGTACCAGCCAGGGCGCTTCATGAAGTCAGCCAGGGCGTACTGCGAGGGGGCGTGCACAGTGAACACGATGAACTGGTGCGCCTTGCGGAACTCGGCCATCAGCTCGCGCGGGGCCAGGCAGTAGGCCACCTTCCAGCCGGTGATGTGATAGGTCTTGCCGAAGCTGGAAACCACCAGGCTGCGCTCGGCCAGTCCGGGGTAGCGCAGCACGCTTTCGTGGCGGGCCTGGTCGAACACCATGTGCTCGTAGACCTCATCGCTGAGCAGAACGATGTCGGTGTCTTTCACCAACGCTTCGAGCCGGGCCATGTCCTCGGCGGTCCACACCGTGCCGGTGGGGTTGTGCGGCGAGTTGAGGATGATCATGCGCGTGCGCGGCGTGATCAGGCGGGCCACCTCGTCCCAGTCGGGGCGGTAGTCGGGCAGGGTCAGGTGGGCGTACACGACCTTGCCGCCTTGCAGTTCCACGGAAGGCGCGTAGCTGTCGTACACCGGGGTGAACACGATGACCTCGTCGCCCGGATGGACCAGCGCGGCGACCGCCGTGAAGATCGCCTGCGTGGCGCCGGCGGTGACGGTGATTTCGGCATCGACGTCGTACTGGGCACCGTACAGCGTGCTCACCTTGGCCGCAATGGCCTCGCGCAGCACCGGTACACCCGTCATGGGCGCGTACTGGTTGTGGCCGGCGCGGGCGTGCTGGTCGAGCAGGCTCAGCAACTCGGCGGGCGCGTCAAAGTCCGGGAAGCCTTGCGACAGGTTGAGCGCACCGTGCTGCTGCGCCAGGGCCGACATCACCGAAAAGATGGTGGTGCCGACCTGGGGCAGGCGGGAGGTGAGGGGGCGGGGGTAGCTGGGCATGCGCGGAGCTTACCGCTACGGCCGCCGGGCGCGCCCAAAGGATCGTGCGATGGCCCTGTGGCTGCTTTCGCATTGCCGTTTAATGAAAACCATATTCACGCTTCAGGAGGTATCGCAAACATTACATTCATGACGTAAAGAATCGTATAAGATACTTAATTATGCTGACAGAGACCCAACTTCAACATCTCGGTGGCCTGTTGCGTGAGGCGCGCAAAGCGCGGGGGCATACGCAAGAGGGGCTCGCTCGCCTGCTCAACATCCCTCGCTTGAAGGTGATCCAGGTCGAGGCTGGCAAACCGCAAGTGGCCGTCCACTACTACGCGGACGTGGCGGGTGCATTGGGGCAGACGTTGTCACTGCAAGCATCCAGGCGACCCACCTTGGATGAGTTGCAAAAGCTCAACGCCATCCGCAAAGGTTCAGCACCATGAGCGCTCATCTCTCGATTCGAACCCCCGACGGCCCTGCGGGCACGCTGTCACGCTCCGTGGATGGCTACGTGTTCAATTGCGCTGCGGAGTCATACCATCCAAGGGCGCTGCCGGGCCGCGCAGTCTCTCTCACGATGCCGGTGCGCCCGCAGCCTTACTACGCCAGTGCCCTGCATCCCATTTTCCAGATGAATTTGCCGGAGGGCTATCTGCTTGAGCGCCTGAGGCACGCATTTGCGAAAAGCGCGTCCATGGACCCGATGCTGCTGTTGGCCACCATGGCGGGAGATGCCGCCATCGGACGGGTGTTCGTGGACGCGGCGCACGCTCAGGTTGATGAGCACCATGACCCTGCCGGGGAAAACCTGAGCGCACTCTTGAGCCATGCCGGCGCGGAAGGCTTGTTCGAGCATCTTTTTCAAAAGTATTTCAAGCGCGCCGCATTGAGTGGCGTTCAGCCCAAGGTGCTGGTGCCCGAGCAGTTACCCGTTGATCAAAAAGCATCGTTTTCAACAAGAGAGTTGATCGTCAAATCGGGCTTGAGCGAGTTTCCGGGCCTTGCCATCAACGAGTATGTTTGCATGAGTGCCGTGGCTGGTGCCGGCATCCCGGTACCGGAGTGCTTTCTGTCGAATGACCGCAAGTTGTTTGTGATGCGACGATTTGACCGTCGTAGCGATGGGCGTGCGCTTGGATTCGAAGACATGGCCGTCTTGATGGGGCTGGGGACCGATGAAAAATACAGTCAATCCTATGAGGCCATCGCCCACACCATCATTCAATTCACCTGCGTATTCCGGTCCAACGTGACCGTTGATTCCGGCGGATCGTGACCGCCGATTCTGGTTCATCGTGACCGGCCATTCTGGTCGAACGTGACCGATTTTTGCACCTGACCGGAATCTCGGTCACGATGCCGGAATCACCGGTCACGATGCCAGCATGGCGTCGTATGCCACCGTGATGGTGTTGCGCAAGTTGTCTCACCCAATGCAGTTAGCCTGCCCAGTTTTTTGCTGGAGCCGGCATGCCTGCACCAAGGATTCACATGCGCAAGATCAAGGACGTTCTGCGTCTCAAACTCGATGCTCGGCTCTCGCACGAGCGTATCGCCGCCGCCCTGGGCATCTCCAAAGGCGTGGTTACCAAGTACGTCGGTTTGGCCTCGGTCGCAGGTCTGGATTGGCACTCCATCCAGCCCCTGGACGAGACCGCTTTGCAGCATCGCCTGCTGGCACCGCCGCCACGGCCGCAGCACTTCGTGCACCCCGACTACGCCCAGATTCACAAAGAACTGCGCCGCAAGGGCATGACGCTCATGCTGCTGTGGGAGGAGCACACCCAGCAGCACCTGGACGGTCATACGCACTCCTACTCGCAGTTCTGCGAGAACTACCGCCGCTACGCCAAGACACTCAAACGCTCGATGCGCCAGACCCACCGCGCAGGCGAGAAGCTGTTCATCGACTTTGCAGGTCCCACGATCGAGTTGGTGGACGGCAGCCGTGCCCACATCTTCGTGGCCGCTCTGGGCGCTTCGAGCTACACCTTTGCGTGTGCCACACCGCGCGAGACCATGGCCGACTGGCTTGATGGCTGCGCCCGCGCCCTGACATTCATCGGTGGGGTGCCCCAGCTCATCGTGCCGGACAACCCCAAAGCCCTCATTGCCAACCCCAACCGCTATGAGCCTCGCGCCAACGAGACGGTGGAGGACTTCGCTCGCCACTACGGCACCTCGATGCTACCGGCGCGGCCCTATCACCCGCAGGACAAGGCCAAGGTCGAGTCTGCCGTGCAAGTTGTCGAGCGTTGGATCCTGATGCGACTGCGCCACCAACGCTTTGCGAGCGTGGACGATGTCAACGAGGCCATCGCGCCGCTGCTGGAACAACTCAACAACAAGGCATTCCAGAGGTTGCCTGGCAGCCGAGTCAGCACGTTTGCAGAGTTGGATGCGCCAGCACTGCAAGCCTTGCCTCTGCAGCCCTGGGAATTCGCCACCTACAAGACCGTGCGCGTGCACATTGATCACCACGTCGAGATCGAGGGGCATCGCTACAGCGTGCCGCAGTCCTTGGTCGGGCTGGTCCTGGAGGCACGCATCACCACGCGCGGCGTGGAGATCGTCCACCGTGGTCAGCGTGTTGCCGCTCATCTGCGCTGTCTCCACAAGGGGGGCTTCACCACCGTGGCGGAGCACATGTCGGCAGCGCACCGCGCGCATCGGGAGTGGACCCCTGAACGCCTGATTCACTGGGGCGGCACCATTGGTGTGGCCTGTGCCAGCACCGTCCAGCGTCTGCTGGAGGAGCGACGCCATCCCGAGCATGGCTACCGCGCCTGCCTGGGGCTGCTGTCACTGGCCAAGAAGTACGGCAAGCCCCGACTGGAAGCCGCTTGCCTCATCGCCCTGGAGCTCGGCACCGTCAAGTACAGGCACGTCAGCGACATTCTGGCAAACGGCCGGGATCAGGTGCCCGCCACGACCGCCACCGACTGGACCAGCCCGCACCATGCCCACGTTCGTGGCCCCGGTTACTACCAGTGAACAGACAGGATTGCACCATGATGATGAACACGACTTTGAACCAGCTGCGTGAACTCAGGCTGATGGGCATGCTCACAGCCCTTGATGAGCAACTGACGCAGGCCGGCATGAGCGCTGTCAGCTTTGAAGAACGCATGGCTCTGATCGTCGAGCGCGAGCTCCATTGGCGCCACGACAAGCGGCGTGCACGCCTGCTCAAAGAGGCCAAGCTGAAGTACCCCCAAGCCGCCATTGAGGACATCGATACACGAGCTGGACGCGGCCTGGATCGCAAGGCTGTCATGAGCCTGGCCTTGGGTGATTGGATCGACAGCGGCCACAGCGTGCTGATCACCGGCCCCACCGGAGCTGGCAAATCCTGGCTGGCTTGTGCGCTGGCCCAGCACGCCTGTCGCCGCGGTCGCTCTGCCTTCTACCAACGTGTGCCACGTCTGAGCGAAGAGCTGCGCATCCGTCACGGCAATGGCACCTTTGGCAAGTGGCTCATCCAGTTGGCCAAGACCGATGTCCTGTTGCTGGACGACTGGGGCATGGCTGGGCTGGACAACCAGGCCCGCGCTGACTTGCTGGAGATCATCGACGACCGAGCTGCCAGCAAGGCCACCATCATCACCAGTCAGCTGCCCATTGAACACTGGCATGCCTGGGTCGGTGACGCCACGATTGCCGACGCGATCCTTGATCGCCTGATGCAGCGAAACCACCGATTCACTCTGACCGGTGAGTCCCTGCGACAAAAGCCCAAACCCACGAAAAAGGAGCCCGACTCAGACCCATCGTGACCGACACCCCTACAATTTGAACGCGCAACACCTCACACGGTGCAACCGGTCACGATGGGCCGGAATCGTCGGTCACGTTCGCC
>NZ_JBBEYB010000023.1:0-23348 GCF_037482285.1 Aquabacterium sp. G14
CCTGATTAGAAACCTGCCTCAGCGAGGCTCACCCCATGAGCTTGTGACTCACTAATCTGTGGTCTTCTTACAGTGGGGTGAGCACCATGGCCTTCAACCAGATTCAGTTCCAGCACGGCATGTCGATTCCGGAATTCCTTCGTAGCTTTGGCACCGAGGCACAGTGCGCCGAAGCGATCAAGGCCGCGCGCTGGCCTGAGGGATTTCGCTGTCCGCGCTGCTCCAGCAGTGATCACTATGTGGTCGGCCACGGTGTCCGTAAGCTCTTCCAGTGCAATGGCTGTCGGCATCAGACCTCCCTGACCGCAGGCAGTCTCATGGCACACACCAAACTGCCCCTGACGACCTGGTTCTTGGCCATCTACCTCATCAGTCAGGCCAAAACCGGCCTGTCTGCCCTGGCGCTCAAGCGTCAGCTTGGCGTGAGCTATCCCACTGCCTGGCTGTTGCATCAGAAGATCAACCGGGCCATGGCCTCGCAAGACGCCACCCACCAACTCAGCGGCACGGTGCAACTCGATGACGCTTACCTCGGAGGCGAGCGCACAGGCGGCAAAGTCGGTCGGGGCTCCGAGAACAAGGTCCCCTTTGTCGCGGCTGTCTCGGTCAATGATCACGGGCATCCGATGTTCATCAAGCTCAATGTGGTCAGAGGGTTCACCTCTGAAGCGATCAGCAAGTGGGCCAAGTCCAATCTGGCACCGGGCACCAGCGTGCACAGCGATGGTTTGGCCTGCTTCAGTGCGGTGGCCGATGCCGGTTGCCTTCACCTCCCGATGGTGGTCGGCTCCCTCAAGCCGCGCGACCTGCCCAGCTTCAAGTGGGTCAACACCGTGCTGGGCAATCTCAAGACCACGTTGGCCGGAGCCTTCCATGCCCTGAACTACCGCAAGTACGCCGAGCACTACCTTGCTGGCTTCGCCTACAGGTTCAACCGCCGCTTCGATCTGCGTGGTCTGGTCGCAAGTCTCATCGTCGACGTCGTGAGAGCAAAGCCCATCAAGGAAAAGACGGTCAGGTCGCATGCTGAGGCACGTTTCTAATCAGGAAGAGATGTACCCTGAGGCAAAGGTGACCGAAGAGAAAATGCTCGACTTGGTTCTGTGGCAAACAAGGTAGGACGCGTAACTCACTTTAAGAGCCGGGAGCGCTACTTGCATCGACAGTCCAAATGCATCAGTGAAGTTGTGAATGGCAATAGCACGAAAATCATCGTGTTCGGCCCGCGGGGCAACGCCATTGAATGGAGTGATGCCGGTGGCCGTTTGGAGCTCATTAAGTGGTTGGACAGCCAGGGCATCTCATGGACGCCGGTGACTTTCCCTCGATCGGAGACTGGTGCGCCGCGCTATCGGGGACACATCTTTGTCGATGTGCCATACAACCCGAAATTGCCCGAGTTTCAAGCACTTTGCTTATTCGTCGAGGGGCCGTCCTCAGAAGAAACTAGATGGCCTGAAGGACAGTTCTGCGTCTACCCTCGTGGGTGGCCGACCAAGTGGACTGACTGCCTCTAAGTAGAGATGTTCGCTGTCGTCAATTGAATGAACCTCCCGATCTCAGCATTGCACACACCTGTACCCCCCTCAGCACTGTGACGGCTTCTAGGCAATTAGTGTCGACAACTGGAGGCATGGCGAATCAAGGACTTGCAACACTTCCAAAAAACTGACAGGTCAACACAAGTCGAAAACGGACTCACGACAACGCCACATGCGCCGTCGTAGGCAAGCAATTAAAGTCGAAAACAGTGCGATGTATGCACTCATAGACATTGCCAGTCGATCTGACGCGAGGCGTCATCGGACTAACACGCATCATGCCAAGGGCGCGCTCAGGGAAGTCGCCATGGCTCGCCAACTTGAGTCCAAGGTTTCGCAGATAGGGGTGGCAATCGGCTCTGACTGCATTGCTCAAGCTTAGGGTTCGTCAATGTTTGGAAGATCAGCAAAATGTGGCGGCTCTTCGCTGAAGGGGGTATCAAGTTCAAAGTCGTCAAAGCACTCTTCCTCTTCAACCAAATCTTGAATACCCATCGCCCGTCGCAAAGCGGATGCGGTAGAGGGAAGCACCCTGATTCGCTTGCGGTTGCGATCTGAGCTGAACAGCACGACAGATCTATCGCCAACAACAGTTCTGAGGCGGCGATTGACGGCACCGACAAAGCTTCTCTTGAGCTCGTTCATATCCTTGTAAGGTCGCCCCTCCCCCACCAGCTCATCGACATTGACGCGCTCTCGCTCAGCGAACATGCGCAAAGATTGTTGGCTCTTCTCCGCAAGGTTGGACAAGAGATCCATCGCTTGAGGCGTACTGATCGCCAAGACGCGCCTTTTGATGCTGTCATCGGCATCTAGCACCTCCTGGACATGCAACGCGTCGAAATCTTGAACAATCTTCGTGTTGGGCAATTCTTCAGAGAGGCCCAACAGCAACGACAAGATCTCGTTCTGAGTTGCGGGGGACAACTTCCGGAAGCTTTCGGCGCTGATCACGACTTGCATACAAACCTCACATGATGCCAACATCATGCATCAAACATTGACATCAAATGACGCACAAGCATATGATGGACGCATATCATCATACAATCGAATGGGCATCATGTCATCCATAAATCGCGTCATACTGATTGGCCACCTTGGTGCAGATCCAGAGTCCCGTGTCCTTTCGGATGGCGCACCCGTATGCAACCTGCGTCTCGCCACGACTGATCGGTGGCACGATCGCGCCAGTGGAGAGCAGCGCGAGTCAACAGAGTGGCACCGAGTCGTGCTGTTTAGGCGTCAAGCAGAGGTCGCTCATCAATTCCTTCGCAAGGGATCGCTCGTCTACATCGAAGGGAGACTTCGGACCAGAAGATGGACAGACAAATCTGGAATTGATCGCTACTCAACCGAAATTGAAGCTGAAGAGCTGAAGATGCTGGATAAGCGACCATCACCCTCCAAGTGGCCAGACAATTCAACGAAAGAACGTTTTGATTGCGACGAAATAGACGAGTCAATTCCTTTTTAACTTTATAGGAAGTGATGCGATAAAATAAAAAAAGGGCTACACAGATTTTCATGCGCACCCGAAAAAACAAAAAAGCACGCACGGCCCACAATACCCACATATACAACCTCAAAAAAACACCCACACGCAAAGGCAACCCGTGAAAGATTTCATTAAGATGTGTTTTTGGGCAAGTTTAGCCTTTTTCCTTTTTGTTGCCATTATCGAACTCCTGGGAAGCTCTTCTTATTTTTCACTGCCTCGTCAGTTAGCAGAAAAAAAGGTGGGGCCAGCCCCCCAGCCCACTGTGCAAGAGCTAATCCCGCTGGGTTACCCCATCCAAAAACCCGGAGAAGATTATTCGAACAGCATTTTGGGTCAGTTCAACAGGCGAATGCTGTCATTGGAACAAGCGTCATTCCTGCTTAAGCACAGAGAACCATGGGAGCAAAAGGTTTCCGCGCTAGAGGAAGAATATGTAACAAAATCCAAATTATTAGCTGGACTGCTAATGCTACCTTGCTTGTGGATGTTTGCCAGGGCATCAAAGCGCTGGTGGTCACGTTCCCTAAAAAAATTTGTGAAGTCGATAATTGACACAAAGCTATCACGCAGCGACCCTGGAGAAGGCTCACTCCGCCAGGCAATTGAAAATATTTCAAATCAAAGGCGACTAAAAAAACAGCAGGAAGAATTCCAGCAAATGGAGTCGCTATTAAAAAATGGCCTCATCACACAAGACCAATTTGACGAGAAAAAAGCGGTGATTATTTCAAAGGTACAAAGAGTTATGCAAGAAACACAACCCCACCAGTAGGCATGCTACGCGACAGATTAGAAGGAATGAAATCTCTAATGCGCGAGAGGGAGCGCATCTACTACATCCATATGAGAATCGAAAAATGAACGGTACCTGCTAGAGGATATATCGAATATCACCAGATGCCGCTGAGCACGAGTGATAGCTGTGTAAACCATTTCAGGATCATCCCCAGGCGCAAGAATACAAAAAACCGTTTGCGACTCGAGGCCTTTAAAACTGTGAATCGTAGACAACTTGATTAACCCAGAGTTTTGCGTAAAAAACGATTTCTTTCGCCTCCTGATCTTTTCGAGCTCATTCTGGAGGGATTCTGAATTTGATCGTGCACGAGGAGGCAAGGCACGAACCTCAGCATCTTCCTCGAATGTGACTTTTGTTTTTTCTGTCAAAATTAAACGCTCGTTTAACACAATCAAAAACTCGACAGATGAGCTAATCAGCGCAACATCATTGGGATGAAGCTTATTTTCGACGATGTATCTCTGTATGCTATTAAATACGCGATCTGCATCGAAGGAATCACCATAGGTTTCGTAGCATAACAAATCATGGCGCATGCTAATCTGCATTGACTGACCCTCAGCCTCAGCAAACACCTCTGAGTCTTCGTACTTGCTAATCAGATATTGAAGCTGGAAATCTCTAAACAGCTCAACCAAGGGTGCATCGCCAAATGTGCGGTAGGACTTTGTCAAACGAATCCAGCTGCCAAAACCCTGAACGATGGATGACTCTCGACCTTCGTTTGGCCTGCCGTAAATATTCTGTGATTGATCGCCAAAAAGAACCATCTCACCTTCATCGCTAAGGAAGCAGTCACGCACAAGCTTGACCCAAGCAGGATGAAAGTCCTGAACCTCATCAATGAGAATGGTTGGAAACCTCTCGGTCTCCACATCTTCAAATAGACTTTTCAAGCCCAAAATGTAGTCGTGGTCTGTACGCTTTGTAGGCGGCAGGTCCGCAACCTTAGCCTCAAGGTCGATGCCGAGGTTATTCAACTGGTTATGAATGAAGGCGTGGTAATGTATGATTTCGCAGTACTTCTGATCCCCGCCACCTTGAAGGCGACTAATGGCGTCTCGTATATAGTGTCTCAAGGTAATATTGAACGTCAGTATCAAAACTTGACCGCCATGTCGCTTGTGGGCATTGATCGCTCGCTGAGCAAGTATGGTGGTCTTCCCGCACCCAGCAACGCCTTTGATCTTTGCGAATAGTGGAGAGCTCTCCGTCAAGGTGAACTGCTTCGCATCAAATGCAACGGCCACACCTTGTTGAACAACGTGAACCGGAGGTTTCAACCTTCGTTGGAAATCCTCATGAATATCCTGAGTAAACAGGATGTTTTCTCTCATTTTTCTAAAAGACTGAATCTTTTTGACTACGTTATCAAAGCCCCAAGAAATTCCAATATCTCGGCTGATCTTGTAGCGCAGCCGTTCACAGCGATCCATTTTTTCTTCATATATCTCCCGAGCAATACATTGATAATTTCTGTTCAGATCAGAAATTCGACCTTGAACGTTATAAAGTGCCTCGCTGTACAGACGGTTTATCTGCTCGCGACTTGCAGCGTGAAAATAGACCCCCACCGTGATCAAATTAAAAAAATTATGGTTCTTCAATTGCTGAAGCCCAAGGACTGGCAGATGGAGATCGAAAAGGTTCTTCTTGTAGCGAAAGACCTGCTGTTGAGGTGATCGAAGAATGTTGTTTTGATAATGCCATCGGCCGTTGATGTCGACTCGATAGTGATCCAAATTCCAATCCTTGACCTCAATGATCAACACCCCGCATTCAGGTTTGATCACAATTACGTCGGGTCGATCACCGTCGAGATAGGGGTTGAAATAGACCTCGTACGAGTCATCAAGGGTGTCAGCGAGGACAGTAAGGAGATGACGCTCACCAGCGGTGGGCGGCACCGTTAGCCGGTCAATGTTTTGCAGGTCAGGATAGAAAGTTGCCATTGGTCACTTCATCAATTTCGCGCTAGAAAATTGCACGATGTGAATACGAACCTCGCACGCCCACACGGCGGAGAGTTCACCATCTCCGCGGAGCACGAGATCGCGCTAAGCTAGTTGCTTGCATGAACCGCTCGAGAAGAGGCTTCAATGCAGCACGCCCTACCCACTCAACGTGGCATGTGGAGGTGGCATCCTTTACTTCGAAGCCCCAGTCAAAACTCAAACCACATTCGTTCCCAAGCAAGTAGCGCGGATGACTGTCTAGTGAATGGCTTTCAAGAAAACCGTACTCAATCTTGATATCTGAAGCGCCTACCTCACACTGGATCATCTCGAGATCTGCCTTAAACTGGGCTCCGTCGTCAATGTGAATCCTTGCGTGCTCGGCATTCACCATGAGCTTGAATACATCAACCTTCTCTGCTTGAGCGGCCTTGATCAGAGCTTTTAAGGTACGTACATAGCGATGCTCTATTCGGCTCAGATCGCGCAGACGTAGATAGCGATCTATCAAGACCACCTTCTTCGATATCTGGAACAACGGTCTAGCTGCCTCAGCATAGGCATTCGGTGTTCTTGGTATGTGCGCACCGCTACAGTCCGGAAGCGCCTTCGGATCTGTCAGCACATCAAAAACAGTCTGAATTGGCGGTCTTGATCCGACAGGGCCAATTAGCCCCTGCACATCGCGCAGTTGCTGTGCGTTCTGCACCCACGAAAGAGCTTCCGAATAACGCGTCGACGCTGGCAGGAGAGAGTTTTTAAATCTGAGCAGTATTTCTGTCAAACGTGCACGACTAAGATCATCTAAATCATCGATGTGAGCATTCCTAACCTCCTCAGGCCAGTCCAACGGAAACTCGACGATGAATCGCCCATGCTCAGGACCAAATAGCCTAAGGAGGCTAGCTAGTTCGACAAACGTCGACGCTGCGCACGGATCTACTCCGTAGCGATCATTCATCGAAGAGCTCCGTCCAACGCTCCTCGAAGAAGCCATTTGGCCAACGGTCGATGAACCCTCCTTTACGGGAGATCCGTAAGTGCTTCACAGTGGACCCCCCTTCTGGCTTGGGATCGACGTAAAGAACAACCACGTCCTCTCGCCCCAGAGTATGAGGATCCAGAGAGCGCTCTGGATGCGCAGCTTGCCGTATCCGCCTCAACAGCCGTAGTAGCAGGTGCTCGCTGTGCGTTTCGGCAATGATCTGGTGGCACCCTTTGGCGTTGTTGCCACCAAAATCTGCGTCACCCAACGCCACTATCAGCGCATCTGCAAGTTGTGACTGCAGAGCTGGGTGTAAGTGCAACTCTGGCTGTTGGAGAAAAGCCGTTCCTGATGTAGCAACTGCAAGCAGTACCGGCAGCACGTAACCGAGTCCCGATCCCACTTCGTCAAAATTAAAACGTCGTCCGGCAGAGTCGCTGAGTTCTAAAGAAACCAAGAACTTGCGGCCAGTGCCTGCAGACCCCTCGGCTTTTTCGTCGCTGACGCCCGAGCTCAGCAAGGTCAACTCATGGACGCCAGCCGCAAGAAAATAGCCAGAGGAACTGAATAGATAGTCGGCAAGAAGGCGGTTGACGAGATCAAGTGGATCGTTTTCTGGTCGGCCTAGCGGCTCCCCCAACAACTTGGCAGTGCATCGCTTCAACTTATCGTGTCTTGCCATCTCCGAAGCGAACGCAGAGCGTGTGACCTCCAGATGCTCAGGCGATCCGTTGACTTCCAACCCCAATAGTTCACCTGTCAGTAGCGTTCCATCAGCATCCAGAAGGTATGTGAGGTCTGACCTAGCGGGTACAGCCCTTGACGCAGGCACCAGTGGCACCCGGAGTGCCCGAGACATGCTTTGCATGCAAGCACGAAACAGAGCATCGAACATACTGATGAAAGACGTTTCGGCAATACGTGCTCGTCGTCTAACGTCATCGGACATAAGGGGCTCGATGAAGTCCACTGCGTTGGTACCTAGCCAGCCGTTGTGCAACGCTGAGATTCGGGTTCCAAGCCAACCTTGATAAGTCACGAAGCCATCTTCGTACCGCTGAGCCATCCACTTGAGATCTGCCGCGGCAGCCCACGTAGCCAGCGCCGGATGATCAAGGTTGATACAAGCTACGCCTTTGGGTTCGTCAAAGAGAAGGATCGACGAACCATTGATGCGAACTTCAATGCGCTGCTCCTGAGCACGCTCCTGAGAGGTAATAGGCAGCGTACCGTTTTCGGACAGACAGTACAGAATCGAAACATCAACATCGAGATGCAGATCAGTGAACAAAGGCTTAAGTACTGAAAAGCAACTTTCGAAACTGTCGAGGGGTTTGAGTTGGCCGAACCCAAATTCACGCTGCGCGAACCCAGCCTCCGCCCATTGCTCCCCTCCAAGGCGAATGATCGCGCCGAGCTCCAACTCCTCAACGAGCGCCGCCGGTGTTGCACTGCCGCGTCTCCAGTGGCGACTCAAAATCTTGGTGACTTGGTGGTGCCTGGGTACGGCTGATACATATGCAGGCACCTGGATCTCGCATAGGTCTGCCAAGGCAAGCATGGCGTCCAGGATCGCACTCTTCCCTGCTGAGTTGGGCCCATAAAGCAGGGTCAGCGGACCAAGAGGAATAGCTACAGGATCTGCGAAGACCTGAAACCCACCAACAGTCAGTTGCTTGATGTAATGCCTGCTCAACAAAATTTCTCCAAGTACTTAATTTCAATCTTTATGAACACCTGATTTTCGCGGTGAACATCGGAGGCGATACCAGCGTAAGCAGCCGAGTATGCCGTTGTTTGGCAATACAAATATTGATCGAGGCGGATCTAACGACCTATCCACCTACAGGCCACACGCTCAAGCAAGAATCAGATCGCCCGAAACCTCTGCCACACCGAAGACGCTTCGAGAGATGCCCACGGCTCATGACTTCAGCAAATCGTCAACGGTTGTCCTGCATTCTCGCTCACGCAGCGACATGGATGCTGATGCGCTGACCGTCAGCTTGCTTGGAAAATTGATCAATGTCCGGAAACAAAAGCACCCGGATGAGCAAAGGCACTATGTGTCCAATTTCTGGGATGTGAGTCTGACGTCGTCGATATGGTGCCTGCAGCGACGGGTATCTCGTCTCAGAAGCAAGGAGGGCTTAGTGCCCCCCCCCACTGATGGGCCTGTTTGCCCTGATGGATCCGCAATGGTCATCCTCAAGGTATGCGCTCGCTCTGATGTGCGCTGACCCTACGTGTCCTCACACCTTGGATCAAATAGCCATGCAATCGTCTTCACAGGGTGAGCGTTCTCGCAATCATCCGCAAAGCGGCGATTGAGGCCTACTACTATCTCTTCGACAAGGAGTACCAGCGGCGAGATGGCGCACGCTACCAAGTCCGCAGAGAACTGCGCAATCGACTTGTCAAGGACTTGCGCACGGCAAGCGAGACCGCCGAGAAAGTCGTCATCGTGTCCCACAGCATGGGTACTATGATCGCTTACGACGTGCTCCGAAACGTCGCCGACTGCCCGCAAGTTGACACGCTGTTCACTCTCGGCTCACCGCTAGGTATCACCGAAGTCCAGGACGAGTTGCGTGCCGCGGATGTGAAGCAGGTGGATTTTCCCGCAGCCAAGCTCTTCCGCTGGGTGAACGTGTTTGACCCCATGGACCCTATCTGCGGAGTCGACCCACGCTTTGCCAACGACTACACCGTGGTCGACGGCAGGAAGGTCGAAGACCTTGAAGAGTCAAACTGGGGAAACTGGCGACACACTATCACCCACTACCTGGCGGGTGTGCGCTTCCGGGGAGCACTCGCCAGCACGCTAGGGATCGACCTGTCATGAACCACGACAAGATCGAACGGCTCGCAGGCGAGCTTCTGAGCGGCACGATACCGGATTGCCTGCCCGACGAGCTCAACGCAGCTGTAAGCCATGTTGGCAGTCTGCTCGCGTCGTCATCAGGCCCAGACGTCGAGCAAGTAAGGCGCGCCTTAGGCGCTCTCAACAACGATCGACTGTTCCTGCCCGCTCGAACGCTAGCCGAAAGCTGGAACGCTAAGCTCGGGTTTGATCTCGTTGTCGAGAGGCGACTCGTGCAAGCTCTGATCGAAATGGACGATCTGGACTACGCGCAAGAACGGCTAAAGGATGCCATTGAGTCGGCGAAGACCATGGACAGCCAGTTGGCCAAAATCGAGTTGGGCGAATATCAGGGGCAACAAGGACGCATCGCCAAACAGCGATTTGTACGTTCAAATGATCCCGATGAGCTGGCCCGAGCCATCGAGCACTACGCTGCTCGCTACCGTGCTAATGGCAGGCCCTACTTCCACGGCATCAATGTCGTGGCCCTAGTGGCTGCTCAGGAGCGCCTAGATCCAAGTTTGCGGCCGCCACGGGGCCTGCGACTGCCAGCACTGGCCCGGGCCGTGCTGGTCGACGTTAAGAAGAGAATTTCGAGTGGCGAAGACAGCCCGTGGCCATTGGCAACAGCCTCGGAGGCTTTCCTAGCGCTGAATCGATGCGATGACGCAGAGCTCTGGC
The DNA here is from genome assembly GCF_037482285.1 of Aquabacterium sp. G14. Classification (NCBI taxonomy): domain Bacteria; kingdom Pseudomonadati; phylum Pseudomonadota; class Betaproteobacteria; order Burkholderiales; family Sphaerotilaceae; genus Aquabacterium; species Aquabacterium sp. G14. The sequence continues at coordinate 10,329 of NZ_JBBEYB010000023.1, forward strand.
TGCACCGCTTTCTGCTGCACCCACAGACGCATCCGTTCCACATCGAGGCCTACTCTCGCCAGTTGCGCGAGATCTGGCTTGGCAACGCCTTGCGAAACACAACGTGCGCTGACCGGCTCAGTTCCATTATCGACCGGCACGTGATGCGGACGCAGAAGCGGTGGTCCATGTCGCCGAAGATGCTGAAGACCGCGCAGGTTGATCCGCAGTCGCTCGAGAGGAACTTCTCTGGCGAACGCACGTTCACTGTTGCAATGATCAAGAGGATGCTTGAAAAATGTGCCAGCATCGGCTGCGTGACCGACCCCAATGGTCGCCGATTTGGTACCGGGTTTCTTGTAGCGGCGAGTGCTCTGGGAATTGGCCCAGAGACTGAACTGGTGTTTGTGACGAACTCTCACGTCATCAGCGACACAGTCAAGGATGCGATTCCGCCCGCCAACGCTTGGGTGACCTTTGAGCTCGAAAGCACCGCCAAGGGTGAGTTGGTGCCGCACAAGGTGGTTCCGGAGGTGCTTTTCACCTCACCGCCGGGAGAGCCAGGCATCACGGCAGAAGATCGCCTGGACGTCACCGTCGTGAAGCTGGCAAGCTGGCCGGAAGGCGGCATAGCGCTGCGAACCAATGACAGCTTACCGACTCCTTCTCGTAAGACAAAGGTTTTCGTGGTGGGCCACCCTTCTGGCGACGCGCTTCAGCTCTCGTTGCACGATAGCGAACTGCTCGATGTCTGCGACCACGACCGCCTACTGCACTACCGAACACCAACCGAGCCCGGCAGTTCCGGCAGCCCGGTCTTCAATACGAACTGGGAAGTCGTAGCACTACATCACGCGGGGTCGTCCGCTATGCCACGCCTGCGTGGCAAGGGGCAATACGAAGCAAACGAAGGGATCAGCATTCGCTCCATTCGGGGCAGCGCCATTGCGTCGCGTCTACAGCGCTAGCTCAATAGCCTCGCAAACACGACATGAAGGGTAAACGCGGCCCCACCACCCCATTGCTTCAGTCCTGACCGCCAAGCATGTGTGTCCATATGCAGCGACAGGTAGGACCGCGGCTTTCCGTAGCGGGTTCCCGCGTTGGTCCTAACTGGTCTCTCGCGGCCCGTACTGTTCGGCAAAGGAGGCACTGAGTGCAGCCTGGACGACCCGAAAATTACCCACTGCGGTCGAAGATCCATACCTGTGGATCGACGCGCTCTATGCGCTTGACCGAGGTGAACGCCAGGTAAAGGCCCTGCGGGAGCGAGGTGGGCGCTTCGAGCAGGCCGGGGCCACCATAGGCGGACTAAAGCTGCAGATGCCTTGGGGTTTTCGCATCGACGGAACCTACGGTGGCACCGAGTACGCAATTCTGAGGTTCTCTCGCCGTGGAATCAGTGAGTTCAAGATCATCATGAATCCGGTACTTCGTGGGCTGGACTTACCGGGACCTACGTCGATGTCTCTTCACCATGTTCTGACGGAGAAGACCGACAAAGTAGAGGGCTCGAAGGCAATTGAAATGACCAAGGCCTACAAGGCGGCCCAGCGTTTTGCCACCGGGGACAACTCGCCGACCGTCGGTCACCACTGCACCCGTTGTGACTTCTGCACAATCTGTCCATCCGCCCCTCGGTAGGCACCGGCTCACGAGTTCCGGGAGGCTACACGCTACCTGGAAGCGACTTAGAACGGACCGAAAGGCCATCATTGCTGGTTCGCCCACAGCACAAGGGCACTGCCACGGTCAAAGACAAGGACAAATTCAGTTTGGGCTGCTTCGAGTCATTCGTAAGCGTCCGGCAAAGGCATCTTGATGATCGCACGCTTGACCCGTGAGGATAGTGTCCACCAAGCAGGTAAGTGGACACGATGCAAAGCACTCCAACGAAGCGCACCCGGCGCATCGGTGGCCGGGGTAGCGCTGGCACATGGCCTCAATGCCAACTTGGTTCGCCGCTGGATCAGGGAGGTATCTGGCGGTGGCGCCATCACCGTGGCTGCCTTGGAGCCGGCAGGCTTCGTGTCCGTGCCGATGCCCTCACCCAGCTTGAATTCGGTGACCGCCGAACCTATCCGACTGGAGCTGCGCCGTCGTACGCCGTCAAAGTTCCTGCTCTGACATCGACGGCAGATTAAGGTGTCAGCGCCGACCATGCCATGGACCTGGCGTAGCTCACGACGCAGTTGCATCGACAGGCCGAGATCTGCGCCAGAGTTCCTGCTCTGGCCGGGTCCCGGAATGAGAACAGCCCAAGCGGCCTCTTTGGCAGCGGTGCTTTCACCTCGGACGCGCATCTCCCACTTAGTTCTCAGCATCCCGCTGAAGCGCAACCTATTTGGAGAACAGGAAATGCTTTCAATGAACGTGGGTAACGATTGTGTTACCGTAGATCTATGACAATTCGGGTCGAAGAGTACGTTCGGGAAGACGGCGGATGGCGACAACCCCTACCAGACGTGGTCAACGGGCTCGATGCACAGGCCGCAGCCAAGGTCGCAGTGGCCAAGGTGAGGCTGGAACTTGGCAATACGTCAAGCGTGGAGTGGTTTCGTGGCATCGGCGAGTTCGAGATCGACTGGGGTCCTGGCTACCGTATCTACCTGGCCAAGGAAGGTGATCAGTTGATTCTTCTATTCGGTGGCAGCACCAAGAAGGATCAGCAGAAGGCTATCGATCAGGCAGTTACCTTGCACGCCGAGTACAAGGCTCGGAAGAAGGCGACCATTGCCGTGAGCAAGAAGGGAAAGAAGGTATGACACTGCCCCGAGATTTCAAGAAGACGGTTGTCGAGCGCGTCGAGCGAGATCCAGCCTTCGCCAAGGCATTGCTGGATGAGGCGGCATCGTTGTTCCTGAGTGGGGAACCTGATGCTGCGCGCCTCATTCTGCGAGAACTTGTCAACGCTACGGTGGGGTTTGAAGCCCTTGCTGAGCTAACGAACAAGCCGAGCAAGAGCCTGCATCGCATGCTGTCTCACAGGGGCAATCCAAGCATGGACAATCTGGCCGCCATCTTTGGTGCCGTCAGAACCGGCCTCAAAGTGACGTTCGACGTTCGCGTCGTTGAAATGACCTAAGGCAAGCTCAACCGGCTTGCGGAAGCGTCCATCTAATGGTGCGAACTCAAGGCCAAGTCAGATCGCCCGAAACCTTTGCCGCACTGAAGACGCTTCGAGAGATACCCACGGCTCATGACATCAGCAACAACTGATCCAGGCACTCCGAGAGAACTCATCCACGATTCATAGAACTCGCGGGCCTGGAGAAAACGCAGATGGGAGCCAACGCTCCATTCAAAGTGGCCGAGCGTTTGAAGCCGCATCAATGACTCATGGAGCACAGTTTCATCCTCTGGGTCAAAGAAGCAAGTCTCCAGTTCAGCCAAGTACAACGGGGCGGCTCTCACAAACGTGTCGACGCCCAAACCCTCTGGCAAATTGCATGCGCAATGAAGCAACAAAACAGTCGTAGCCAGATCAACTGCCCATGACTCCAATCGATCGTGTTGCAGAAAATCTGTGTCTGCTGCAATGGCTAAAAGTAGCCGATGCCCCTGCTCGGGTGAGAGGTCGTAGCAGTCATCCATGTCCTCCCAAGATGGGCGAGGCGCCCTTTTCAGCATGATGTTGAAGAGGGATGGCTGAAAGTGCCCCCAGTCTTCTTGAAGCGAAGCTTGCTCCTCGGCTGTGGCGTTCCGCATCTGCAGCTGGAGATCAGAAGAAAGAGCTCCGTACTGATGACCCGAACACAATTCCCAACGCTGCCAGAGGACTTCAAGCATTCGCTTCAAGGCCATCGCTTTCAGGGGCAACCAATGCACCAAGCCCGAGCTCTCCGACAAACCAGCAATCTCCAGTGCATCCATATGCAAGTGCAGGCTGCTCATTGGCTGGTACTGCGAGACATGACTCCAGAGAGAAGCCCGCCACTTTTTACTGCCAAGTGATCCGGAGACTCCATGCAGCAAACCTCCCCCGATGAGCTGCTGGTAAAAGTCGCCGCCGTGAGCCGTGAGGTGCTCCCTTCCCACCCAGCTCAACCGCTCACCGCAACGATCGAGCCACTCACGACAACTGCCAGATGCTTGGCTGGGTTGTTCACGAAACCAGGATCGCCAAGTGCGTGGATCCATGTTCCTCGATAGCCCCATTTCTGCGCTCAGCCCCAGCATCCGCTCAGCTTGCGCTTCACCCGGGACATGTGCATCGCCTAAGGCCAACCATTTGAGATGGTTCACTGCAGCGGTCTGACGAATGGCAGTGATCTGCACCATAGCCCTCAAGATGGTTTGCCGACATCGTGCGTGGACAAGTGCGACGACGTCTGTGGAAGTGTCAATGCAATGTTGGCAGATTATTTGTCACGAACATTGCATCGCGGCCAAAGCTCAAAGCTCTTAAGGTCACCGGATCCGAGTTTCGCTCACGGAGGGCGAGACTTGAACACGTGCACACCACCATCGCGATGCCAGCCTTTTCTACATCAAGAGTCAGCCACGCCGACTTCGGCGAGATGCTCTTTGATATGCGAACACGTTGCGGCCTTTCGCAGCGACAGTTGGCAGCCGCGACGGGAATGGCGCACACATCGGTATCGCAGGTGGAGAACTGCCGACGCGCCCCCCCGGATGAATCGACCGTGGCAAGACTCGCACAGGTGCTTGAACTGAACGCGTCGGAAAGAAAAGAGTTCGAGTCCTTGGCCAAGCAGGGCCGCACTCACCTGGGCTTGCGAATCAATCGCCAAACACCTCAGGCGATCGCGCAACTCATCCGCGACATCGCCATGCGCGGAAGACAACTCACCCCAAAACAGATTGATGCGATTCGACGCAGCTTGGAGATGACCATGCCCTAAAAAAGAACGGTAGGACCCCTTTCGAAGCCCCACCGCTCGGGTAGCTCAGCCATACGGCCTTTGCTTAGTGACATAACAAAGGATATCAGGTTCGAGCTTCCGAGGGGAGGAGTGTTCGCGCTCAAAGCGCTAACACCCAAGGAAGAAGAACATGAGAAAAACCAAACGATTCACACCGACGGTACTCGCTCGCTTCGTTCGAGAACTACGAGGTACCGGTGACCACGAGACGTATAAGCCATGGCACAGCGTCTCAAGAGGGGACCCATCCAGCAACGGTCGAAGCCATCTCCTGATGTGGAGGGGTCGACTGAGAGAACTGCTCTCCGACGGTGAGCTAACAGCGCAGCATTTCATCACCATGCTGCCCAACGTCATTGACTCTCGTGAGCAGTTCCCCCTATCCCTCTATAGCGATGACGATCCTTTGACTTTGGTCGTGGATGGCAACGACAGTGGCGGACGTTACCCTGGCACCATCGAGATTGCCAGGTCCATGGGTTTAAAGCCACCTCGATTGAACGGAGACGGCATAAGCGTCCCGTGGATCATGTCGACCGACTTCCTGCTCGACATTCAAAACCCTGATGGAACGACATCCCGGTTGGCCCTAGCCTTCAAACCGTCCAATTGGAACAAGCGTCGTCGCACAGTTGACCTGCTCAACATAGAGCGCATGTATTGGCATCACCGAGGTGTCCGCTGGTTCTTGCTCACACCCGACCTACACAACAAGTCCATAAGCAAGACTTTGTCCCGCGTCGCATGCTGGGCGCTGGGAGATCCAGCTCCAACAGAGCTGATCGACCTTGCTGTTGCGATTGCGATCAACGATCCATTCCAACCGGTCAGCCGTCTGATGAAAAGACTGACCATCGAAACTGACTCGATGGAGAACGCCCAAAAGGCTCTATGGCAAGCCATATGGTTTGGCAAGTTGCCGGTAGACCTCCGCTTAACCTGGCGCCCTCATCTGCCATTGGTGCACCTCTCGACCGAGGACTTTTGGAAGCAAAACCCAATTGCTTCGAGGAGCTCTGCATGGATCTGATCCCAAATGCCACATTTCGGATCTTAGGTAGTGGGCGTCCTAATCCTGTGCCGGGCCTGTACCGAGTGATCTTGTCTGACATCGGATTGAACATCGCTGTGGCAGCACGAATTGAAAGCGAAGAAGAACAACCGGAAGACAAGGGGGCAGAGAGCAACAAGCAATCAGAGACAGCTCGCCGCAAGAAGCCTCCACTTCCGCTCGTAGGCAACCTCATCTGGTTTCAGCATCGTGAGTTGCAAGCTCTCTGCGATGCCCACCTACTCAAAGAAATTGAGCTTTCGAGAGTAGATCCCCTGCAGCGCTCTGAAGCGTCTGAACGAAGCTTCAAAGCTCGCGTACAGACGATGGCACTGTTTTTGGACCTCAAGAAACTCCAAGACAGCATCCTCACTCACCACGGAGTCGGTGATCTGGTGAGGATGACCGCAGAGCAACACGGCGTTACCAAGCACCACGTTTACAGAATGTGGTCTTTGCTGTGTCGACATGGACTTCACCCAAACAGTCTCTTGCCCAGTTTCCACCGATGCGGTGGCCCCAATACGGGGCGCCCATGTGATGTTGACCCTGACACTTCAATCCCGCTGCGAAAGAAGGCTGGCCGCAAAGACACAACGCAAAGCACTGCACTTAAGTTCGGCGTACGGCTGGAGTCATCTCAGCAGCCTATGAACTCGTCATGGTTGGCCACTATCCAGGCGGTAGATGCACAGATCCCGATCCCCAAGCCTGCATGGCCTAAACGGTGCGAACTGATCAGAAACCGCGGATTTTGTGGACAAGCCATTGAAGAAGATGGCGAGGTGAAGTACTTACTTCCGCCGATGGGGCAGTATCCAAATGACAGTCAGATCAAACGTGCGCTCACAACTGACGCCACGCGTTTGGAGCTAATTCTGAACGCCACAACAAAGCGACACTTCGAGGCTTCAAGACGAGGATTGACTGCAAAAGCATGGGAAGGCTCCGCCGGTCCGGGCCATATGTGGGCTATTGACTCCACAGTCGGTGACATCTACCTACGCTCATCCATCAATCGTCAATGGATCGTTGGACGGCCCATCGTGTACACGATTGTGGACATTTGGTCATCAGCTGTTGTCGGCTTCTACGTCTGCCTATCAGGCCCGAGTTGGTCTCAAGCAAAGATCAGCCTTTTCAACGCATCGGCCAACCACAACTTTGTCAGTCAACTCGCCGGCGCACATCGGGGACTTGGACTTCAGCCAGCACCAACGCTTTGCCACGCCCTGCTAGCTGATCGAGGTGAATACCTGTCGAAAGGACATCGCGAGACAGCAATATCCATCTTGGGGCGAACCTCGTACACCCCGCCATACCGAGGTGACCTCAAAGGCTCAGTTGAGGTGATGCACCGCATTGCAAAAGACGAACAGTTTCATTTCATACCTGGCGCCATTGACTATCGCAGAGCCGAGCTCGAACTGAGAAAAGTCGACCCCAACAAATGCGTCCTCACGGTGCGTGAGTACACGCAATACCTCTACGAACTCTTCCGGACCTACAACCTGACAGCTGATCGTCGCAAGCGCCTCGACGCACACATGATTGGAGCTGGGGTTCAGCCCTGCCCAGCCGGTCTTTGGGGCTGGGCGCATGACATCGGTATAGCGTACAGAAAAAAAATAGCGGACTCAGACTTGATCACTCTTCTGCTTCCGTCAGCCACTGCGAGCATCTGCCGTGACGGCATCAACCTTGGCGGCAAACAGTACATGTCGGAACAGGTAAAAGAGGAGCAATGGACGACCTACGCTCGAAACTTGGGTGGATGGGAAACAAAGGCCTTTTACCACCCCATCACTGTCGGCCGCATCTGGGTTCCACAGTCTTCTGGAGATGGCTTAACTGAATTGCAGATCATGGACGAAGCTCGTGCGTCAGCTGAGTTGACCGTTGACGAATGGGTAGACTCAATCGCCATCGCCCGAATGAGGCAGCCAGACTTTGAGCATGAACGGAACCGACACAAGTTGGAGTCGTGGCGTATCACTCAACAGATCCTGGAAAGAGCGAATAGGTTGAACCAAGAAGCTCTAGAGAACGGGGACGGTGGCTCAGCTCCGACCATGTCTGAAGCACGGAAGATGGAGGGCGAGGCACAGCACTCATCGAAACCGGCTGTGGCACAAGACCTTCTCGATGAAGTTGATCAAGCCGAGATGGATCATGAAGAGATGGTTGGAATGATGTTCCATTCGCAGTCCACGAATATGAGCGGGATCGCACATGCCTGATGTTCCTGCCCATCAGAGCAATGTGCTGATCAATGGCTTATACGAGATCCCATCCCTCGAATCTGCTGCGGCCTTTTTGATGTGTAAGCCCCAGGTTCCACCCGACATGGCGGAGATACCTAAGCACATACGTCTCCATCATCTGATGGACGTCAAAGACCTCCACATTCCATCATTTACGGAGTGTCAACTGCTGCAAACCACCGATCTGATGCTGCGCCAGGGGTACAAGTACAGAAATCCAGCCAACAGTTCGACTTGGGGGGCAGTCAGTGGCGAGGCCAGGCGGCAAGGGTTGATACTTCCGCAGGCCATGGCTGCATCAGTAGAAGGCTTATCTGGTGTTGGCAAAACACAAGCGTGTTTGCGCTGCTTGCATTACCACCCACAAACAATTGAGCACCAGTCATTTCCACGCTTAATCGGGGCGCACACACAGGTGGTGTGGTTATCTGTAGAGGTCCCTCCTTCTGGGAAGTCTGCAGACTTAGCGCGAGCACTGATGGAGGCTTGGCGCAATGCAACGGGTAGCGGCAGATTTGATGCGTGGCTCAGCAAGGAAAAAATCCCAGATGGGATGCGTGCGCTTGACGAATGGCGCCAAGTGGCGGTGGGTCACTTCCTGGGGGTGCTCCACCTTGACGAAATTCAGAACTTATTCAAGCTCAGCTCACTGAAGCAACGCACTGGCCGCAAGGGTGAGAGCGGAGCCCCAGAGTTGTCGATCGTCGAAGATCAACTGCTGAGGTGGTTGCTGTACCTGACCAATAGTGGGCAAATCCCGTTGTTGCTGTCTGGGACGCCTGACGGTATCGGAGCGCTGACGAAGCGGCTGAGTACCCTGGAGCGAATCAACACAATGGGATACCACCCGTTTGACCCAGTGACCTTGCACAAGAATCAAAAGGTTGAGCATTCGTTTTTGGGCGCACTTTCATGCTTTCAGTACGTCCAGCACAAAATCGAAATGGACGAGTCGCTCGCAAACCTGATCATAGATCTCACCGGCGGCATACAACGCATCATCATTGCCCTGTGGATTGCAGCTCACAGGGTCGCCTTCACACGCAAGAGCGACACACTCACACCTGCCGACTTCACCAAAGCGGCAGCGACGTGGCTTGCACCGCTTGCTCCGGCCATCTCTGCATTGAAATCTGGCGACCCCAGAAAGATGAGTCGCTATGAAGATCTTGTTCCACGAGACACAGCATTCTGGGAACATTTCTGGGGAGGCACTTCATACACGCCCAACAACTGATACTTCTCTACGTTTCCTCGGATTGAGCATCGAGCTCCTCAAAGCCTCGACACGCGCGCCAGTTCGCTGTCCGACAGGCCATCGTCCTGTTTTTTCAACGGGATTGGCCTGCAACTCTGCCAAAACTTCTGTCAGGGGAGTCAACGCAGTCTCAATGCGCTTGCGCATGTAGTCCAAATCGAGCGCGTGTTGCCGGCACGCTTGCTCCAACGAGACTTCGCCTCGCACCACCAGCGCAATGACCGCCAAGGCTTTCCCATGGTCTTGGGTGCCAATTGGGGGCAGGCCAAGTGGTTTGAGCTGCGTGGCTATGCACTTCCTTGTAACCCCCAGCATCGCAGCAACTGTGACGTGGTTGCCCTTTGCTGCCATATAGGCTTCGCGCAAAACTGACGCCTCAAAGACGGGCGACGATTTGTCGCGCTTCGGAAACCGCTGTTCGCTTTGAAGTATTGCGTTGACAGCCTCATCAGCCGAATCAAAGAGAGCAGCAAAGATGGCAGCGAGTGATGGAACCGACAAGCCCAAGCTCACAGTGCCGTCGTCGGCATGAAGATCATCTTTGGTGAGCACCCGACGCAACCATTTCTCATCTGCTTTTGCCTGGACATAGTTGTACAGGTCTTGGCTGTGCACCTCCACTGGCTTAGGTATTCCACGAGTGACTGCAACAGCCCTTAAAGCGCGTTGCACACTGAAGGTGTTCACAGGCTTGTCTGACATCAGCAAGTCATTGCAGATGGAGGCATACCGCTGGATGTACTTCGAGCTCAACAGAGCAGATACCCATTCGGGACAAAATTGCTCGCACGACTCTTCAAGCCAAGTAGCTGGAAAACGTGAGAACGGGTTCTCTTGCGTCACATAGTGCAGCGCTTGGTCATGCTTGCTGCACCAATAAATTCCAGGCAACTGGTGACTACGTCGCCAGTAGGAGTGACCGTGGAAACGAACGTCTTCCTCCATGCGTATTCTGGCGAACGTGACCGACGATTCCGGCCCATCGTGACCGGTTGCACCGTGTGAGGTGTTGCGCGTTCAAATTGTAGGGGTGTCGGTCACGATGGGTCTGAGTCGGGCTCCTTTTTCGTGGGTTTGGGCTTTTGTCGCAGGGACTCACCGGTCAGAGTGAATCGGTGGTTTCGCTGCATCAGGCGATCAAGGATCGCGTCGGCAATCGTGGCGTCACCGACCCAGGCATGCCAGTGTTCAATGGGCAGCTGACTGGTGATGATGGTGGCCTTGCTGGCAGCTCGGTCGTCGATGATCTCCAGCAAGTCAGCGCGGGCCTGGTTGTCCAGCCCAGCCATGCCCCAGTCGTCCAGCAACAGGACATCGGTCTTGGCCAACTGGATGAGCCACTTGCCAAAGGTGCCATTGCCGTGACGGATGCGCAGCTCTTCGCTCAGACGTGGCACACGTTGGTAGAAGGCAGAGCGACCGCGGCGACAGGCGTGCTGGGCCAGCGCACAAGCCAGCCAGGATTTGCCAGCTCCGGTGGGGCCGGTGATCAGCACGCTGTGGCCGCTGTCGATCCAATCACCCAAGGCCAGGCTCATGACAGCCTTGCGATCCAGGCCGCGTCCAGCTCGTGTATCGATGTCCTCAATGGCGGCTTGGGGGTACTTCAGCTTGGCCTCTTTGAGCAGGCGTGCACGCCGCTTGTCGTGGCGCCAATGGAGCTCGCGCTCGACGATCAGAGCCATGCGTTCTTCAAAGCTGACAGCGCTCATGCCGGCCTGCGTCAGTTGCTCATCAAGGGCTGTGAGCATGCCCATCAGCCTGAGTTCACGCAGCTGGTTCAAAGTCGTGTTCATCATCATGGTGCAATCCTGTCTGTTCACTGGTAGTAACCGGGGCCACGAACGTGGGCATGGTGCGGGCTGGTCCAGTCGGTGGCGGTCGTGGCGGGCACCTGATCCCGGCCGTTTGCCAGAATGTCGCTGACGTGCCTGTACTTGACGGTGCCGAGCTCCAGGGCGATGAGGCAAGCGGCTTCCAGTCGGGGCTTGCCGTACTTCTTGGCCAGTGACAGCAGCCCCAGGCAGGCGCGGTAGCCATGCTCGGGATGGCGTCGCTCCTCCAGCAGACGCTGGACGGTGCTGGCACAGGCCACACCAATGGTGCCGCCCCAGTGAATCAGGCGTTCAGGGGTCCACTCCCGATGCGCGCGGTGCGCTGCCGACATGTGCTCCGCCACGGTGGTGAAGCCCCCCTTGTGGAGACAGCGCAGATGAGCGGCAACACGCTGACCACGGTGGACGATCTCCACGCCGCGCGTGGTGATGCGTGCCTCCAGGACCAGCCCGACCAAGGACTGCGGCACGCTGTAGCGATGCCCCTCGATCTCGACGTGGTGATCAATGTGCACGCGCACGGTCTTGTAGGTGGCGAATTCCCAGGGCTGCAGAGGCAAGGCTTGCAGTGCTGGCGCATCCAACTCTGCAAACGTGCTGACTCGGCTGCCAGGCAACCTCTGGAATGCCTTGTTGTTGAGTTGTTCCAGCAGCGGCGCGATGGCCTCGTTGACATCGTCCACGCTCGCAAAGCGTTGGTGGCGCAGTCGCATCAGGATCCAACGCTCGACAACTTGCACGGCAGACTCGACCTTGGCCTTGTCCTGCGGGTGATAGGGCCGCGCCGGTAGCATCGAGGTGCCGTAGTGGCGAGCGAAGTCCTCCACCGTCTCGTTGGCGCGAGGCTCATAGCGGTTGGGGTTGGCAATGAGGGCTTTGGGGTTGTCCGGCACGATGAGCTGGGGCACCCCACCGATGAATGTCAGGGCGCGGGCGCAGCCATCAAGCCAGTCGGCCATGGTCTCGCGCGGTGTGGCACACGCAAAGGTGTAGCTCGAAGCGCCCAGAGCGGCCACGAAGATGTGGGCACGGCTGCCGTCCACCAACTCGATCGTGGGACCTGCAAAGTCGATGAACAGCTTCTCGCCTGCGCGGTGGGTCTGGCGCATCGAGCGTTTGAGTGTCTTGGCGTAGCGGCGGTAGTTCTCGCAGAACTGCGAGTAGGAGTGCGTATGACCGTCCAGGTGCTGCTGGGTGTGCTCCTCCCACAGCAGCATGAGCGTCATGCCCTTGCGGCGCAGTTCTTTGTGAATCTGGGCGTAGTCGGGGTGCACGAAGTGCTGCGGCCGTGGCGGCGGTGCCAGCAGGCGATGCTGCAAAGCGGTCTCGTCCAGGGGCTGGATGGAGTGCCAATCCAGACCTGCGACCGAGGCCAAACCGACGTACTTGGTAACCACGCCTTTGGAGATGCCCAGGGCGGCGGCGATACGCTCGTGCGAGAGCCGAGCATCGAGTTTGAGACGCAGAACGTCCTTGATCTTGCGCATGTGAATCCTTGGTGCAGGCATGCCGGCTCCAGCAAAAAACTGGGCAGGCTAACTGCATTGGGTGAGACAACTTGCGCAACACCATCACGGTGGCATACGACGCCATGCTGGCATCGTGACCGGTGATTCCGGCATCGTGACCGAGATTCCGGTCAGGTGCAAAAATCGGTCACGTTCGACCAGAATGGCCGGTCACGATGAACCAGAATCGGCGGTCACGATCCGCCGGAATCAACGGTCACGTTGGACCGGAATACGCA
>NZ_JBBEYB010000024.1:0-21679 GCF_037482285.1 Aquabacterium sp. G14
TTCCTTGATGGGCTTTGCTCTCACGACGTCGACGATGAGACTTGCGACCAGACCACGCAGATCGAAGCGGCGGTTGAACCTGTAGGCGAAGCCAGCAAGGTAGTGCTCGGCGTACTTGCGGTAGTTCAGGGCATGGAAGGCTCCGGCCAACGTGGTCTTGAGATTGCCCAGCACGGTGTTGACCCACTTGAAGCTGGGCAGGTCGCGCGGCTTGAGGGAGCCGACCACCATCGGGAGGTGAAGGCAACCGGCATCGGCCACCGCACTGAAGCAGGCCAAACCATCGCTGTGCACGCTGGTGCCCGGTGCCAGATTGGACTTGGCCCACTTGCTGATCGCTTCAGAGGTGAACCCTCTGACCACATTGAGCTTGATGAACATCGGATGCCCGTGATCATTGACCGAGACAGCCGCGACAAAGGGGACCTTGTTCTCGGAGCCCCGACCGACTTTGCCGCCTGTGCGCTCGCCTCCGAGGTAAGCGTCATCGAGTTGCACCGTGCCGCTGAGTTGGTGGGTGGCGTCTTGCGAGGCCATGGCCCGGTTGATCTTCTGATGCAACAGCCAGGCAGTGGGATAGCTCACGCCAAGCTGACGCTTGAGCGCCAGGGCAGACAGGCCGGTTTTGGCCTGACTGATGAGGTAGATGGCCAAGAACCAGGTCGTCAGGGGCAGTTTGGTGTGTGCCATGAGACTGCCTGCGGTCAGGGAGGTCTGATGCCGACAGCCATTGCACTGGAAGAGCTTACGGACACCGTGGCCGACCACATAGTGATCACTGCTGGAGCAGCGCGGACAGCGAAATCCCTCAGGCCAGCGCGCGGCCTTGATCGCTTCGGCGCACTGTGCCTCGGTGCCAAAGCTACGAAGGAATTCCGGAATCGACATGCCGTGCTGGAACTGAATCTGGTTGAAGGCCATGGTGCTCACCCCACTGTAAGAAGACCACAGATTAGTGAGTCACAAGCTCATGGGGTGAGCCTCGCTGAGGCAGGTTTCTAATCAGGTCCCTCTTTGGGCACCTGTAAAACGCATGGCGAAGTGGCCCGCCAGAGACAGCCCGGCGATCAGGATGACCGCCCACCACAGCTGATAAGGGTTCAGCGCGCCATACGGCCCCAGCCCCGCATTGGGCAGGTAGGGCAGGACGACCACAGACAGCACCAGCAGTTGCAGTGAGGCCGTCAGCTCGCGGTGCTCGATCAACCTCAGCCAGCCATGAAGCGTGGGTTTGAGGTCCAGCAGCACGGCCACGATGACCGACGCCGCAAGCGCCAGGGTGATGTCGCCGTGTGCTGCAAAGGCACCGAGCACCAGCGTGAGCAGCATCGCTACGGCCGTGGTGGCACTGAGGTTGCCCGACAGTGTGGCCGCTCGGGTGTAGGACACCGTCAGCAGCAGGGACAACCCGAGCAGCGCCCCCAGCAATGGCCAGGGGCCGAAGTCCGGCTGCAGATGACCGAGCACGCCGCCAAGCAAACCCGTCAGCGCGAAGGTGCGCAGACCCGCGACCCGGCCGCCCTCCGGAAGTTCGCGATCGTGCCAGCCCCGCTCCAGCCCGATCACCAGGCCAACGGCGAGTGCGGCGATCAGGCCCGGGGCATTCGGCGGCAGGCCAGTTCCGTTCATGGTCGCTCCCCGCCGAAGGCCTGCGCAGCCTCCCGCACCATCTGCCTCACGCACCAGTCGGCATAGACGCGGCCGAGCGGCTCCCGAAGCCAGCGCGGCACGCCACGCGCCGGCAGGTCGTAGTCGCTCCAGACTTTCAGGTCAACCTTGCTGGCGACCGGCCTCAGGTCGAAGCCCATGCGGTAGCGCCCGATCACGAGCAATTTCGGCTCGCTGAGGGTCTCCCAGGCCTTGCGGTGCGGGGGCACACGCTCGATCACCGCTTCCTCCAGCGTCAGGTTCACGCCGAGCACACGGCCAGCCATGCGGATCACGGAGCCAATGGCCTGGCCGTGGCGCGTGTCTGTCTCGGTGCGCATCAAGGCGCCTGCCATCATGGCTGTGCGCCGGCCCATGTGCGCCCCGATGCGGGCCGGATCGTCCAACAGCGCAAACACCAGCTCCACCGGCGAGGCGAACGTGGCCGTCGCCTCCCGATGAAAGCGGTAGGCGCTCATCGTCAATGGGCACGCCGCAGACGTAGGGCGTTGCCGATGACTGAAGCCGAACTGAAGCTCATCGCCAGCGCGGCGATCAGTGGCGAGAGTAGCCAGCCCGTCAGCGGGTACAGCACACCGGCCGCAATCGGAATGCCCAAGGCGTTGTAGAGGAAGGCAAACATCAGGTTCTGCTTCATATTGCCCACGGTGTCCTCCGACAGAGAGCGGGCGACGGCTATGCCGCGCAGATCCCCCTTGACCAGCGTGACCTGGGCGCTGTTCATCGCCACGTCCGTACCAGTGCCCATGGCAATCCCAACGTCGGCTTTGGCCAGCGCCGGTGCATCGTTGATGCCATCACCGGCCATCGCCACGACTCGGCCTTCCTTCTGTAAACGAGCCACCAGCTCTAGCTTGTCTGCCGGCTTGACCTCGCCATGCACCTCGTCAATGCCCAGCCGTGCGCCGACCGAGCGCGCCGTGGTCAGACCATCCCCGGTCGCCATCACGATGCGCAGTCCGGCCGCCTTCAGCGTGGCGAGCGCCTCAGGTGTGCTCGCCTTGACCGGATCGGAGACTGCCAGCAAGCCCGCCAGCTGACCGTCGACCGCCAGGTGCATCACGCTCGCGCCCTCCGAGCGCAGCGCCTCCGCCTGTGGCACCAGCGCCTGGACGGACACACCGAGCTGGTCCATCAACGCCGTGTTGCCCAGAGCCAGCTGGCGTGCGCCGACCTGGCCCCGCACACCGATCCCCGAGCCCGACTCGAAGTTCTCCGGCTTGTCCAGGGACAGGCCGCGCTCGCGTGCCGCGCGCACGATGGCGTCGGCCAGCGGATGCTCGCTGCCTTGGTCCAGGCTGGCCGCCAGGCGCAGCACCTCGGCCTCGTCGAACCCCGCTGCGGCCACCGCACGGTCGAACGCCGGTCGCCCTTCGGTTAGCGTGCCGGTCTTGTCGATGATCAGCGTGTCAATCTTGCGCAGGTTCTCGATCGCAGCAGCGTCGCGGAACAGCACGCCATGTGTGGCCCCGCGACCGGTGGCCACCATGATCGACATCGGTGTGGCCAGCCCCAGCGCGCAAGGGCAGGCGATGATCAAAACCGCCACAGCGTTGATCAGTGCATAGACCCAGCTCGGCTGTGGACCGAAAAAGCCCCAGACAAAGAATGTCAGCAGTGCGATCGCAACCACGGCCACCACAAAGTAGCCAGCGACCAGATCGGCCATGCGCTGCATCGGTGCCTTGGAACGCTGCGCCTGCGCCACCATCTGTACGATCTGCGACAGCATGGTGGCCGAGCCGACTTTCTCTGATCGCATCACCAGCGCGCCATTCGTGTTCAGCGTCGCGCCGATGACACTGTCGCCCACTCGCTTAGTCACCGGCACCGGCTCGCCAGTTAGCATGGACTCGTCCACTGCGCTGCTGCCCTCTGTCACCGTGCCATCCACCGGCACTTTCTCGCCGGGACGGATGCGCAGCAGGTCCCCCACGTGCACATGGGTCAGCGGCACATCCTCCTCAGTGCCGTCGGGACGGATGCGGCGTGCCGTCTTGGGTGCCAGGCCCAGCAGCGACTTGATCGCGGCCGAGGTCTGCGAGCGGGCCTTGAGCTCCAGCACCTGCCCCAGCAGGGTTAGCGAGATGATGACGGCGGCCGCCTCGAAGTAGACCGCGACCCGACCCATGGAGATGAACGAGTCCGGAAAGACCTGTGGAGCCACGGTGGCGACCACGCTGTAGACAAAGGCGGCGCCGGTGCCCAGGCCGATCAGGGTCCACATGTTGGGGCTGCGGTTAACAACCGACTGCCAGCCCCGCGAGAAGAAAGGCCAGCCAGCCCACAGCACGATCGGCAGCGACAACACCAACTCAATCCAGCTCTGCACTGCCATATCGAACCAGTTGAGCCGATGGCCGGCCATCGCCAGGATCGTCACCACCACTGTGAGCGGCAGCGTCCACCAGAATCGGCGGCGAAAGTCGCTCAGCTCGGGGTTCTCGTCCTCCTCCAGCTCAGGGATCAGTGGCTCCAGTGTCATACCGCACTTGGGACAGCTGCCTGGATGGTCCTGCCTGATCTCGGGGTGCATCGGGCAGGTGTAGATCGCCGCGGGCGTCGACGGCGCAGGCGCAGTGGACGCCGGCGCAGCATCGGGCGACTGCACATAGCGCAGCGGATTGGTCGCGAACTTACTCTGGCAGCCAGCGCTGCAGAAATAGTAGGGTCGTCCTTCGTGGACGAGCGTGTGAGCAGACTGCTCGGTCACTGCCATGCCGCAGACAGGATCCTTCAGTGACGGCGCGACCTCCGCCCCTTCAGGCGGGTGATCATCACCGTCAGAACCTGCGTGATGGTGGTTATGGTGGGCGTGTTCGTGCATGGTCTCGTTTTCCATATTCATTCTTCTGCATTGGCGCCCAACCAGGTGCGCCATGGTCGGCTTGTCGGCCCGTTGCCGTCACCATCGTCCGCGGGTAAGCCTGTCAAACTGACGGAACTCAGTGTCCGCAGCAGCACCCTCGACCTGTGCGAGCGCCACTGCCACAACTGGTTGCGGCGTTTTCGGGTTCACTGCGCAGCCCGTCCAAGGCCAACGCAACTGACTCCGCTGGGTAACCTGCCGCCGCGAGGGCTTGCAACAGCACTGGCTGCACCGTGTCAGCCGCATCGACGCTGGCGCGCACCAATCCGCTTTCAAGCTCCACCTCGGCGCTGTGCACCCCTGCCACGCCCAACGCGGCCTTGCTGACACGCGAGACACACGCGCCGCAGGTCATGCCCGTCACCTTCAGTTCGATCTGTTCCATGCTTCACTCCTATCAGCAAAGATCACCTGGTTGGCGGCTACCAGCCAGCCGTTCGTGTCACCCGCTTCATGGGGGAGACCACCCAATGGGTCATTTCGATTGCAGTCGCGGAATGAACCTGGGCGTTTTCTGCGCATAGCGTTCGAACTCATCGCCAAATCTTGCTCGCATTTCTGCTTCTTCTGTGATGGCGAGGCGCCCATACATGGCCAGCAAAATCGGGAACATGATCAGCGTCAGCAAGGTGGGCCACTGCAACAAAAAGCCAAGCAGGATCATCACGAAGGCGACGTACTGCGGGTGCCGAATGCGTGCATAGGGCCCAGATGTGGCCAAGCTGTGGCGGCGCTGTGCGTGATACAGCACATGCCAGGACTTGGATAACAAGTAGAAGCCATAGCCGAGGAAAATGTAGCTGCCGATGTGAAGGATGCCGAAATGCGGATTCCCCTTCTCGGCCAGGAGCGTGGACCACAAATGGCCAGCGTTGTGGGAGAGAAGATCAAGACCCGGGAATCGCGTCTGGAGCCATCCTGACAACAGGTAAATCGTCAGAGGGAAACCATACATCTCTACAAACAAGGCAACGATGAACGCGGAAAAGGCACTGAAGGAGCGCCAGTCCCGCGCAGTCGCCGGCTTGAAAAAGCTGAAGGCGAACATGATGAAGATCGCCGAATTGAAGATGACCAGAGACCACAGGCCATACGCAGGCTCTGCATGATTCATGACGGCTCTCCTGGCTTGCGAGATGCCTTGCTGCCCGAGGTGTCAGACTTGCCCGAGTGATGATGGTGATGACCATGCCCGCCATGCATGAAGACGTGCATCAGGGGACAGGCCAAAAGAAGCAGGTAAGGCAAAACGCCCACCACATGGGCCAAATGCTCCGTCAGCAGAAAGTAGGCTGCGACCCCACCAATCACGACCAAACCGATGGCATAGCGTGTCGTCCAGAAGCTCGGGGGCGAATCATTGCCCTGGTGTTGGTGGTTCATCGCGACTCTCCGATCAATTGATGCGAATCAGTTGGCCGGAGCCGGGGGCATACGATCCATCATCATCTGCATCATGGACTCCATCATGTCCATGCGTTTTTCCATCATTTGCTGACGGCCGGCCATGTCACCCTTCATGCCATTGCCGCCCATCTGCTTCATCATGGTCATGCCTTCCTGCATCGTCTTCATGTGCTCGGCCATCAGTGCCTGACGCGCTTCAGGGGTTTGGGCTGACATCATCTTTTCGTGCATGGCTTGCATCGACTTCATGTGCTGGTCCATCGCCGCCATCTTGTCCGCCCTCATGGCTTTCACTGGCGCTTTTTTGACAGGCCCTGCCGCCGAAGCTGCGCCCGCTGGATGGTGGGCTTGATGTTCCTCGGCAGCCTGTGCGAAGGCCCCCATCGATGCCGTCGCGGCACAGAGTGCAATCAGAGTCTTGCGAATGTTGGTAATGGTTTTCTCCTGTCAGGGTTTGAAATCAGCCGATGCCCGTCCTGGCTCCAGGAGACATGGCGACTACAGCACGCAGGGTCAGCGTTTTTTATTGGGCAGGCTGGATATCGGTGACCACCAGCTTTCCGCCCTCGTTCACTACCATGAACTTGACCTTGTCTCCCGGCTTGACTTGGGACAGCAAGCTCTTGTCCTTCACCGTGAACACCATGGTCATGCCTGGCATGTCCATGTGCAGGATGTCGCCATGTTTGATCGTGATCTTGCCGTTGGCGACGTCCAGTTTCTTAATCTCTCCGTCGGTCATGGCGGCCGGATGCGACATGCCCATCTTGCTGTGATCCATGGCTGTTTGAGCAAAGCTGCTCACAGGTATGACCACACTCAGGGCCAACGCAGAAATGGTCAGCAGTTGGTTGATTTTGTTCATGGTTTCCTCTGATGAATACGAGTAGCTGTATATGTCGATGCTGTCGCGTCAGGGCATGTCAACAAGCCAAAGAGCACCCTTCTGGTGTGATGGACTCGACATGCACTCCTTGTCTGCGACGCCGTGAACTCTAGGACTCATTCTGAAGAGTTATTCCTGACAAAAAACCATCCAAAAAATTACAAATTTGTTATCTACATGTCAGGGGCGCTAAAGCTCGTCACACTATCGTCACGCCAGTGAGAGGGGAGACAAACATGCGAATCTTGATCGTCGAAGACGAGCCCAAAACCGGTGAGTACCTGCGCCAAGGCTTGCGTGAAGCCGGGTTCGTTGTTGATCTCACCCAGAACGGGACCGATGGCTTGCATTTGATGGAGCACAGCGAGTTTGCCTTGGTGATTCTGGATGTGATGCTTCCGGGCCTGAACGGTTGGCAGGTTTTGCATGCCATGCGCGAACGGGGGCTGCAGGTGCCGGTCATGTTCCTGACCGCGCGAGATCAGGTGGAGGACCGCGTGAAGGGCCTGGAGTTGGGCGCCGAGGACTACCTGGTCAAGCCCTTCTCATTTGCCGAGCTGTTGGCACGCGTGCGCATCATCTTGCGGCGAGGTCGCAGCGGGAACGAGCCCACAAGACTGAAGGTGGCTGACCTGGATTTGGATTTGCTGCGTCGGCGTGTCTCGCGCGCGGGCAAGCGCATTGATCTGACGGCCAAGGAATTTGGGCTTCTCGAACTCTTGATGCGACGTCAGGGTGAGGTCCTCCCTCGCTCATTGATCGCGTCGCAGGTGTGGGACATGAATTTCGATAGCGACACCAATGTGATCGAGGTGGCCATGCGGCGTCTGCGCGTGAAGATCGACGAGGGGCACGATGCCAAACTGATTCAAACGGTCCGTGGCATGGGCTATGTGCTGGAAGCGCCGGAGGATCAGTAAGTGCTGCGCCATCTTTCGCTGACCAGCCGCCTGACTGTGTTTTTCACGATCGTGGCGGCCACCGTTGTGCTCGGTTTGGGTTACTTGCTCTTGCTGGCAACGGATCAGCATTTCAAGGAGCTTGACCGTACGACCTTGGAAGACAAGCAGCACTTGATCGACGAAATTTTGACCAAGTCCAATTCACTTGGAGACGCGCGCTCCCGGCTGAGTGAGGCACTGAATCATCATCATGGACTCCATGTGCTGGTCAAGGTACCAGGTGGTGATGTGATCTTCCAAACCAATGGTTTCGGCGATCTAGCCAAGGACTTCAGCGCAGACAGCATTCAAGGCGGCCACGCGCAGCCCACCAGGGAACACGGGGAAGGTGACTTTCACGCAGTCCACTCTCAATCATCACCCGGGTACGATCAGGTCAAACGATTAGATGTCACGGTTGCGATTGAGACAGCACACCATCAGAAGTTTCTGACCGAGTTGCAAGGCAAACTGGTGATCTACGCCGTCATTGCAACGCTCATCAGTGGTGTTCTGGGTTGGATCGCTGCGCATCAAGGCATGGCCCCGCTTCGCGACATGAAGACAAGAGCGGCTGGGGTGACGGGCCAACAACTGGAAAGGCGCATGCCTGTTGAGGCCGTACCGATTGAGATGGCTGACCTGGCACGCGAGTTGAACCAGATGTTAGGCAGGCTTCAGGAGGACTTCCTGCGCCTGTCAGAGTTCTCATCGGACCTGGCCCATGAACTGCGCACCCCCATCAGCAACTTGCTCACACAGACGCAGGTGACGCTCTCCGCCGACCGGGATGCACCTACCTACCGCGACGTCCTCGCATCCAACGCCGAAGAGTTGCAGCGCCTGGCTCGCATGGTATCGGACATGTTGTTCCTGGCCAAGACCGAGCGAGGCGTTGACCTGCCCAACAAGGAGCGTTTCTCGGCGGCACGTGAAGTACAGGCACTGTTGGAGTTCTATGACGCTGTTGCCGATGACAAACGCATCTGCTTGAGCACTCACGGCGATGGACAGATTTACGGTGACCGGTTGATGTTTCGTCGCGCCGTGAGCAACCTGCTGTCGAACGCACTCCGCCATACGCCGAAAGAGGGTGTCGTTCAAATTGCCATTGTTGCGTCAGCGAAAACCACCGAGATCACAGTTGAGAACACGGGCCAGGATATTGATCCTCTTGTGTTGCCAAGGTTGTTTGACCGCTTCTATCGCGCAGATCCTGCAAGATCGCATCCTGACTCTGATGGAACTGGGCTTGGCCTGTCGATTACAAAGGCCATCGTTGAAGCCCATGGTGGCAATGCCTCGGCCCGATCAGGAGGCGGTAAAACGCAATTCACCTTGTCATTTCCACACTGACAGGCGTCAGACCTCAGTGGCTTTGGTCGGCAGGTTGGGGTTCACGTAATCGCGATGCGACCGTCATTGGGTTGGAGAAAGAACGCCTAGCCATGCAACACATGCGATAACAAGGACCACCATGCATGCCTCAATGACCAGGCTGCGACGCAACAGTACGGCCGCTTGCGCATGATCTCCTATGCTCAGCGCCACTTCGAGTCGCGGGCTCAACTGGAAGCGGTTGGCAGCTGCCAATCCGAGCATGCCGATGAACAATGCGATCTTCAGTGCGAGCAGGCCGCCATAGAGCGTCGTGAAAATCGGCTTGACTGACGCACCCACGATCAGCAGATAGTTGACGATGCCCGTCACGACCAGCGTCGACACGATCACGGTGCCAACCTGCGCAAAGCCATTCGACAGCCGGCTCAGAATCTCGACAGATTCGTTCGTCGTTGCAGCCCGATACATCGCCAGCATGACGAAGGCAAAAAGTGCCCCGATCCAGGCGCCGGCCGCCAACAAATGGGCGATGTCAGACCCCAGGTGCAGATAGCCCTGAGCCCCTTCACTCATCGCGCCGTGTCCGGACCAAGCCAACGTTGCGAGTGCCAGAGCGCTCAAGGCGGTCGAGCCAATCAGCCGGTGCACTGTGCGCAGCTTCGACACGGCGAGACCGACGCATGCAACAAGGGCCAGCAGACGAACCGACCAGGCAATGCCCACAGCCGTCTCCGAAATGATCATCTCGAAGACGTTGCTGTTCAGCTCTCCATAAGTGGCAGCGCCGGACATGGCCTTGGCGAGCACTGCCATGGCGCCGAGCGATAACGCGATGCCCACGAGCGCACCGGCAAAAGCTGCGCGGGCGAAGCGCTGCGCGACGAGGGACGAACGACTGTCCAGACGAAGTGCGTACACACCGAACAGGGAGACACCAAAGGTCGCGCCCAGATCCATGTACACCGCGAAGCGCAGCGCAATGTTGAGCCAATCGTCCGTCATGGCTCACTTCACCTGGAAGGTAAAGCTTCCCTTGACTGGGTGGGTGTCCGAAGAGACGGCCCGCCATTCCACGCGGTAGTCGCCGGCGACCAAGGGGCTGGCGGGAGTGATGATCATCGTCTTGCCATCGCTGGCACCAGCGACGCTGGCGTTGATCTTCATCGCGCCGTGGTTCGGCATCCCCGGCATGCCGGTCATGATGAGATTCGCGCCCGAGAATTGCGTGGTCAGCGTTTCGGAAAACTTCAATTCGATTTTCGCGGGAGCCGGGCCCTGGGACTTGTCCGCCGGTGAGCTGGACAACAGTGCCGGATGGGCAAATGCTGCCGTTGTAGCGAACAAGGCGGAGGCGACAGCAAGGGTCGCTTTGGAGAAGAGGTTTGAGAGCGTCATGAATAATCCCATGCAGTGGGAGTGATGGAGGGAAAAGCAGAACGTGGGACTTGAAGGTCCTTCGAATTCTTCAACATCGGAAACCGAGGGGGGAGATATCCACCAAATCATGATTGGCATGCCGCTCGGTCAGGCAGCAAATTGCTGGCTGAGGTGTCACGGTGAGTTTTCATCATGATTCCCAGTTTGGTTAGGGGCAAGTGGATGGGTGCGCCAGAGGCGCTGTCAGAACCAGAAACGCAGGCCAGCCACGAAGCGTGTTTGCTTTGCTCGTCCGCCTTCGGCGCTGACGTAGTCGGCCGTCTTCCCGAACGAGCCCGCACGCTCGATGCCGATGTAGGGCGCGAATTGGCGGCTGATCTCGTAGCGCAACCTCAGCCCGGCCGATGCCTCGGCTAGGCCGCTGCCGATGCGCCGCTCGGGATCGTCCTTGCCGTAGAACTGCGTCTCGACCTTCGGCACCAGGATCAGTCGTTGCGAGATTAGCAACTCATAGCTCGCTTCGAGCCTCAAGGCCGTCCTTCCGCCATTGCCCACATAGGCGGTAGCGTCCAATTCGAACCAGTAGGGCGCCAGCCCCTGCATGCCGAAGGCCAGCCATTGGCGACTGGGGCCTTCACCGCTGTCCAGCCGCACCCCAACCTGGGTGTCCCAGTACGAGGCGATGGCGCGGTGCCATAGCAGCTCGGTACGAGACTCCTCAAGCTTACCGTTGGAGATGGCGCCTTCGGCTTTCAAGGCCAGGCGGTTGTAGGTCGTACCGTACCAACCCTGGAAGTTGTAGGCCGTGCTGTCGCCCCCCTTGCGGGTGAATTGACGCTCCAGGGTTTCACCGAGGAGCGAACCGAAGCGGTGCTCGTCGGCCAGCATCAGGCGAGGAACGCCAGGAACTGCATAATCGCCTTCGCCGAGCTTCAGGCCATTGGAATAGGCATGCGGGTCGCGCGCGTCCGCCGGCGCCGAGCCGCCCTGCATCTTCATATCGCCGTGGTCCATGGCCGGGGGCGCATCGCCTTGCGTAGTGCTATGCCCGGCGTGAGGGTCTGCCGCAGTCGGGGCAGGCGCCGTATCTGGCTGCTCCGAGGTTGCACCGTGGTGCGCGCTGTGGTCCTCGGACGCGGCAGTCTGGGCATGCGCGTTCACGGTGGTCAACGTTGCTACCAGCATGGCCAACGTTGGGAGATATCCTGGTTTGAACATTTTGGGGTTCCTTTTCTCGCTGGGACTCACGACACCACGACCTCGCGGAACATGCCTGCGTCCATGTGGAACATCAGGTGGCAGTGCCAAGCCCAACGTCCGAGTGCGTCGGCCGTCACAAGGAAGCTGATTCGCTGCGCGGGTTGCACAGGCAAGGTGTGCCGACGTGCGAGGAACTTGCCGTCAGGGCTCTCCAGCTCGCTCCACATGCCGTGCAGGTGCATGGGGTGCGTCATCATCGTGTCGTTGTGCAGAATGACCCGCAGGCGCTCGTTGTGGCGGAAGTGCACGGGCGTGGAGTTGCCGAACTCCAGCCCGTCAAGCGACCAGGTGTAGCGCTCCATGTTGCCGGTCAGGTGCAGCTCGACCTCACGCTCAGGGCCTCGGCTGTCCATCGGTCCTGACGGCGTGTGCAGGTCGGCGAGCGTGAGCACCCGACGGCCATTGTTTCGCAGGCCGATTCCAGGGTCGTCCAGGTTGGTGCGCGCCATGTCGACACGCATGTCCGTGCTCGCGCCGTATTCCGTGCGCGCGTGGCGTGCCAGAGTCGACGGAATCGCCAGACTGCCGGCGGCCGCCGCGTGCTTGCTGTGATCCATGGCCATCGCGCCGTGGTTCATGCCCTGCATGGCGCTGTGATCCATTCCGGCCATCCCCGCCATGCCGGTCATCTCCATGCTCTCGCCTTCTGCTGAGCCATGGTCCATGCTCCCCATCATGTCGGCCATGCTCAACCACTGGACGGGATCGAGCGCAGGCACAGGTGCCTGCAGGCCCTCGCGCACAGCCAGCGTGGCGCGCGCATAACCGGTCCTGTCCATCGCTTGCGCGAAGATCGTGTAAGCATCGTCTCGGGGCTCTACGATCACGTCGATCGTTTCTCCAGGGCCGAAGCGGAATTCGTCCACAGTAATGGGCTCAATGTCCACCCCGTCGACATGCACAACCTTGAGCTTCAGGCCGGGGATGCGCACGTCATAGAAGGTGTTGCCCGCGCCGTTGACCATGCGCAGACGCACCCGCTCGCCAGCCTTGAACAACGCCGTCCAATTGCCGGCCGGCGTGACGCCGTTGGTAAGATAGGTCAGGGTCTGCGCAGATAGATCGGCCAGATCAGTCGGATTCATGCGCATCTCGTTCCACATCTTGCGCTTGGCGAGTGAAACCTGCAGTCCATCGCGGGACACATCGCGGAAGAAGTCGATGGCGGTCGGCTGGTTGTAGTTGTAGTAGTCGCCCTGAGCCTTCAGCTTGGCGAAGACCCGCATCGGATCCTCGTCGGTCCAGTCCGAGAAAAGCAGGACATGGTCTCGGTCAGCGCGGATGGTCTGCGGTCCGGCAGGATCGATGATGATGGCACCGTACATGCCTGTCAGTTCCTGGAATCCGGAATGCGAGTGGTACCAATAGGAACCGCTTTGCTGGACCTTGAAACGGTAAGTGAAGGTCTCCCCGGGGGCGATACCCGGGAAGCTGATACCGGGCACACCGTCCATCTGATACGGAAGGATGATGCCATGCCAGTGGATAGAGGTAGCCTCGCGCAACCGGTTGGTCACCCGGATGGTCACCTCTTCGCCCTCGCGCCAGCGCAGGGTCGGCGCTGGCAGGGATCCGTTGATCGTCGTGGCGATGCCGGGCTGACCGGTGAAGTTGACTGGCGACTCGGCGATCACCAGGTCAAAAGTATTTCCGCGCAGAACGGGCGCAGTGCCGCGGTTGAGTTGACCTGCCTGCGCGAGCGCCTTCATCGCCGGTAGCGACAGGCCGCTGAGTACACCACCAGCGGTCAGGCCCTGGACAAAGCGGCGACGGCTCAAGCCGGCAGATGGGAAGACAAGAGGGTTTCGAGGTGCCATGTCGGGTTTCCTAGAGATGCCATTTTGGGTGTTGCTCCTGGGTGCCACCTGGGGCACCCACCTTGGCGCAGTATGCAATAGCTTACGGAGGCGGACCTTTCCCTTGAATGACCTGCGCATTACATTCGCGTAATGGTGCGGAAGGTCTGGATAAATCGTCCGAACACGTCCGTGGCACCTGCGTGGTTGCCTGAGCTCATTGAGCCCATGAAGCATGGCGAGCGTTGGGTGGGGAACTTCGACGAGACGCACGCGGCATCGAAGTTCCTCGATGGTCCGAATTGGTAGAGTTGATCGCTCCCTACATGTCAGAAGGCAAACGTGGCCTTCCGCGGATTCCGGTGGAGTAGCAGCTGTGCATCCACTTCATGCAGCAGTGGTTTACGTTGAACGATCTGGCCATGGAAGAAGCGTCGCATGACATGCCGCTGTTCCGTTGCTTCACTGGCCTGGGTGACTAGAACGACCGCTTGCCCGTGCATAGCGCAATTTCATAGCGGGCGATCCAACTTACGCTACGGATCGGCTTGAGCCGGTCACTCTGCGCAGAGCGACCATTCAAACCGGCTTGCTGCCTGCAGTGCCGTCGAGCGACTGGTGTCAGTTGCAAAGCAGTCGGTTGAGGCCACCGGCCCTCAATGTTCGCTATTGGCGGTCGCTGCCGTCCAGGAATCACCCGCGAATATCGCGGATCAGCCTGGAACTGACATTGATTAGCACCCCGTGACCCTCCGCTGCTTGCCGAAAGCAGAGCTCAAACTGAAGCTGTCAATCTTGCCGGATCAAACTGCTTCAGCAGGGTGCGTGGCTCCGCGTTGCGCTCATCCAGCCAACTGTCATAGTCCGTCTCTTCCAGGATCACCACCATCCGCTTCTCATCTTCCTGTCTATGGAAATTGCGCATCAACGGGTGCTCATCGGCATTGACCGTCAACATGCTCATGCTTCGGATGATCGTGCCATCAGGCGCACGCCAGCCTGTCCAGATGCCGGCAATCCCCATGGGTTGACCATCGCTGCGGGCGATGCGTGTGGGCACTGCACGTCCTGACCGCCAGTCAGGCTCGTAGAAAGCCTCTGCCGGAATGATGCAGCGCCGCCCCAAACGCCAGGCATCCCGGTAACTGGGCTTGGTAGCGACCGTCTCGCTGCGTGCGTTGTAGGTGCGCTTGCACACCGTGGTGTCTTTGGCCCAGTGAGGAATCAGGCCGAACGAGCCGACCATCGCTTCACGCCATGGTGCAACGCCCTCTTCTTGCGGGGGCTCTTTCGGACGCCGGATGAACAGCCCCGTGTAGCCAGGCCAGACATCTGCCTTCGCCCCCTCGGGCATTGCGACCTGAAACGCCTGCTTCAGGCGTTCGGGTTTGTTCACGGCTTCGTAGTGGGAGCACATGGACAAAATGGTAGGCCACCTTATACTGGATGGATGCACAGTGTTTGTGATTTCAGCCAACCCGTTCCGCTTGCAGACTCTGGACTGACGCTGCCCTTGGCGGGGGACAAGGTATGCGCGGGCTTTCCGTCGCCGGCAGAGGACTTTGCCGTCAAACGCATCGACCTGACGCAGGAGCTGGTCACCCACCCCCAGGCAACCTTCCTGCTGCGTGTGAGTGGCGAGTCCATGCGCGAAGCGGGGATCTTTGATGGCGACATGCTGGTGGTTAACAAGGCGCTCAAGCCTCGTCACGGTCAGGTGGTCGTGGCCGTGGTGGACGGCGAGTTCACCGTCAAGTACCTGTACCAACGCGCCGGGCGCGTGAAGCTGAAGGCGGCCAACGCCACCTACCCGGACATCACGCCCAAGGACGGCCAGACGCTGGAGGTGTGGGGCGTTGTCACTGCCAGCATCAAGCGCTTCCCCACCTGAGGAGGTGCGCCATGTATGCGCTGGTGGACGGCAACAACTTCTATGTGAGTTGCGAACGAGTGTTTCGGCCCAGCCTGAATGACAGGCCGGTGGTCGTGCTGTCGAACAACGACGGGTGCGCCATCGCACGCTCCAACGAGGCCAAGGCCCTCGGCATCAAGATGGGCGAGCCCTGGTTCAAGATCCGCCACCTGGAGGAACAGGCCAGCCTGGTCGCCTTGTCGGCCAACTTCACGCTCTACGGCGACATGAGCGACCGGATGATGAGCTTGGCTGCAGGGCTGGGTCCCACACAGGAGATCTACAGCATCGACCTAAGTGCACCAGGCTACTGTTGCGTTTCCTTTGAGAAGGAAGTCGTTGACTGGTGTTGCGATTAACCGAGTAGGGCTGTTGCGTTTCATTGGCAGTGGCGACCATTGCCCGGAAGCCAAGTGGGCACCCGGATGAGTATTTTGGAGCAAACCCACTAGGCGTTCGCACAACAAGCCCTCCACCGATTTCCATCCCAAACTCATCAACGATTTGCATTCAATCCCGCCACCTTCACCACGCAGAACTTATCTAACAGGTCAAAGCTAAAGGGGCTCAATGTCGCAAATCGACCCATAGCAGACGTCTATATTTGGCATAGATAGCACAACTTATTTCCCTCACAGGCACCCGCGACCATGCCACAAAAATGACATCAACGAGTCATCAGGGTGTCATATCACGACATTACCATCGCTGCAATTCAGATTCGTAATCAGGTCATCATTTTTGATTACGAATTCAAATCTGCCGGAGGTGTCATGATCGAACTACAGAATGTCTCAGTCAGTTATGGTGATGCGATTGCACTGTATCCCACCACTCTCAAACTCCATCAGGGACAGTTCACCGTATTGCTCGGATCTTCCGGCGCTGGAAAATCCACGCTACTTCGCTGTATTAATTCGCTGCATGCGTCGCAGCGCGGCACCACCATTGTCGCCGGCTTAGGAAATTTGGCGAACTCGCGTGCATTGCGCATGCATCGCCGACAGACTGGCATGGTGTTTCAACAGCATCAATTGATTGGCCGACTGACGGCTTTGCAAAACGTTTCGATGGGCCGAATGGGCTACCACACGGCATTACGCAGTCTATTCCCCCTCCCGGCGAAGGATCAATCCATATGCTTGCAAAGTCTGGACCGAGTCGGCTTATTGCACAAAGCCTTAAGCCGTGTCGACGCATTGAGCGGCGGCCAGCAGCAACGCATCGGTATTGCCCGGGCTCTGGCTCAGCAACCTAAACTGGTGTTGGCTGATGAACCGGTAGCCAGCCTCGATCCTGCTACTGCAGAGCGAGTGCTAAGTCTGCTGCACCGCATTTGTAAAGAGGACGGGATTTCGGCGGTCGTCAGCCTGCATCAGGTAGACCTCGCTCAACGTTATGCCGACCGTATTATTGGCCTGTCCCATGGCCGAGTCATTTTTGATGCCGCCCCGCAGACTTTGGATCAAGCCAGTTACGACACGCTGTATGAACAAGTACCCCGTTCTTCTTTGAGCGTTCCACAAGACGCTCGAGAGGAACGGCTTATCGATACTTCATTTCCCATGCAACTTGCTACCGTAAAGGATTGATTATGAAAAAACTCGCATCCGCATTAATGTCTGTCTTGCTTGCCGCCGTCTGCAGCATTGGCCATGCATCATCCAATCCCGATCCAGAAACGCTCAAAGTTGCGCTGCTGCCGGACGAAAACGCATCGACCGTAATTAAAAACAACAAGCCGCTCGAAATCTATCTGGAAAAAGAGCTGGGAAAGAAAATTGAGCTGGTGGTTACCACTGATTACTCGTCAATGATCGAAGCCATGCGTCACGGCCGTATCGACATGGCATATTTTGGCCCCTTGTCGTATGTGCTGGCTAAGCAAAAGAGCGACATCGAGCCATTCGCAGCGATGAAGCAAAAGGGTAGCACTACCTACCAGTCCGTATTGATCGCCAATACTGGCGCCGGCATCGCCAAAATCAGTGATATCGTCAACAAGAATGTCGCTTACGGTGATAAGGCATCCACCTCCAGCCATTTGATTCCGAAGTCGATATTGGCGGAAAACGGTTTGAAAGCCGGCGAAAACTATCGCGAACACTTTGCCGGTGCGCATGACGCGGTGGCCATGGCCGTGCAAAACGGTCACGCGCAGGCTGGCGGCTTGAGTAAGCCGATTTTTGAATCCCTGGTTCAGCGCGGACTGGTCGATCCCAACAAAGTAAAAGTTCTTGCCGAATCGAAGCCATATCCGCAATACCCGTGGACCATGCGCAGCAATCTGAAGCCGGAACTGAAGGAAAAGATCCGTGCAGCCTTCTTGAATCTCAAAGATCCGGAAGTCCTGAAACCTTTCAAAGCCGATGGTTTCGGCCCGATCAGCGACAAAGACTATGACGTGGTGCGCAGCCTTGGCACACTGCTCAAGCTCGATCTGTCGAAGTTCTAAGTGAGCGACAGCATGCAAGCTGATTTTGGTTTGATTCTGGCCGAGCGCCAGCGCGTATGGAACCGCACGATACTGCAGTTTGCCGTTGTGCTGGCGATTGTGATCGGTTGCTGGTATTACGTCGGCCTATTTGATGCCGAGCGATTGAAGGATGGCATGCCAAGCCTGGTAAAAATTGCCGGCGAGATGTTCCCACCGAACTTCTCGCAGGCTGGCACCTGGGTCAAACCGGTACTGGATACCTTGGCCATGAGTATCGCCGGCACGGCAATCGCGGTATTGCTATCCATTCCCTTAGGAGTGCTCGCCGCGCGGAATACTAGCCCTCATCCACTCGTGTATCAAGCCACACGCGGCCTGTTAAACGCTTTGCGATCGATACCCGAACTGATCATGGGCATCCTGTTCGTGGCAGCCGTTGGCTTCGGCGCATTGCCGGGTGTTTTAGCCCTAGGCTTACATTCGGTTGGCATGATCGCCAAATTTTTTTCGGAATCGATCGAACATGCCGATCCGGCACCGGTAGAAGCCGCGCATGCAGCGGGCTGCACGCCATTGCAGGTGATTTTTCATGGGATCTTTCCCCAAGTGCTTCCGCAAATGGCCGATACCGCGATCTATCGATGGGAATACAACTTCCGTGCTTCGACCGTGATGGGCATGGTCGGCGCCGGTGGAATCGGGTTCGAGCTGATGGGCTCTCTGCGCATCATGCAATACCAGGATGTCTCGGCTATTTTGCTGGTTATTTTAGGCATGGTTACCCTCGTCGACGCCTTCAGCTCCTTCCTGCGTCGCAAGTTCAAATAACTCCCAAAGCTTACAAAGGTTTTTATGAAGCCCAAAGTCGTCCTCACCCACTGGGTGCACCCGGAAATCATCGAATTGTTGTCCGCTAGCGCCGATGTTATCCCCAACACCACACGGGAAACCTTGCCGCGTTCTGAGGTAATTGCGCGAGCCAAAGATGCGGATGCACTCATGGCTTTCATGCCGGACAGCATCGACAGCGCGTTTCTCGAGGAATGTCCAAAGCTGCGTGTCATCGGCGCCGCGCTTAAAGGCTATGATAACTTCGATGTCAACGCCTGCACACGCCACGGTGTATGGCTTACGATTGTGCCGGATTTGCTTACGATCCCGACCGCTGAACTGACTATCGGCCTTCTTCTCGGTTTGACAAGGCATATGCTGGAAGGCGATAGGCAAATCCGTAGCGGACACTTCCAAGGCTGGCGGCCGACACTATATGGCTCTGGTTTGACAGGAAAAACGCTTGGCATCATTGGTATGGGGGCGGTCGGCCGTGCAATCGCCCAGCGCTTGGCTGGCTTTGAAATGAATCTCTTGTATTGCGATCCGATTCCGCTCAATGCCGAACAAGAAAAGGCTTGGCACGTACAGCGCGTCACGCTCGATGAACTGCTCGAAAAATGTGATTATGTCGTGCCGATGGTTCCGATGGCCGCAGAGACACTGCATCTAATCGATGCCACCGCGTTGGCCAAGATGAAAACCGGTAGCTACCTGATCAATGCATGTCGCGGCTCGGTCGTGGATGAGAATGCGGTGATAGCAGCACTGGCGTCTGGAAAACTAGCTGGATATGCAGCCGATGTCTTCGAGATGGAAGAATGGATACGCGCTGATCGCCCGCAGGCTATCCCCAAGGCGCTGCTCGACAATACGGCACAAACGTTTTTTACGCCGCATTTGGGATCGGCGGTCAAGGAAGTTCGGCTTGAAATCGAGCGGCAGGCAGCGATGAACATCATCCAGGCACTCGCTGGTGAAAAACCGATGGGCGCGATTAATCAGCCGTATCCGGGAGTAAAGGCGGCGTGATAGATCTGGAGCGTGTGGCGACGTTCATTGCCGTCGTCAAATGCGGGGGCTTTCGCGAAGCGGCGAAGCAAACTGGATTGTCCCAGCCAACAGTAACGCAGCATATCAAGCGGCTGGAGCAGTCTTTGCAGGCCCGGCTGATTGACCGCGCAACAATGCCGCAAAGCCTGACATTGGAGGGAAAGATTTTTTTCCCCTATGCGGAACAATTGCTCCGTACTAGCCATAAGGCTACGGCAGCCCTCCACAATAAAAGCCTGGTCGTTGGTGCAAGCTCCAATATCGGCATTTATCTTTTACAACCCTATATCAAGGCGCTCCAAGATAAATTAGCAAACAAGATCGATGTGAGGATCGGCAAAAATATCGAGATTGCCGCTTTGCTGGAAACGCTTGAAGTGGATGTAGCGGTAATGGAGTGGTGGGACTCACGTCCTGGGTTCGTCTCAACAGTATGGCGGCGCGAGAGGATGGTTGTCATTGTTCGCCCCGGCCATCCTTGGGCTGCCGAGTCGACCATTCCACTTAAGTGGTTAAAATCCCAGAACTTGCTTGGAGGCGAAGCGGCTACCGGAACTGGGCGCCTACTACAACAATATGCCGGTGCCGACTCGGCAGAGTTCACAGTGGGTATGCAGTTAGGTAGCACCGAGGCGGTCAAACACGCGGTCCACGCAGGGCTAGGAATCTCGCTTGTGATGGAAAGCGCGGTCAAGCATGAACAGGCAAGCGGATGGTTACATGCAATTCCGATTGAAGAAGATGTTTACAAAGATCTTTATCTCGTACATCGCTCAGAAACTTCGTTAAGCGGTCCGGTGGCAAGCCTTGCAGATTTGATTCTCCATTCTCCGGATTTAGGCTCAATAGAATACCTGATTAGAAACGTGCCTCAGCATGCGACCTGACCGTCTTTTCCTTGATGGGCTTTGCTCTCACGACGTCGACGATGAGACTTGCGACCAGACCACGCAGATCGAAGCGGCGGTTGAACCTGTAGGCGAAGCCAGCAAGGTAGTGCTCGGCGTACTTGCGGTAGTTCAGGGCATGGAAGGCTCCGGCCAACGTGGTCTTGAGATTGCCCAGCACGGTGTTGACCCACTTGAAGCTGGGCAGGTCGCGCGGCTTGAGGGAGCCGACCACCATCGGGAGGTGAAGGCAACCGGCATCGGCCACCGCACTGAAGCAGGCCAAACCATCGCTGTGCACGCTGGTGCCCGGTGCCAGATTGGACTTGGCCCACTTGCTGATCGCTTCAGAGGTGAACCCTCTGACCACATTGAGCTTGATGAACATCGGATGCCCGTGATCATTGACCGAGACAGCCGCGACAAAGGGGACCTTGTTCTCGGAGCCCCGACCGACTTTGCCGCCTGTGCGCTCGCCTCCGAGGTAAGCGTCATCGAGTTGCACCGTGCCGCTGAGTTGGTGGGTGGCGTCTTGCGAGGCCATGGCCCGGTTGATCTTCTGATGCAACAGCCAGGCAGTGGGATAGCTCACGCCAAGCTGACGCTTGAGCGCCAGGGCAGACAGGCCGGTTTTGGCCTGACTGATGAGGTAGATGGCCAAGAACCAGGTCGTCAGGGGCAGTTTGGTGTGTGCCATGAGACTGCCTGCGGTCAGGGAGGTCTGATGCCGACAGCCATTGCACTGGAAGAGCTTACGGACACCGTGGCCGACCACATAGTGATCACTGCTGGAGCAGCGCGGACAGCGAAATCCCTCAGGCCAGCGCGCGGCCTTGATCGCTTCGGCGCACTGTGCCTCGGTGCCAAAGCTACGAAGGAATTCCGGAATCGACATGCCGTGCTGGAACTGAATCTGGTTGAAGGCCATGGTGCTCACCCCACTGTAAGAAGACCACAGATTAGTGAGTCACAAGCTCATGGGGTGAGCCTCGCTGAGGCAGGTTTCTAATCAGG
>NZ_JBBEYB010000025.1:0-20197 GCF_037482285.1 Aquabacterium sp. G14
CCTGATTAGAAACCTGCCTCAGCGAGGCTCACCCCATGAGCTTGTGACTCACTAATCTGTGGTCTTCTTACAGTGGGGTGAGCACCATGGCCTTCAACCAGATTCAGTTCCAGCACGGCATGTCGATTCCGGAATTCCTTCGTAGCTTTGGCACCGAGGCACAGTGCGCCGAAGCGATCAAGGCCGCGCGCTGGCCTGAGGGATTTCGCTGTCCGCGCTGCTCCAGCAGTGATCACTATGTGGTCGGCCACGGTGTCCGTAAGCTCTTCCAGTGCAATGGCTGTCGGCATCAGACCTCCCTGACCGCAGGCAGTCTCATGGCACACACCAAACTGCCCCTGACGACCTGGTTCTTGGCCATCTACCTCATCAGTCAGGCCAAAACCGGCCTGTCTGCCCTGGCGCTCAAGCGTCAGCTTGGCGTGAGCTATCCCACTGCCTGGCTGTTGCATCAGAAGATCAACCGGGCCATGGCCTCGCAAGACGCCACCCACCAACTCAGCGGCACGGTGCAACTCGATGACGCTTACCTCGGAGGCGAGCGCACAGGCGGCAAAGTCGGTCGGGGCTCCGAGAACAAGGTCCCCTTTGTCGCGGCTGTCTCGGTCAATGATCACGGGCATCCGATGTTCATCAAGCTCAATGTGGTCAGAGGGTTCACCTCTGAAGCGATCAGCAAGTGGGCCAAGTCCAATCTGGCACCGGGCACCAGCGTGCACAGCGATGGTTTGGCCTGCTTCAGTGCGGTGGCCGATGCCGGTTGCCTTCACCTCCCGATGGTGGTCGGCTCCCTCAAGCCGCGCGACCTGCCCAGCTTCAAGTGGGTCAACACCGTGCTGGGCAATCTCAAGACCACGTTGGCCGGAGCCTTCCATGCCCTGAACTACCGCAAGTACGCCGAGCACTACCTTGCTGGCTTCGCCTACAGGTTCAACCGCCGCTTCGATCTGCGTGGTCTGGTCGCAAGTCTCATCGTCGACGTCGTGAGAGCAAAGCCCATCAAGGAAAAGACGGTCAGGTCGCATGCTGAGGCACGTTTCTAATCAGGAAGAGGGATCTTGTGGACTGGCTTATTGGGTGGATTTGCGTCATCCACGGCAGCCACCTTGGCGCTGGCACGCTACACCCGTCAGCAACCAGCAATGGTCAGTGCCGCCACTTCAGGAATGATGGCGGCATGTGGCGTCATGTTTTTCCGCATGGCGGTGCTGATTGGTGTCATCGAACCGGTGCTTCTGAGCACCTTTGGGATTGCGCTGGTCGTATCAGGACTCCTTCTGCTGAGCATGGCGCTGTGGCGTTGGCACCGGATGGCAGGTGACACCAGAAATGAACATACCGTGGAGGCGATGGCCCCCTTTGATCTCGGAACAGCGCTTGGCTTTGCGGGGTTCCTTGCCGTCATGGCAGTCATGGTCCCGGCAGCGAAGCAATGGTTGGGAAACTACGGCATCTATGTGCTGTCGACCGTATCGGGTCTGGCAGATGTGGATGCGATTCTGATTTCGCTGGCCCGGTTGCACGGTGCCGGTGATGTGGCAACGGGGACTGCCGCTGTTGCACTGGGTCTCGCCACGTTGGCCAATATGCTGACCAAGGCAGGTATAGCGTGGACAACAGGAGGACGCCAGGTCGGCAAGACTGTGGTGGGCAGCTACCTGATCGCGCTCATTGGTGGCGGCATATCACTGTGGTTGACGCTGACCTTGGGGCGAGCTTGAGCGCGATGGGATGGGCAAGAAAGATGACGGAAACGTTATCTACGCCTCATCTTGCCATCAGGCTCGTGTGATGAGAATGGCTTTTGACGTAACGATTTTTCAGATGCATTGAACTGAAAGGACATGTGCAATGAGCTCAACGTATCACCGCTTTACGGAGCTTTTTCAACAGTTGGGACTGCCGTCTGACGTCGAGAGCATCAAAGGCTTTTTGTCGACTCACAGCCCACTTGACGCATCCATCAGACTGGAAGATGCGTCTTTTTGGACAGCGTCCCAGGCGACCTTGTTGCGCGATGAATTACTCAAAGACGCTGATTGGGCGGAAATCGTTGATCAGCTGAATGCCGCATTGCGTGGTGTGGGTAGCAGGTAATGGTCACCATGCGCCAGGCCCTGTCCCTTGGTGTGGCTTGCCTGTCCCTGGCTCTCGGCTCAGTCAGTTACGGACAAGAGGCTCCACTGGGGGCCAGTCTTGAAGGGCTGTTGAAGTTCGCCAAAGACAACAACCCGGAGTTCGCCAGCATGCGGTTTGATGCCGCTGCTGCGACAGAGCGAGTCGTCTCTGCCAGTGCTCTGCCAGATCCGAAGTTCCGCACCGAATGGCGCGATATCACGCGCATGGGCGAGCAAAGTCCCACGCTCTTACCTGCCCGTGTGGGCAGTACCCGTTATCTGCTGATGCAGGATTTGCCGTGGGCCGGCAAACGCGATCTCAAACGTGAAGTCGCCGAGTCGCAGGCGGATGCCGCAAGAGGGCGCGCTGCAGGGTCTTGGAGCGAGCTGGCCGCCAAGATCAAGACCACCTATGCGCAGCTCTATTACCTGGATCAGAGCGAACGCTTGGCCAGGGAGATCCTGGACCTGATGATTCGGCTCGAACAAGTGGCCCAGGTTCGCTACGCTGGCGGCCTCACGGCACAGCAGGATGTGATCCGGGCGCAGTTAGAGCAGACGGCGATGCGCAACGAATTGATCACCATCGAGACTGAGCGCCGACAGCTCCGTGCAAGGTTGAATGCGCTGGTGGGTCGACCTTCGAACGAGCCTTTGGCAACGCCCGTTCAGCTTCGACCACTGCCCACGCCCGAAAGCGTCAGCTTTGCCGCATTGGAGCCGCGTGCACGGTCCAGCAGTCCCTTGCTCAAAACAGAGATATCGCAGATTCGCACTGCCGAAAAGAATCGGGAGCTGACCTACAAAAACCGCTATCCAGATTTCTCGGTGGGCGTCTCACCCATCCAGTATGGCAGCGCGGTCCGCGAGTGGGAGCTGATGGTCGAGATCAACATTCCTTTGCAGCAACACGCGCGGCGAGCCCAGGAGCGTGAATCGGAAGCCATGCTCGCGTCCGCCCGGTCTCGCCAAGAGGGGGTCACCAATCAAGTTCTGGCCGACCTGTACGAAAGCGTCGCGGGGTTGGAGGCCGCCCGCAGCTCGTTGAAGTTGGCCACCGAAAGCATGCTGCCGCAGTCCGAGCTGACGTATCGCTCGGCATTGGCGGGTTATGAGTCGGGCAAGGTTGACTTCGCCACCTTGCTGGATGCACAAAAACAAATCCGCCAAGCCAAACTCAACCAGGTCAAGGCGGGTATGAGTACGCAGATGCGCCTGGCAGACATTGAGCGCATCGTTGGAGACGATCTATGACGGGACGACTGAAGTCAGGTGCGATCATCATGGTGGTCGCAGGGCTCGCTGCAGGCGGGGGCTTTTGGTACGGCAAGCGGCAGTCCAGTGAACCTGGCTCACACGTTGCGTTAACTGCGGCGTCTTCAAAGGGCGGAGAGAAGGAGCGCAAGATCCTTTATTACCGCAATCCGATGGGGCTGCCGGATACGTCGCCCACGCCCAAGAAGGATCCGATGGGCATGGATTACATCCCCGTCTACGCCGGTGAGCAGGAACAGGACGCGGCCAATCCCACGCAAATCAGAATCAGCACGGACAAGGTGCAAAAGCTCGGCGTGCGCGTCGAAGCGGCCAGTCTGAGGGCCTTGGACAAAGTGGTGCGCGCCGCTGCACGCATTGAGCCCGACGAGCGGCAGACGTATACCGTCGCACCTAAGTTTGAGGGCTATGTCGAGCGTCTGCATGTCAATGTGACGGGACAGGCGGTCAGCAAAGGCCAGGCGCTGTTCGAGGTCTACAGCCCCGAACTGATCTCGGCGCAACGAGAGTACGCGATTGCCGCTCAGGGTGTTGACGCATTGAAAGGCGCCAGTGATGAGGCGCAGCGTGGCATGCGGCAATTGGCCGATGCCAGCCTGACGCGCATGCGCAACTGGGACATCTCTGACGAGCAAATCAGGGCGTTGACTCAATCTGGATCGGCTCGTCGCACGCTGACCTTCCGTTCCCCGGTTGCAGGCATCGTCACGGAAAAGAAGGCCGTGCAAGGCATGCGCGTCATGCCTGGTGAGATGCTCTATCAAGTCACCAATCTGGACTCAGTGTGGGTGATCGCCGATGTTTTCGAGCAGGACATTGGCCTGGTCCAGACGGGCATGCGGGCCACGGTACGTGTCAATGCCTACCCTGGCAAGGTGTTCGCGGGCGCCATCACTTATGTCTATCCGACGCTCAAGGCTGAAACACGTACCGTGCCGGTGCGCGTCGAGCTGGACAATCCGGGGGGCTTGCTCAAACCGGGTATGTTTGCCCAGGTTGAGCTACCCGCTGCCGCCAAAGGCGCCGTGCTCACGGTGCCGACGTCCGCGCTGATCGACAGTGGGACGCGTCAAATCGTCCTGGTGCAGCTAAAGGAGGGGCGTTTCGAGCCTCGTGAGGTCAAGGTCGGTGCACGCGGCGAGGATCACATCGAGATCCTGGACGGTGTGCGGGACGGTGAAATGGTGGTGGTCGCCGCCAACTTCCTGATTGATGCCGAGAGCAACCTCAAGGCTGCCATCGGGGGGTTTGGGCACGAGGGGCACGGCACGCAGCCAGCGCAAAGTGGGGCCGCCGCTGCCAAGCCTGCGGCGACTGTTGGCCATCAAGCTGAAGGCAAGGTCGAGGAAGTAGATGTTCAGGCCTCAACGTTGTCCATCGCCCATGGCCCAGTGCCCAGTCTCAAATGGCCGGCCATGTCCATGGAGTTCCAGGTCGCCAACAGCGCGCTGTTGACCGGCCTCAAGCCGGGAGTTGTCATTTCGTTTGAGTTTGTGGAGCGTGGGCAAGGTGAGTGGGTGATCACGGCGATCAAACCCATGAATCAAGCACCGGCCCGTGCGCACGCCGGCCACAACTGATTTTCGGGAGACACCATGCTTGCGAAGATCATTGACTGGTCGGGAAGAAACAGCTTCCTGGTGCTGTTGGCCACCCTGTTCGTCATCGTCGGTGGCGTCTTTGCTGTGCTCAGGACGCCTCTGGACGCCTTGCCCGACCTGTCAGACGTACAGGTCATTGTCTACACCGAATATCCAGGCCAGGCCCCACAGGTGGTCGAGGACCAGGTGACTTACCCCTTGACCACAGCCATGCTGTCAGTGCCCAAGTCGAAGGTGGTGCGGGGCTTCTCCTTCTTCGGTGCATCGTTCGTCTACGTCATCTTTGAAGATGGCACCGACATCTACTGGGCACGCTCACGCGTGCTGGAGTACCTTAACTTCGCTGCTGGGCGCATGCCCAAGGGTGTCACACCTCAGATCGGTCCGGATGCGACCGGCGTTGGCTGGGTTTACCAGTATGTGCTGCTTGCCAAAGACAAGACCTTGGCTGAACTGCGCACGCTGCAGGACTGGTACCTCCGCTACCAACTGACCAAGGCGCACGGTGTGGCCGAGGTGGCCTCCATTGGGGGCTTCGTTCAAACCTACCAGATCACCATTGATCCGGTGAAGCTGCGAGCCTATGACATTCCGCTGGCCAAGGTGTCGCAGGTGGTGCGCGAATCGAATCGCGACGTCGGGGGCCGCGTCGTGGAGATGGCGGAAACCGAGTACATGGTGCGTGGCAAGGGCTACCTTCGCGGCGTGGCCGACATTGAGAATCTGGTCGTCAAGGCAGAGAAAGGGACACCGGTCCTGATCCGCGACATCGCCCGTGTCGAACTGGCGCCCGACGAGCGACGTGGCGTGACGGAGTTCAACGGCGAAGGGGAAGTGGTCTCGGGCATTGCCATGTCGCGCTATGGTCAGAACGCGCTGGAGGTGATTCACAACCTGAAAGAGAAAATCACCGAGGTGTCCGCTGGACTTCCCGAGGGGGTCAGCATTGAGGCGGTGTACGACCGGTCAGACCTGATTCACCGTGCCATTGACAGCCTCAAAGTCACGCTGTTGGAAGAAAGCCTGATCGTCGCGGTGGTTTGCATCGTGTTTCTGATGCACGTTCGCTCGGCGCTGGTCGCGATCTTGATGCTCCCCGTCGGGGTGCTGATTGCTTTCATTGCCATGCGCCTGCTTGGCATGAATTCCAACCTGATGAGTCTGGGGGGTATCGCCATCGCCATCGGGGCCATGGTTGATGCCGCGATTGTCATGATCGAGAACGCTCACAAACACCTGGAGCGCTTACCTGCCGAGCATGACAACGCACAGCGAGTGGACGCGATGATCGCTGCGTGCAAAGAGGTCGGTCCGGCCCTGTTTTTCTCCCTGCTGATCATCACCGTGTCCTTCCTGCCGGTGTTCACGCTGGAGTCTCAGGAGGGTCGCCTCTTCTCACCGTTGGCTTACACAAAGACGTTCGCCATGGCGGGGGCTGCCTTGTTGTCGGTGACGCTGGTGCCGGTGTTGATGATGCTCTTCATCCGGGGACGGATCCTGCCGGAGGCGAAGAACCCGGTGAACCGTTTCCTCATCTGGGTGTACCGCCCCATCATTGCCGCGGTGATGCGCTGGAAGAAGCTGACCGTTGCCGCTGCAGCGCTGGTTCTGGGCATCTCGATCTACCCCGCCAGCCAACTGGGGTCGGAGTTCATGCCGACGCTCAATGAAGGCACGCTGCTTTACATGCCCGCATCGCTGCCGGGCATGTCGATCACCAAGGCGGCCGAGTTATTGCAGACACAGGACAAGATCATCAAGAGTTTCCCGGAGGTCGCGTCGGTCTATGGCAAGGCGGGGCGAGCCAACACCGCCACCGATCCCGCGCCCACCGAGATGTTCGAGACGGTGATCAACCTCAAGCCAGAGGCCGAGTGGCGCGCAGGCATGACGATTGACAAATTGATTGCCGAGATGGACAAGGCGCTGCAGTTCCCCGGTGTGTCCAACGCATGGACCATGCCGATCAAGGCACGCATTGACATGCTGTCCACCGGCATCCGCACGCCCATTGGCATCAAGGTGTTTGGCAAAGACCTGAACGAGATGGAGCGCTTGGCACGTGAGATCGAGACGGTGGTCAAGCAAGTCCCTGGGACGACCTCCGCGTTTGCAGAGCGGATCACGGGCGGGTTCTACCTCAACATTGAACCTGATCGCGGCCAATTGGCGCGTTACGGACTGGCAGTGGGAGACTTGCAGGAGGTGATCGGCACCGCCTTGGGTGGCGACATGGTGACCACAACAGTGGAGGGGCGTGAGCGCTTCGGCGTCACGGTGCGATACCCCCGCGAACTGCGGTCCGATCCGCAGCAAATCGCCCGAGAGGTATTGGTGCCAACCATGGATGGCGCGATGGTGCCGCTGGGACAGGTTGCCAGAGTGGCAGTCGCCAAGGGGGCACCGGGCATCCGAACCGAAAACGCATTGCTGTCTGCCTACATCTTCGTGGACATCCGCGAACGTGACATCGGCAGCTATGTGGCCGATGCGCGCAAGGCTGTGAACGAACAGGTCAATTTCCCGCCCGGCTATTACGCGACCTGGAGCGGCCAGTTCGAGTCCATGGAGCGTGCGGTGGAGAAGATGAAGATCGTTGTCCCCGTAACGCTTCTGATCATCTTCCTGCTGCTGTACCTGAACTTCAAGCGCCTGACCGAGACGTTGATCGTCATGTTGTCGGTCCCATTCGCCTTGGTGGGGG
The DNA here is from genome assembly GCF_037482285.1 of Aquabacterium sp. G14. Classification (NCBI taxonomy): domain Bacteria; kingdom Pseudomonadati; phylum Pseudomonadota; class Betaproteobacteria; order Burkholderiales; family Sphaerotilaceae; genus Aquabacterium; species Aquabacterium sp. G14. The sequence goes on from NZ_JBBEYB010000025.1 coordinate 7,698, forward strand.
GCGTGTGGCTCATGTGGTTGCTGGACTATCACCTGTCCGTTGCTGTTGCGGTCGGCTTCATTGCGCTGGCTGGCGTTGCGGCTGAGACTGGGGTTGTGATGCTGATTTACCTTGATCATGCGTGGGAGCAGATCAAAAGTAAACGTCGGGCCGAAGGGGTCGAGCCTGGGGTGGTTGACCTGTACAACGCCGTCATGGAAGGGGCTGTGGAGCGAGTGCGCCCCAAGATGATGACGGTGGTCGCCATCATGGCCGGTTTGTTGCCGATCCTTTGGGGAACCGGTACAGGCTCGGAAGTCATGAGTCGCATCGCGGCACCGATGGTGGGCGGGATGATTTCCTCGACCGTGCTGACGCTGGCTGTGATTCCGGCACTCTATGGCATGGTCAAGCAGTGGCGACTCAATCGCTCGTTGGAATAGCGCGGTCCGCTCAGGGGCCGTTGCATGCGAGGTACCGATTCCCATGCAGCTCAAACTGAAGGTTGGCACAAGAGGGGCACAGCTGTTTATGTGATGAATCAACTTCGATTGGCGTCAATGAAGGCGGCAACCCATTTATTTTGAGTCACATATCACCCACTTGAGTTGACGCCCGATATGCTCGCAAAGTGCCTGGATCACCCGCATAGGTGATCCAGGCTTTATGCCGTCATGGGTGTCACTCACGCGTTGGCTGTGACGACCTCACAGCTCCATCTGATTTCCGGCCCTGCGTGTTCACACGCCGGGGCCGTTTGCTTTGGAGCGACCATGCCCCCTTCATGCATCCCCCGGAACGACACGGATTTGTTGCCGCTGTCGACCTTGCCCATCTACACTCGCCCCAAGATCGTTCAACAGGCCTTGCGCCTCATGGAGAAGTCAATCCGGGACACCCCACTGTTGACCTCACCACAGGCTGTCCGTGACTACCTGCGGCTGCGTCTGGCTGACCGTCCCCACGAAGTGTTCGGAGTTCTGTTCCTCACAGCCCAGCACCAAGTCATCGAGTTTGTGGAGATGTTCAGAGGCACGCTGACACAGACCTCGGTCTACCCCAGGGAGGTGGTCATCGAGGCCCTCAGCCGAAACGCGGCAGCCGTGATCCTCACGCACAACCACCCCAGCGGAAAGCCGGATCCTTCTGTGGCTGATGAGGTGTTAACCCATGCGATCAAGGCGGCCTTGGCCGTCGTGGATGTGGATGTCCTGGATCACTTCATCGTGACCCGCCGTGACGTCTACAGCTTCGCGGAGAACCGCAAGCTCTGACCGAACCCCTCAACCCAACTTTCCTCTTCACCTCGTCACCCCTGCCACTCGGCTCGGGTGGCTTTTTCTTGCCTTCACACAAAGGAATCCCTCATGCAAACCTGTCCTTATTGCGAATCCACGCGCCTGCAGATCCGTCGTGTCGGTCGTAAAGCCGGCGCTGCCATCGGCGGCGTTGCCGGTGCGGCTGGAGGCATTGCCTCGGCCATGGGTGGTGCACAGGCGGGCGCCACGGTCGGGCTGGTCGCCGGTCCACTGGGCTCTCTGCTCGGTGGCCTGGCGGGTGCCCTGATTGGCGGCGTCGTCGGTGGTGGCGTTGGCAGCACCGTCGGCAGCAAAGCCGGTGAAGCACTGGATGACGGTGTCTTTGACAAGTATGAGTGCCTCTCTTGCGGTCACACCTTCAACCTGTGATCACTCCCCTCAATTCAAATGCAAAGGAAACACCATGGCTCATCTCGTTGAACAAATGGCCTACGTGGGCGCAACCCCCTGGCATGCGCTCGGTCACCAACTCCCGCCCAAGCAGCCTCTGGAAGTCTGGGCACAGCAGGCTGGCATGGATTGGACGATCCGTGAGACACCGGTTCGCTACCTGGCTCAGCCCGAAGACGGTGGCCCCGCCATCATGGCCTTCGACGAACAGAAGGTGCTCTACCGCAGTGACACCAATGCCCCGCTGTCAGTGGTCAGTGGTCGCTACCAGGTCGTGCAACCCAAGGAGGTGCTGGAGTTCTATCGAGATCTTTCCGAGATCTCCGGGTTCGAGCTGGAAACCGCTGGCGTGCTCAAGGCTGGCAAGAAGTTCTGGGCACTGGCTCGCACGGGCAAGGAAACGACGCTGAAGGGTAATGACGTGGTCAAAGGTTACCTACTGCTGGCAACCTCATGCGACGGAACGCTCGCGACCACGGCTACACCCACCACGGTGCGGGTCGTGTGCAACAACACGCTGTCAATCGCGCTCAACGGCGCGGTAGGTGCCATCAAGGTGCCTCACAGCACGAGCTTTGATGCGCAGGCGGTCAAGCGTCAGTTGGGCATTGCCGTGTCCCAGTGGGACAGCTTCATGTACCGCATGAAGACCCTGTCCGAGTGCAAGGTCAAGAGCCACGAGGCCTTGAACTACTTCCTCAAGGTGCTCTGTCATCAGGACGCCACGCCAGATCAGTCCACAGGGCTGAGCAACGAGCGCGCCTTGAAGAAGGTGCTGGCCATGTACGAAGGGCATGGTCGCGGCGCTGAGCTGTCGGCAGCCAAAGGCACCGCTTGGGGCCTGTTGTGCTCGATCACCGAGTTCGTGGACCACGAGCGTCGAGCACGAAGCCAGGAATACCGGCTGGACAGCGCCTGGTTCGGGCAAGGGGCCAACCTCAAGCAGCGAGCCTTGGACCATGCGCTGCAACTTGCTTCCTGAAGACCTAGACCTTCATCCATCCCACCAACGGCATAAGCCCCGCATCCCTTCAGAGGGAGCGGGGCCTTCTTATTTCCACCAACGGAAAGGACATCACATGGCACACGCACAAGTCACCCCGGCAACCAGCCGGCCTGCACCGGCACTCCGCTTGGTCAAGACCACTGAGATCAACCGAGACCAGTGGTTGGAGGTTCGTCGCTCTGGCATTGGCAGCTCTGACGCTGCGGCAGCCGTGGGGCTCAACCCCTACAAGTCCCAGCTGGAACTCTGGATGGAGAAAACCGGGCGAGGCGCAGCCTTGCCTCAGGTGGACCCCAACGACGAATCCAGTCCGATGTACTGGGGCACCTTGCTGGAGCCCATCGTGGCTGCCCACTACACCAAGCGAACTGGCAACCGTGTTCGAAAGGTGAATGCGGTCCTGCAGCACCCCACGTACCCCTGGATGCGGGCCAACCTGGACCGGGAGGTCATGGGCAGCCCGGATGTCGCCATCCTGGAGTGCAAGACGGCTGGGATCAATGGCGCACGCCTGTGGAAGGAGGGTGTGCCCGACTACGTCCACCTGCAGGTGATGCACCAGTTGGCGGTCACCGGCAAGCAGGCCGCCGATGTGGCCGTGCTGATCTGTGGGCAGGACCTGCAGATCTTCCGCATTCAGCGTGACGAGGAGCAGATCCAGCAACTCATCCGGCTGGAGCAGGCCTTCTGGGAATACGTCGAGAAGGACCTCCAGCCACCGGCAGACGGCTCCGACTCGGCAGACCTGGCGCTGCGCTGCCTGTATCCCCGTGACACAGGCGAGGTGCTGGACTTGTCCCACGAGACGGAGCTGGCAGGTGCGTTCTCTGACCTCCTGGCAGTCCGCCAAAAGCTGGCCGATGTGACCGAGTTGGAGTCGCAGCTCAAGCAGCGCATCCAGCAACGCATGGGCGATGCCTCACGGGCGGTGTTCGAGTGCGGCGAAGTCAGTTGGAAGCGCAGCAAGGACAGTGTGACGCTGGACACGGCCCGACTGCTGAAGGAACAGCCGGAGTTGCTTACCGCCTATGGGCAGACCAAGCCTGGCAGCCGTCGTTTCTTGGTTCAGGCGTGAACACCCCCATCCCCATGGCCGGTCTCTTCGGAGGTCGGCCTTTTCTTTTTTGGAAAGGAATCATCATGATCAAAGGATTGGCACTGACACCGCCCGTCATCGGGCGGATCTCGATTGGCCGTGTCGTCGAGAAGAACGGCAAGCGTCTGCCTGAGAAAGACGACGAGTTCACCCTCACCAGCCAGATCCAGCACAAGGAAGGATGGATCACCCACCCGCTCGACGAGGCCTTGCGCGGGAGCAGTGGAGCCAAGCTGCGCAGCATCCCGATCAAGCTGCTCTTTGACGATCCGGACCTGAACATGCGGGCCAACTACACCTTGTTCAACCGCACCACTGGGCGTCCGATGTGCGTCGGCAACGGGGAGACCTGTCGACGTGCGACGGCAGAGGGCATCCAGACTTTTGAGTGCCGGACACCCGATGGCTGTGAACTGGCTCAGGGAAGCCAGTGCAAGCCCTACGGGCGGCTGAATGTCCGGGTGGGAGAGGACGACGTGCTGGGCACCTTCATCCTGCGCACGACGGGGTTCAACACCATCAGAACGCTGCTGGCACGCATGGCGTACCTGAGTGCGCTCACGGGTGGCATCCTGGCGTCCTTACCGCTGGAGTTGCGCCTACGTGGAAAGTCCACCACCCAGTCCCATCGGGCACCGATCTACTTCGTAGACCTGACGCTCAGGGCTGGACAGTCACTGCACGAGGCTGTCGAGCAGGCACGCACCGAGCGGGCCAAGCAGACAGAGTTGGGGGTAGACCAGGCTGCGCTGGACGAAGCCGCCAGACGGGGCTTTGCCATGGGTGCGTTTGAAGACGTGGAGGATGACGGCTTGCCAATCATCGAGGAGTTCTTTCCAGATGCAGTCCAAGACGAGGCGCAAACATCCGGAGCCGTCAGTGCTGGCAGAGCGGTACTGCGTGACAAGCTGAGTGCCAAGGCCACCAGGCTGGCGTCAGCATCGGCTGCCTGAATCTGGATGATGGCACCTTCGCTTGGAATCAAGGCAACCAAAAGAAAGAGGCCGGCTGTGATGCCGGCCTCTCATCAGTTGCTTTACTTCTTGAGACGCTTTTCGCCTTCTTTGACGTACTCCTCGGCGAATGCCTTGCCGACCTTGCCCGCACCAATTGCGGTGTTGGCCACAACGGCTCCCAGCAACTTTGCTCCATTGAGGAGCTTGTCACCAGGGGTGTAGGAGTGACGCAAATCGTCAAACTTGTCTTTGATACTGAAGAAACCCATAGATCCCCCTTACATCAAGGCCGATAGGCCGTGTCAGATCAGTCGTCGATCTTGCCGGTGCCTTCGCAATCAGGGCACTCGACACGCGCTTTGGGATCGCCACCGCAACCGGGGCAACTGCTGGGATGACGCTCGTCGTCATCACCGTAGTCCATGGGACACGGGATCACACCTTTGCCATTGCAGCGGGGACATTTTCTTTTTGCCATTTTTCGATCCTTCTACGCGGGGTTAATGACCTCGGCCTCCCTGGCGTCCGGCATTACTGCTGGGTGAACCACAACCACAAATGGGTCGTAAATGCCGTGGCCTTGAAAGCATTGTAGAACGACGATTTCGCCCATGCCAAGGGTGTCGGTGAAGGAAGATCGTGACAAATCTCTCGTGCGCTTGGGCGCCGTGATTCGCGCGCGCCGGTTGTCCTTGGATCTGTCTCAAGAAGCACTGGCTGACGTGGCCGAAATTGACCGCTCGCACATGGGCAAGATCGAACGAGGTGAACGCAACGTCACCTTTCTGAACATCTTGAAGATCGCCACAGCGATCCAATGCCGCCCGTCCGATCTGTTGAAAGAAGCAGATCTGTGATTTGATCGGTTCAGTCCGGCGGTTCAGCAGTCTGCGGTGCAGGCGTCTCTTGACTGAGACCCATCGGTGGTGCGTAAGGCCACCCGATTCGGCAGTAGGCGTGACTTGTGAGTCTGACCGACGCCTTCGCAGCGGTTGCAGACGTCCGTTGTCGTGCACTGATTGATCGGTGTGGGTCAGATATCGGACACTCGGCTCTTCAGGCACGGGCTAAGCCGGTATGAATACGGCCAGGTTCCGCTAACGCCCCGTTGCAGTCAAGGCGCACCAAAGCTGCATGACAACGGCGCCTTGCCCTCAGGCATCCGGCACCCGTAAGCAGCCACTTGTGGCTACTGGTACTCGGCCATGAGCGTCGGCGCTCGACTCGATGACACCATCGTCGCCGCGCCAGCCTCGGCGGCCTACAAACTGGTAGGCCGTCCACTCGCTGCTCCCGCTACGCCTGACGGCAACTCGCACCTCAGCGGGTATGCACGAATCTACATTGGTGCCCCGCGGCTAAACTTTATCTACATGGACCGTTCTTGACCGTCGGCGGCACGTTTGTGGGGGCTCCGATAAAGAGCGAAGTTGCCAAACGACCCGTAGCTGAGCAGGCCGAGGTCAACGCGCCAATAAGGGAGGAAAAAAGTGCCAAGAATCGACTACGACAGGCTTCTTGCCAGCGTTCCAATCGATGAAGTTGCGAAGCGTGTCCGCGCCGATCCAAATCTGAGCCACCGTGCCGATCCAATATTGAGCCAGGGCTGGTAGCCGACCAAAGGGTGGTCAGCTGTGGATAAGTGTAGAGCCTGGCCTGGATTTTGAGTCTTCCGGCCGGCTTGGTTGAACATCAAGGGGGACGCCGCGCAGCGGCTTCCCCCTTCGCTTTGAGCTTCAGGCCTTGCCCTCTGCTGCAGCCTGCATCCGAGACTGCTCTCGTGCCTTGATGCGCCTCTTGGCCGTGCTGGAGCTGTGCAGGAACCGATGTGACTCGTTGCCCGTCTCCAGGATGTGGCAGTGATGCGTGAGCCGGTCCAGCAGTGCCGTTGTCATCTTGGCATCACCAAAGACACGCGACCATTCCGCGAAGTCCAAGTTCGTCGTGATCATCACGCTGGTGTGCTCATACAACCGGCTGAGCAAGTGGAACAGCAGCGCACCGCCTGCCTGGCTGAACGGCAGGTAGCCCAACTCATCGAGGATCACCAGGTCCAGGCGCAACAAGCTCGTCGCGATGCGTCCGGCCTTGCCTTGTGCCTTCTCTTGCTCCAGCGCGTTGACCAGATCCACCGTGGAGTAAAAGCGCACGCGCCTGCCATGCTTGGTGATGCCGGACACGCCAATGGCTGTGGCCAGGTGGGTCTTGCCGGTGCCAGGCCCTCCCATCAACACCACGTTGTGCGCCACTTCTGTGAAGCCTGTCTCTGCCAGCGTGTGAACCAGCTTGCTGTCAACGGGGGACACAGCGAAGTCGAACCCCGCCAGGTCTCGATGCACAGGGAACTTGGCTGCATGCATCTGATGGCTCACCGAGCGCATGCCTCGGTCTGTGGCCTCGGCCTGCAGCAGGTGTTCAATCAACCACCGTGCCTCCTCCGAGCCCGTACTGGCCCCTTGTTCGATCAGGTCCAGCCAGGCGCCCGCCATGCCGTGCAGGCGCAGTTGTTTGAACTCTGCAGCGATATCACGCATGGTTGATCTCCTCCGCGCCGCCTTGCCCGCGCAAGCTGTCGTAGCGCGCCGTATTGGCCAGTGGGACTACTGTCGCCTGCAGACTGGTCTGTGCATCCTCTGGTGTGGGCGCAGGGTTGAGCCTGCTCAGAACATTGATCACATGCTCGACGCTGACCTTGCCAGACGGTGGCGCGCTCTCCAGCGCCAATTCAACTGCCACCAGCACCGCATCCAGGCCAGCTGTGCTCACAATCGCCAGTACCTGCGCCATGACACGGTCGCCACCCGCCTGACGGAGAAGCCCTCTGCGTAGCTGCTGCAAGGCCGGGGGTAGGTCGGCGAAGGGGGCCCCATTGCGCAGCGCACCGGGTTTTCTTTGCACCAGCGGGATGTAGTGCTGCCAGTCGTAGCGGGTCTGGCCTCGATCGGTCAATCGCTCGTGCTGCGCCACCACCTCATCGTTGGCCACCACGACCACCCACCTTCCCATTGCGATGCGGCTTACCGCCCGGGGCCTTTCTGGAGATCTCACTAAGGATGGCACAGTCCTTCGCGTCCGTGCCCTGGCGACATTGACTGCGCAACTGTTTGAGTTCCAGTTCAAGCAAGCGCAGTTCCTTGATTCTCTGGCTGACTTGCCCTATATGAGCGTCCAAGATCTGGTTGACCTCGGCACAACTCTCGTCGGGAGAGTCAGTCAGCCGCAGCAGGACGCGAACCTCATCCAGCGTCATGTCGAGTGATCGGCAGTGGCGAATGAATGCCAGCCGCTGAACGTGAAGGCTTTCATAGATGCGATAGTTGCCAGCGCTTCGGGCAGCAGCTTGCAAAAGGCCTTCACGCTCATAGAAACGGATGGTTTCAATCTGCACGCCTGCTCGTTCCGCCAGTTCACCAATCTTCATATCTACTCCTCATCGAATTCACAGTTGACTCTACACCTACTTCAGGGTTGATAATCGCGCGGTTCTGAATATGCGTCTGCCCGATATGGAATTCTTCAAACGTTTGTGCTTTTGCGCTGTTACTGCAGTTTGGCTACTCTTTGCTCATCTAAGTCATGCCACGCAGCCGGCGGAAGAAGCGAAGGCGCGACAGCTTTGGCAACTGAGGTTGCCCCTGAATTTCGGAGCGCTTAGCCCGGGTTTCATGCGGCGTTCTTGCGCTGAGCCGCCAGCCAGCGTTGCTCGTATTGCATGGGGCTGAGATAGCCCAGCGCCGAATGCAGACGAGAGTGATTGTAGAAGGCCATCCAGTTCAGAATGGCTGTCCTGGCCTGCTCTCGGGTGGCAAACCTTTGCCCCAGCACGCAAGCCACCTTCAGATGGCCCCAGAAGCTCTCCGTGGGCGCGTTGTCCCAGCAGTTGCCCTTGCGGCTCATGGATGAACTGATACCCCAGGCCTTCATCGTGGTCTGGAACTCATGGCTGCAGTACTGGCTGCCGCGGTCGCTGTGGAAGATCAGCCCCTTGGCTGGCCTGCGGCGCCAGCAGGCCATCAGCAGCGCGTCTTTGACCAGGCTGGTCTGCATGTGCGGCTGCATGCTCCAGCCCACCACCTGGCGGCTGTGCAGGTCAAGCACCGCAGCCAGGTACAGCCACCCCTCATCGGTGGGGATGTAAGTGATGTCGCCGCTCCACAGCAGATTGGGCGCCTCGGGGTTGAAGCGCCGCTGCACGAGATCCGGCGCCACCGGCAGGTGGTGCTTGCTGTCGGTGGTAACGACGAACTTCTTCTTGGTGCGCGCCTTGATCCCGTGGCGCTGCATCAGCACGCGCACACGCTCTTTGCCCACGCGGATGCCCCTGGCCAACAGCTCCTTGTGCATGCGGGGCCAACCGTACTCGCCTTTGATCTCCGCGTGAATGGCCCGCATGTGCGCCAGCAAGGCTTCGTCGCTCTGAAACCGGCTGGGGCCATGGCCAGGTGCATCCTGACCACGCTTCCAGTTGAAGTACCCGCTGGTGCTGACCTCCAGCACCTCGCACATCAGGCTCACAGGCCATGCCTTGCCGCTCATTTGCCGGACCCAAGCGTACTTTGCAGCACATCCTGCGCAAAGTACGCTGCGGCTTTTTTAGCGATGTCGCGTTCCATCTTCAGGCGAGCCACCTCGGCCCTCAAACGCGCAAGCTCCATCTGTTCGGCTGTGACCACCGGGGCCTTCTGGCTCGGCACAACACCGCCCAATTGCCCCTTGGCATCCAGGCGAACCCAGTTGGACACATTTGATGACGGGATGCCCAGCACCTTGGCCACCACCGCCCCAGACTGCCCGGCCTTGACCTGCCTGACAGCCTCCAGTTTGTACTCCAGGGTGTACTTGCCACGTACCTGCTTGTCGACCATTTCTTCGCTCCTTTCCAGCATTGTGGTCATGAGCTAAGAACTCCACTTTTCGGGGGCAACCTCAGACATCGGGGTCGCCTTGGAGCATGCCAACCGATTGGACGGCCTCTTTGTCCAGGTTGAAGCTGAGTTCGGAAGCGGGCGGGCCGACGAGATGGCCACTTTTGTTGGCGCCTTGACCATCCTTTTGCGTGAAGGCGTGGAAGCTTTGCTGATCATCGTGGCCATGGTGGCGTTCCTGCGCAAGTCGAATCGGCCGGATGCGTATTCCGGTCCAACGTGACCGTTGATTCCGGCGGATCGTGACCGCCGATTCTGGTTCATCGTGACCGGCCATTCTGGTCGAACGTGACCGATTTTTGCACCTGACCGGAATCTCGGTCACGATGCCGGAATCACCGGTCACGATGCCAGCATGGCGTCGTATGCCACCGTGATGGTGTTGCGCAAGTTGTCTCACCCAATGCAGTTAGCCTGCCCAGTTTTTTGCTGGAGCCGGCATGCCTGCACCAAGGATTCACATGCGCAAGATCAAGGACGTTCTGCGTCTCAAACTCGATGCTCGGCTCTCGCACGAGCGTATCGCCGCCGCCCTGGGCATCTCCAAAGGCGTGGTTACCAAGTACGTCGGTTTGGCCTCGGTCGCAGGTCTGGATTGGCACTCCATCCAGCCCCTGGACGAGACCGCTTTGCAGCATCGCCTGCTGGCACCGCCGCCACGGCCGCAGCACTTCGTGCACCCCGACTACGCCCAGATTCACAAAGAACTGCGCCGCAAGGGCATGACGCTCATGCTGCTGTGGGAGGAGCACACCCAGCAGCACCTGGACGGTCATACGCACTCCTACTCGCAGTTCTGCGAGAACTACCGCCGCTACGCCAAGACACTCAAACGCTCGATGCGCCAGACCCACCGCGCAGGCGAGAAGCTGTTCATCGACTTTGCAGGTCCCACGATCGAGTTGGTGGACGGCAGCCGTGCCCACATCTTCGTGGCCGCTCTGGGCGCTTCGAGCTACACCTTTGCGTGTGCCACACCGCGCGAGACCATGGCCGACTGGCTTGATGGCTGCGCCCGCGCCCTGACATTCATCGGTGGGGTGCCCCAGCTCATCGTGCCGGACAACCCCAAAGCCCTCATTGCCAACCCCAACCGCTATGAGCCTCGCGCCAACGAGACGGTGGAGGACTTCGCTCGCCACTACGGCACCTCGATGCTACCGGCGCGGCCCTATCACCCGCAGGACAAGGCCAAGGTCGAGTCTGCCGTGCAAGTTGTCGAGCGTTGGATCCTGATGCGACTGCGCCACCAACGCTTTGCGAGCGTGGACGATGTCAACGAGGCCATCGCGCCGCTGCTGGAACAACTCAACAACAAGGCATTCCAGAGGTTGCCTGGCAGCCGAGTCAGCACGTTTGCAGAGTTGGATGCGCCAGCACTGCAAGCCTTGCCTCTGCAGCCCTGGGAATTCGCCACCTACAAGACCGTGCGCGTGCACATTGATCACCACGTCGAGATCGAGGGGCATCGCTACAGCGTGCCGCAGTCCTTGGTCGGGCTGGTCCTGGAGGCACGCATCACCACGCGCGGCGTGGAGATCGTCCACCGTGGTCAGCGTGTTGCCGCTCATCTGCGCTGTCTCCACAAGGGGGGCTTCACCACCGTGGCGGAGCACATGTCGGCAGCGCACCGCGCGCATCGGGAGTGGACCCCTGAACGCCTGATTCACTGGGGCGGCACCATTGGTGTGGCCTGTGCCAGCACCGTCCAGCGTCTGCTGGAGGAGCGACGCCATCCCGAGCATGGCTACCGCGCCTGCCTGGGGCTGCTGTCACTGGCCAAGAAGTACGGCAAGCCCCGACTGGAAGCCGCTTGCCTCATCGCCCTGGAGCTCGGCACCGTCAAGTACAGGCACGTCAGCGACATTCTGGCAAACGGCCGGGATCAGGTGCCCGCCACGACCGCCACCGACTGGACCAGCCCGCACCATGCCCACGTTCGTGGCCCCGGTTACTACCAGTGAACAGACAGGATTGCACCATGATGATGAACACGACTTTGAACCAGCTGCGTGAACTCAGGCTGATGGGCATGCTCACAGCCCTTGATGAGCAACTGACGCAGGCCGGCATGAGCGCTGTCAGCTTTGAAGAACGCATGGCTCTGATCGTCGAGCGCGAGCTCCATTGGCGCCACGACAAGCGGCGTGCACGCCTGCTCAAAGAGGCCAAGCTGAAGTACCCCCAAGCCGCCATTGAGGACATCGATACACGAGCTGGACGCGGCCTGGATCGCAAGGCTGTCATGAGCCTGGCCTTGGGTGATTGGATCGACAGCGGCCACAGCGTGCTGATCACCGGCCCCACCGGAGCTGGCAAATCCTGGCTGGCTTGTGCGCTGGCCCAGCACGCCTGTCGCCGCGGTCGCTCTGCCTTCTACCAACGTGTGCCACGTCTGAGCGAAGAGCTGCGCATCCGTCACGGCAATGGCACCTTTGGCAAGTGGCTCATCCAGTTGGCCAAGACCGATGTCCTGTTGCTGGACGACTGGGGCATGGCTGGGCTGGACAACCAGGCCCGCGCTGACTTGCTGGAGATCATCGACGACCGAGCTGCCAGCAAGGCCACCATCATCACCAGTCAGCTGCCCATTGAACACTGGCATGCCTGGGTCGGTGACGCCACGATTGCCGACGCGATCCTTGATCGCCTGATGCAGCGAAACCACCGATTCACTCTGACCGGTGAGTCCCTGCGACAAAAGCCCAAACCCACGAAAAAGGAGCCCGACTCAGACCCATCGTGACCGACACCCCTACAATTTGAACGCGCAACACCTCACACGGTGCAACCGGTCACGATGGGCCGGAATCGTCGGTCACGTTCGCC
>NZ_JBBEYB010000026.1:0-18256 GCF_037482285.1 Aquabacterium sp. G14
TGCGTATTCCGGTCCAACGTGACCGTTGATTCCGGCGGATCGTGACCGCCGATTCTGGTTCATCGTGACCGGCCATTCTGGTCGAACGTGACCGATTTTTGCACCTGACCGGAATCTCGGTCACGATGCCGGAATCACCGGTCACGATGCCAGCATGGCGTCGTATGCCACCGTGATGGTGTTGCGCAAGTTGTCTCACCCAATGCAGTTAGCCTGCCCAGTTTTTTGCTGGAGCCGGCATGCCTGCACCAAGGATTCACATGCGCAAGATCAAGGACGTTCTGCGTCTCAAACTCGATGCTCGGCTCTCGCACGAGCGTATCGCCGCCGCCCTGGGCATCTCCAAAGGCGTGGTTACCAAGTACGTCGGTTTGGCCTCGGTCGCAGGTCTGGATTGGCACTCCATCCAGCCCCTGGACGAGACCGCTTTGCAGCATCGCCTGCTGGCACCGCCGCCACGGCCGCAGCACTTCGTGCACCCCGACTACGCCCAGATTCACAAAGAACTGCGCCGCAAGGGCATGACGCTCATGCTGCTGTGGGAGGAGCACACCCAGCAGCACCTGGACGGTCATACGCACTCCTACTCGCAGTTCTGCGAGAACTACCGCCGCTACGCCAAGACACTCAAACGCTCGATGCGCCAGACCCACCGCGCAGGCGAGAAGCTGTTCATCGACTTTGCAGGTCCCACGATCGAGTTGGTGGACGGCAGCCGTGCCCACATCTTCGTGGCCGCTCTGGGCGCTTCGAGCTACACCTTTGCGTGTGCCACACCGCGCGAGACCATGGCCGACTGGCTTGATGGCTGCGCCCGCGCCCTGACATTCATCGGTGGGGTGCCCCAGCTCATCGTGCCGGACAACCCCAAAGCCCTCATTGCCAACCCCAACCGCTATGAGCCTCGCGCCAACGAGACGGTGGAGGACTTCGCTCGCCACTACGGCACCTCGATGCTACCGGCGCGGCCCTATCACCCGCAGGACAAGGCCAAGGTCGAGTCTGCCGTGCAAGTTGTCGAGCGTTGGATCCTGATGCGACTGCGCCACCAACGCTTTGCGAGCGTGGACGATGTCAACGAGGCCATCGCGCCGCTGCTGGAACAACTCAACAACAAGGCATTCCAGAGGTTGCCTGGCAGCCGAGTCAGCACGTTTGCAGAGTTGGATGCGCCAGCACTGCAAGCCTTGCCTCTGCAGCCCTGGGAATTCGCCACCTACAAGACCGTGCGCGTGCACATTGATCACCACGTCGAGATCGAGGGGCATCGCTACAGCGTGCCGCAGTCCTTGGTCGGGCTGGTCCTGGAGGCACGCATCACCACGCGCGGCGTGGAGATCGTCCACCGTGGTCAGCGTGTTGCCGCTCATCTGCGCTGTCTCCACAAGGGGGGCTTCACCACCGTGGCGGAGCACATGTCGGCAGCGCACCGCGCGCATCGGGAGTGGACCCCTGAACGCCTGATTCACTGGGGCGGCACCATTGGTGTGGCCTGTGCCAGCACCGTCCAGCGTCTGCTGGAGGAGCGACGCCATCCCGAGCATGGCTACCGCGCCTGCCTGGGGCTGCTGTCACTGGCCAAGAAGTACGGCAAGCCCCGACTGGAAGCCGCTTGCCTCATCGCCCTGGAGCTCGGCACCGTCAAGTACAGGCACGTCAGCGACATTCTGGCAAACGGCCGGGATCAGGTGCCCGCCACGACCGCCACCGACTGGACCAGCCCGCACCATGCCCACGTTCGTGGCCCCGGTTACTACCAGTGAACAGACAGGATTGCACCATGATGATGAACACGACTTTGAACCAGCTGCGTGAACTCAGGCTGATGGGCATGCTCACAGCCCTTGATGAGCAACTGACGCAGGCCGGCATGAGCGCTGTCAGCTTTGAAGAACGCATGGCTCTGATCGTCGAGCGCGAGCTCCATTGGCGCCACGACAAGCGGCGTGCACGCCTGCTCAAAGAGGCCAAGCTGAAGTACCCCCAAGCCGCCATTGAGGACATCGATACACGAGCTGGACGCGGCCTGGATCGCAAGGCTGTCATGAGCCTGGCCTTGGGTGATTGGATCGACAGCGGCCACAGCGTGCTGATCACCGGCCCCACCGGAGCTGGCAAATCCTGGCTGGCTTGTGCGCTGGCCCAGCACGCCTGTCGCCGCGGTCGCTCTGCCTTCTACCAACGTGTGCCACGTCTGAGCGAAGAGCTGCGCATCCGTCACGGCAATGGCACCTTTGGCAAGTGGCTCATCCAGTTGGCCAAGACCGATGTCCTGTTGCTGGACGACTGGGGCATGGCTGGGCTGGACAACCAGGCCCGCGCTGACTTGCTGGAGATCATCGACGACCGAGCTGCCAGCAAGGCCACCATCATCACCAGTCAGCTGCCCATTGAACACTGGCATGCCTGGGTCGGTGACGCCACGATTGCCGACGCGATCCTTGATCGCCTGATGCAGCGAAACCACCGATTCACTCTGACCGGTGAGTCCCTGCGACAAAAGCCCAAACCCACGAAAAAGGAGCCCGACTCAGACCCATCGTGACCGACACCCCTACAATTTGAACGCGCAACACCTCACACGGTGCAACCGGTCACGATGGGCCGGAATCGTCGGTCACGTTCGCCAGAATACGCAGCCGGAGGCCTTGCGCTACGTTCACGCAGGTTGGATCAGCGCTCTTCTGGCAGGCAGTGCAACGTGGCTGGTCGCCACCAGAGTCGTCAGCATCAGTGGCGCAAGCCGTGAAGTGACGGAAGGCGTGTCCTCGCTTTTTGCCGCTGTCGTCCTGCTGTCCGTCGGGCTTTGGATGCATCAGAAGAGCAGCGCCGGGCGTTGGCAGGCATATCTGCGTGAGCGCCTATCCAGCGCGCTAACGGGACGAACTGCCTGGGCGCTGTTCGCACTGGCCTTCATTGCTGTGTATCGCGAGGTTTTCGAGACGGTGCTGTTCTACTCCGCTCTCGCGACAGACGGGAACGATTCCGCCCTGCTGGCCGGGCTTGGCATTGGCATGGTCTTGCTGACCATCATTGCGGTCATCTTCCTCAAGACCAGCGCCCGCATGCCGATCAGCCAGTTCTTTGCGCTCAGTTCCTTCCTCGTGGCGGCCTTGGCGATTGTGCTCGCCGGCAAGGGGATCTCTGGCCTCCAAGAAGCAGGCTGGTTGGCGGCAACGCCCGTAGACGGTCTGCGCTTGCCTATTCTGGGCATCTTTCCAACGATTCAAACCAACGTAGCCCAGGCCCTCGTCCTGGTCGCCGCCGTGTTGGGCTTTGGGGTCAATGGCGTGCGGGCACGTCGCTTGGCCTCTATTTGATTGAGCCGCCACCGTATTTCGATGGTCGTCCTGATGGCAGCAGATCGCTTCGGCGCCGCCGTATGCATTGAAAGGAGCAGAGATGTCTGTCGACAATCGGGCTGGTCCAGGTGTTGAGGGCGTTCGATCATCCGTTAGCTGCGATGCTGCCGTGGCCTCGACAGATCGGTTCTACGAAGACCATGCGGTCGAATACTTCTCATGGACCTTCGGTGCCCAGACGCAGTTCGTCCTGGATCGGTTCCTGTCACATCTGCCGGCCAAGGCCTCCATCCTTGATGCCGGCTGTGGCTCCGGCCGGGACCTCAAATTCTTTCTTTCCCGGGGTCATTGTGTGTTGGGCATCGATGCCTCGACAGCCCTCGTGCAAATGGCGGCCGAGTATTCGGGCGCGCCATGTGAATTCGCTCGCATTGAAAGCATCAGCTATGAAGAACGGTTCGATGGGATATGGGCCTGTGCCTCATTGCTTCACTTGCCCCAGGACGTATTTCGCCCCGCACTTCGTTGCCTGAACCGGGCCCTCAAAAGAGGCGGCACACTCTTCATGGCAGTCCAGGAGGGGCAGGGCGAAGCGATTCTTCCGGACGGCCGTTTGTACGTCTACTACTCAGAAGACGACATACGCAAGTCACTTGACGCCGCCGGGTTGGCGGTGGATGAACTGTGGACGTCGCAGAATTCAGCTGAGGCTGTGCACCAGCCGGTATGGATCAATGTCATTGCCACTACGCGATAGCTCGCCAGGAAGGTCCTGACCGCTGGCATACCTCCCGGTTAACTCGGCCCAGTCTCCGTTTTTCCTCTCCGCAACTCCCAGACGAGGATCAAGACAGCACCGAGGGTGATGCCGATATCGGCCACGTTGAAGGCCGGCCAGTAAAACGACTGCCACCTGAGATCAATCCAGTCCACCACCGCCCCGCGTGCGAGCCGATCGTGCAGGTTCCCTAAAGCACCGCCTAGGAGGAGCCCGAAAGCCAGCCGCTGAGGACGACCGGTTTGAGGCCGCCGAATCATTACGAAAAAAGCAATCGACGCGGCCACAGCCACGGCGCTGAAGAAGAGGCGCTGCCATCCACCTGCGTCGTGCAAGAAGCTGAAAGCGGCTCCTTCGTTCCGCCAGTGGACGATGTTGAGCACCGGGAGCCATGGCTCGCTAGAGCCATACGGGAGTGCAGCGACTACTGCAGCTTTGCTTGCGATGTCGGTCAAGAACACGGATGCGGCTGCAAGGAAGGCGCGGGCAACGCTTGGATCAATCGTTTGGCGTATCGTCACTGGAACTTGTCCTTCTCGCCTGGAGCCCTGAGCAGGCGTAATCCGTTGAACACCACTACCAGGCTCGCACCCATGTCAGCCAGGATTGCCAGCCACAAGCTGGCGTGTCCCGTGAAGGTCAGGACCATGAACACCGCCTTGGTGCCGATGGCAAAGGCGATGTTGGCTCTGAGCACATTGCCCACCCGATGGGAGAGAGCGATGAACTCTGGCAACTTGCGCAGATCGTCTTGCATGAGGGCCACGTCCGCGGTCTCAATGGCTGTGTCTGTGCCTGCTGCGCCCATGGCGAAGCCGATGTTTGCCTTTGCAAGGGCAGGCGCGTCGTTCACGCCGTCCCCCACCATGCCGACGGGTCCTTGGGCGGCCATTGCCTCGATGGCCGAGAGTTTGTCCTGAGGCAGCATTTCACCGCGAGCATCGCTGATGCCCACCTGAGCCGCGACCGCCTGCGCCGTCTTCTTGTTATCCCCGGTGAGCATGACCGGCTCGACCCCCAATTGCCTGAGCTGCGCGACGGCCAGTTTGCTGCTCTCGCGGACCGTGTCGGCCACGGCCAGCACGCCGAGGGCCTGTGTGGCGGTGGAGAGCACGACAGCGGTCTTGGCCTGGGCTTCCATCTGCTCAAGGAGTTGTAATACGCGTTCGTTCGTCACCCCCAATTCATTGGCCAGCCGCTGATTGCCGATGTAGTAGGTCTCGCCGTCTATCTGGCCCTTCACACCGCGGCCAGCGAGCGCCTCAAAGGCCTGGACCTCCGCGTGCGGCTGTTCTCCATAGGCCCTGACGATAGCAGTGGCCACGGGATGCTCGGACAAGGCATCTAGGCTGGCAGCGATCCGGAGGACCTCTTGGCGCGAGAGCGGTCCGAGCTCGACCGTGTCCGTGAGCACCGGCTTTCCATGGGTGAGCGTTCCGGTCTTGTCCAGTGCGACGGACTTGAGCAACCGGCCTTGCTCCAGATACAGGCCCCCCTTGACGAGAATGCCTCGCTTCGCTGCTGCTGCCAGACCGCTGACCACTGTCACTGGGGTGGAAATGACCAGGGCGCACGGGCAGGCGATCACAAGCAAAACCAAAGCCTTGTACGTCCAGTCGTACCAGTCACCGCCGGCGAAAAGAGGAGGAATGATGGCGATGCCTAGGGCAAGCACAAAGACGGCTGGCGTATACACACTGGCAAAACGATCGACGAACCGCTGTGTGGGCGCACGTTGGCCCTGTGCCTCTTGCACGGAGCGGGCGATGCGGTCCAATGTCGTGTCACCCTTGCGGGCTCGAACCTCGAATTCAAGCGTTCCGCGCTCGTTGATGGTGCCCGCGTAGACCGTATCGCCTGGGTTCTTCTCCACGGGCATGCTTTCGCCGGTGATTGGCGCCTGATTGACTGCCGACTTGCCGGAGACAACCACCCCATCCAGCGCGATCCGCTCGCCGGGGCGCACGCGCACGATGCCGCCGATGGTGACCGTGTCGGCCTTGACTTCGGCCCAGCGCCCATCGTTTTGGCGCAAGAGGGCCGTTTCCGGAGCCAGGTCCATCAGTTTGCGAATGGCGTTGCGGGCTCGATCCAAGCTTAAGGCTTCTATCATTTCGGCCACGCCGAACAGCCATATGACTACTGCTGCCTCCGGCCACTGTCCAATCAACGCGGCGCCAATGACCGCGATGGTCATCAAAAGGTTCATGTTGAGCGACAGGGTGCGCAGAGCAATCCAGCCTTTGCGCAGGGTAGCCGTGCCCCCTAGTGCGATGGCGGCCAAGGAGGCTGCAATCACGGGCATGGATGACTCTTCCATGCCCGAGAAGGCCAATGCCTCTGCACCCAGCGCCAAGACGCCTGCTGCGGCCATTCGCAGCCATTCGGTTTTCGTGATTCCCGTGCCGAACTCCTTGGTGACAGCCGGCGCTGGATCATTGTGGTCCTGGAGCACAGGCGACAGGCCCAGTCGCTCGATCGCTGCGGTGATGGGCGCCTCGCTCGGGAGACCATGGCTCACAACCAGCGTACGGCTCAACAGGTCAAATTGAAGGGCGTCGACGCCAGCCATCCCCTCAAGCGCTTTGCGCAGCATGGCTTCCTCGGTGGGACAGTCCATCTTCTCGATGAGATAGGTCGCCTGGCCACGAGGGCTCTGCCCTGCCTCTCGCTCTACGCTTGCCTGCATGCCAATCTCATGCAGGGCCGCGAGAATCCCCGCGAGATCCACTGACGCGTGTTGCACATCCAAACGGCGGTTCATCAGGTCGAAGTTGAGCCGCTCGATACCTTTGATCATTTCCAAGCGCTTCCGAATGAGGCCCTCCTCCGTTGGGCAATCCATGTTGGTGATGAGAAGGCGCGAGGTGTTTCCAGTTGGCGGAGGAGATGGGGGAAAAGTCGCAGCAACCGGTGCCCGGCAGCTGGTGACGCCGCTGCTCAGCGCGGGCTTGCCGCAACCTACGGGGCTGACAGATTCGCCATCCGTTGCAACGGTTCCTTTGACTCCAATGGCAAGCAAGGCGTCAAGGATAGGCGTGGTGGAGGTGAGGCGATGCCGTACGGACAGCCTGCCCGTACACGAATCAAGTGAGAGATCCTCGATGCCCCTAATTTGACCTAGCTGAGCCCGCACAAGCGCTTCCGAACGCCGGTCCAAATCGGGTAGGTCGAGCATCAGAACCGTGGGCAGGTCCTGTTGATCGCTGGCACACGAACCGCAGGTGGCAGGCGCGGAAGTGGGTGCATCGTCAGTTTTCATAGGTGCCTCTTTTGCCGAACGGGTAAATCTGAAGTGGCCATGGAGCAAAAAGGCCGCCCTTCTTCAGGGCGGCCTCCATTACGTCATGACATGTCTAAGTGACTGGCCCCGACGAAGACCTTGATCGATCTGGCGCCGAGTGAAGGTATCGCTTGGCTCAAATCGAAAGGCGTGAAAGAAAGGGTGTCGAACCGCCATATGACGTACTTCGTTTCGTTGCCATCCCTGATGGCCAACCTGACGGTCTCGAAACGGGTCACGTTGATCCAGCGAGTGGTAGGCAGGATTTCGATGGTCCGTTCTACTTCGGCCGTGGATGCAGGCGTTCCAAAGATCGAGGCCTTGGGCGTCGCTGCGGAGGACTGAGCAAACGCTTGGCTTCCGAGCGCGAAGGAAGCGGTCATGGCGAGTTGGATGATGAGCTTCATGGATTTTCCTTTGTTTGGTCGAGGTGACAATCAGCGAGTCCGCCGATCAGCCATCGACCAGAGAATGAGGTTGAGATGCCGCTGCTCATGGCAGGCATTGGTGCTGCGGCACGGTGCTGGTCTCGGGGGGGCGTCCTGGGCGGGCGCCTCGGGCCGTCTGGCCGGTGGGAGATGGGTTCGATCAACGGTGCAGGCTCCCATATGGACGGCAACGCAGGTTCTAGCGCCTCGGCGTGGGTCCCCGGAAGTCCCAGGGTTGTGCAACAGGCCTCACAAACGCACGGTTCTGCTGGAGCCTGGCATGCATGCGGTACCGCCGCGAAATCATCCTTGGCTCCGTCAGGCGTGCTGAATGGCGGGCAACAACGTGACGAAGGAGGGCAGAATTGGGTATCAAAGTCTCCCGAAAATGACCTGGCCGACTCATGAACACCTAGCTCTCGCGCCTCAGCGCCGCCGCTTCCCGCCATGGTCATGGCGAGAGCAAGCCATAGCAGCAGTGATTGAAGAGGATTGGCCATTGAGGACAGGTTCATTTGAAGCAAGCACACCATTTAAAACGCTGTACCAACTCCAGGGTCAAGTAGTAAATTAGTCAATTCGTCGCCACCTCGCAACGTCTAAGAGGCGTCTGCCTCGTCAACCTGAGTGCTTTCGCGCGCTTCGGCAAGGATCTCTCGGCCACCTTTGAACGCGATGGCGCTCACCACCATTCCAAGAATCAGATCCGGCAAGTTCGAACCAAGCCACATCACCAGCGCACCCGATGCGACGATGGCCAGGTTCACGATCGAATCGTTGCTTGTGAAGATCGAGGATGCTTTGAAGTTGACGTCCTTGCCCTTGTGTCGCTTGAGGAGCCTCAGGCAGAACAGGTTCATGCCGGCATTGACCGCCGCCATCGTCATCATCGCCGGTCCAAGAGGCGCTTCGCCTCCGAAGAAGCGCCGCAGGACTTCGCTGAGCATCAACACTGCGAGCCCGATCAGGAGCCAGCCAGACAGGCGCGCTGCCCGTGCTTTGATGGCGGCTGAGCGGCCAACAGCGTAAAGGCTCACGCCATACACAGAGGCGTCGGCAAGGTTATCAAGCGCTGCTCCCATCACGGCCGTCGAGGACGCCCACGCGCCCACGGCGAATCCGGCGATACATTGAGCAAGGTTGATCAGGAGTACCTGCCAGAGAATGCGCCTGTCCGAAGCCTGTCGGCCGTCCAGGCCATGATCGTCGTCGTCACTCATCAGTATTCCCTCCAAGAGCAGCGGACCAATGGGCCAATTTGGATCTTGGTGAGGCATGTTAAACCCTGTACTCAGTAGAGAGTCAAGGGGTACGCAACCATGATCCTTTCCCCTATACTTCTGTTCTATGCGCCGATTGATTGCCCTCATCTTGCTGGTATTGGTGCCTCTCCATTTCAGTTGGGCGGCGATGGCGAGCTATTGCCAGCACGAAACTGGGCGATCGGCGACACATGTCGGACATCATTCCTGCAAGCACGAAGTTGACGCCGCGAAAGGCGCATCTGGCACAACGTCGTTGGATGACAAGGGCGGGCGGCACGGATCGCAGACGGATGCTCAAAACTCCGCTCAGCTCGACGCGGATTGCGGAATGTGCCATTTAGGGAAAGCGCATCTGACGGAGCTTGATTTCAAGCTCAAGCCACCGATGGTTGGTGCGCAGTTGTTTGCCACGCCTATCGTGAACTACACGTCGTTCCAGCCTGCTGCGCTGGAGCGGCCCAAATGGGCCGACTCGCTCTAGTTCGACGAGTCGGCTTTCCCCTTTCCCAAGAATAGGCGCGCTCCGCGCGGCCCTGCGACTCGTCGAGTTCTATCCATACATTGGAGAATTCGATGACATATCCCTTCGGAGGGCGCCAAACGCGCCGTCCTTCAACTCTGACAGTTCAACGCACGGCACTGGCACTTGCTGCGCTCGTCTCTTGCGTCGTTGCGCGAGCGGAGATGACCCAGCCGCATTCAGTACTCCCAACTGTCGCCTCACACCCCGCGGCCGCTTCCCTAAGCGTTCCCCTGACGCTGGCGGGGGCGGTTGCCCTTGCACTGGAAAGAAGTCCTGAATTGGCAGCAACGCGGGCGGAAGTCGCCGCCGCGCAGGGCGCTGAAGAGCAAGCGGGCTTGATGCCCAACCCGGAGTTCGCAGCCTCGATCGAGGACACCCAACGTCGTACTCGTACCACGGCAGTTCAAGTGAGCCAGCGTCTGGAACTGGGTGGCAAGCGTCAGGCTCGCGTGATGGCTGCACATCAAGGCCGGGCGATTGCGCAGGCGCGACTTGAGGGACTGCAGGCAAAGATCGGCGCCGAGGTCAGCGCAAGCTTCTGGGAAGCGCTTGCGGCACAGGCACGTCTAGACCAGGCGAACGCTTTGTCGCAATTAGCGCGGCAGGCCACGGATGCTGCTGCGAAACGAGTCGCCGCCGGCAAGGTGTCACCTGTCGATGAGACGAGGGCCCGCCTTGCCGCATCCGGTGTTGACCTCGAACTGGCACAGGCGCAGGTGGAGTTGCAAGTTGCACGTACCCGTCTGGCCGCGCATTGGGGCGCGATGGAAGCGTTGCTTCCACCTCTCGAAGGGGTACTGCACGTCCCTGAGGAAGTCGCCACTGTTTCTTTGGAGGAACGCATAGAGGCGGCCCCGGAAGTGGTGGAAGCAAGGCTGGAGGTTGCGCGGCGACAAGCCCTGGTGGATGTCGAGCGCAGCCGCGCCATGCCGGACATCACCGTCGGGCTGGGAGCACAGCGGAACAACGAAATCGGCCGTAATCAGCCATTGATTGGCGTTTCCGTACCCTTGCCCATGTTCGACCGCAATCAAGGCAATCTGAAGGAGGCGCTCGCCCGCGAGGATCAAGCCCGCTATGCCTTGCAAGCGACAGTCTCCCGCCTAAGGGCCGGGGCACACATTGCTCTCGCACAGGCCCAGAGCGCCCGCAAGCAGGCATTGATGATCGAGCGCGAATTGCTCCCCAAGGCCCAAAGCGCCTATGACGCAGCGACCAATGGATTCGCGCTGGGGAAGTTCACATTCCTGGACGTGCTTGACGCCCAGCGCAGCCTCTTTCAAGCGCGTGCTCAGCATCTCAAAGCTGTGGCTGATAGCCAGCGTGCGGCCATCGACATTGGCCGCATCTTGGGAATGGCCCGTACCGCTCCCGTTACGACGCAAAGAACCGAGTGACAACATGACCCGTAAACAAGTAACCATCATCGTTGGCATGCTGCTGGCCACAGCAGCGGCCCTCTTTGTTGTCTGGAACCGTAGCCCGCCGGCCGCTGCTGGCGACGAAGAGCACGCAGAACACGCTGAGCGCAAGCAGGAAGGGGAAACTGAGAAGAATTCCGAATCTGAGGAGCGGGAAGCGTCCCAGGAAAGCAAGCCGGACGGATCGGCGCAGCCCTCTGCAGGAAAGGAGCCACGCGAAGCTGAGGCGTCTGAACATGAGGAGCATGGTGAAAGCGACACCGTAAAGCTCACTCCCGAGCAGATCAAGGCCAGCGGAATTCAATTGGACAAGGCGCAGGCGGCAGTGATTCGGACCGGTCAGGATTTCCCGGGGGAGGTCCGATCCAATGCCGATCGAACAGCGCAGGTGACACCTCGGGTGGCTGGCGTTGTCGACGCCGTTCTTGTGAACCTGGGCCAGAACGTGCGCAAGGGGCAGGTCTTGGCGGTACTGTCAAGCCCTGACCTGTCCGATTTGCGTTCTGAGGCGCTGGCAGCGCGCGAGCGAGCAGCGGCAGCGCGCGTCATGTACCAGCGGGAGAAGACACTCTGGGAGCAGAAGATATCGGCCGAGCAAGACCTTCTTCAGGCTCAGCAAGCACTGCGGGAAGCAGAGATTCAGCAACGGAACGCTGAGCAGAAGCTCAGCGCGTTGGGGGTGCAGCAATCCGGCAATGTGAAAGGCAACACTAGCTTGAGCCGCTATGAGTTGCGCGCGCCTTTTGACGGCACGGTTGTTGAGAAGCGTCTGGCATTGGGTGAGGCCGTCAAGGAAGACGCGACAGTGTTCGTTGTCTCAGACCTCTCTACGGTGTGGGCGGACGTGAACGTCAGTCCCAAAGACCTCGACAAGGTGCGCGTCGGGCTTCCTGCGGTCGTCAAGGCGGCTGGCTCGCAAGCCGTGTCTAACGGCAAGATCACCTATGTGGGCAACCTGCTGGGGGAACAGACTCGCTCTGCCGTGGCACGTGTCACGCTCGCGAATCCAGGCGGTTCGTGGCGCCCCGGTCTGTTCGTCACCGTCAGCGTCTTGGCCAGCCAGACACAAGTGCCCGTCAGCGTGCGCTCGGCAGCCATCCAGATGATGGACGACAAGGCGGTGGTCTTTGTCGCAGGCAGTGAAGGCTTCAAAGCAACGCCGGTCAAGCTGGGTCGTACGGATGGCCAGACCACGGAAATATTGGGTGGTCTTACCGCTGGGCAGTCCTATGTGGCGGTCAACAGCTTCGTGCTCAAGGCCGACATCGGCAAGAGCAGCGTTGAAGACGAGCATTGAGGCAGGACTGACCATGTTTGAACGCATCATTCGCTTTGCCATCGAGCATCGATGGCTTGTCTTGCTCGCCATCTTCGCGATCGGAGGGCTGGGCGCATACAGCTACACAAAGCTGCCCATTGACGCCGTACCGGACATCACGAACGTCCAGGTCCAGATCAATACCGCCGCGTCTGGTTATTCTCCGCTTGAGGCTGAACAGCGCATCACCTTTCCGGTAGAGACGGCCATGGCGGGTCTTCCGCGGATGGTCCAAACTCGATCACTGTCCCGATATGGGCTCTCACAGGTCACTGTGGTGTTCGAAGAAGGCACGGACATCTACTTTGCCCGGCAGCTCATCTCGGAGCGGCTTGCGCAGGCTCGTGAAAGTCTTCCGGAAAGTATCACGCCCGAGATGGGTCCGATCTCCACAGGGCTGGGGGAGATCTTCATGTGGACGGTGGAAGCCGATGAGGGCGCCAAGAAGCCGGACGGCAGCCCCTACACGCCGACGGATCTCCGGGAGATCCAAGACTGGATCATCAAACCGCAGTTGCGCAACGTGCGAGGCGTTGCCGAAATCAACTCCATTGGGGGCTTTAGCAAGGAATACTTGGTTGCGCCGGATCCTGCCAAGCTGTCGTCGTTCGGTTTAGGTCTATCCGACCTTGTCGCGGCCATCGAGCGCAACAATGGGAACGTTGGCGCCGGCTACATCGAGAAGAGCGGCGAGCAATACTTGGTGCGCGCTCCTGGGCAAGTCGCATCGACTGAAGACATTGCCAACATCGTCGTGAAAGCGGTCGATGGAAGCCCAATTCGCATCGGTGATGTGGCAACCGTAGGCGTTGGCCAGGAGTTGCGAACGGGTGCGGCCACCGACAACGGACGGGAAGTCGTGCTGGGCACAGCGTTCATGCTAATGGGCGAAAACAGCCGCGCCGTTGCGCAAGCGGTTGCCGAGAAGATGGCCCAGGTCAAGCAGAGCCTGCCTGCTGGCGTTCATGCCATCACCGTCTATGACCGGACGCATTTGGTGGACAAGGCCATCGACACGGTGAAAAAGAACCTGTTGGAAGGTGCGATCCTGGTGATTGCCGTACTCTTTGCTTTCCTGGGAAATCTGAGGGCGGCACTGATCACTGCAATGGTCATTCCGCTTGCCATGTTGTTTACCTTTACCGGGATGGTGACTCAGAAGGTCAGCGCCAATCTGATGAGTTTGGGGGCATTGGATTTCGGCATCATCGTGGACGGTGCCGTGGTCATCGTAGAGAACTGTGTGCGGCGTCTCGCGCACGCGCAGTCCCACAAAGGGCGGGTACTCACCTTGCCCGAGCGTTTCCATGAGGTATTCGCTGCCTCGCAAGAGGCGCGTCGGCCGCTCATCTTTGGGCAACTCATCATCATGGTGGTGTACCTCCCCATCTTTGCGCTATCTGGGGTGGAAGGGAAGATGTTCCATCCGATGGCGCTCACGGTCGTTTTCGCCCTGGCCGCTGCGATGCTCCTGTCAGTCACGTTCGTGCCTGCGGCTGTCGCGCTTTTCATTGGCGAGAAAGTTTCGGAGAAAGAGAACGGGCTGCTTCGGGCCAGCAAGCGCGGCTACAAAGTATTGCTCGATAAGGCGCTGGGCAATGCCGCCATCGTTATCACGGCGGCGACATGCTTGGTGGTGCTGGCGAGTGTGGCAGCAACGAAGCTTGGCAGCGAGTTCGTGCCGAGCCTCAATGAGGGCGACTTCGCGTTACAGGCGTTGCGCGTCCCCGCGACCAGCCTTACCCAGTCGGTGGAGATGCAGCAGCAGATTGAGAGGACCCTTAAGGCGAAGTTCGGCGAGATCGAGCGCGTCTTTGCCCGCACAGGCACTGCCGAAGTGGCCACCGACCCGATGCCGCAGAACGTTTCGGATGGCTATGTGATGCTCAAGCCAATGGATCAATGGCCAGAGCCGCGCAAGAGCCGCGAAGAGCTGCTCTCGGCCATTCAGGAGACCGTTGAGAAGATTCCAGGCAATGCCTACGAGTTCTCGCAGCCGATCCAGATGCGATTCAATGAGCTGATCTCTGGTGTGCGCAGCGATGTGGCGGTGAAGGTGTTCGGCGACGACATGGAAGTGCTGAACGCTCAGGCCGAGCGCATCGCAGGGGTGTTGCGCCAAGTTGAGGGCGCGAGTGAAGTCAAGGTGGAGCAGACCACTGGCCTTCCTGTCCTCACGGTGGCGATTGACCGGGAGCGTGCCGCACGTTTGGGGCTCAGCGTCTTTGAAGTCCAAGATGTCTTGTCAACCGCTCTGGCAGGGCGTGGGGCCGGAACGCTGTTTGAGGGCGACCGACGATTCGATATTGTTGTCAGACTACCGGACGCCATGCGCAGCGACCTAGCGGCATTGATGCGCCTGCCAGTTCCGTTGCCACAAGACGATCGGAGCGGAAAAGTGGCCCGGCCGGCGTATGTGCCGTTGTCCGAGGTCGCTCAATTGGAGCTCAAGCCGGGGCCGAATCAAGTCAGCAGGGAGAACGGCAAGCGGCGCGTTGTGGTCAGCGCCAATGTACGGGGTCGAGATCTGGGCTCCTTCGTTGTGGACGCGCAAACACAGATCCAGGCTAAGGCGCGGCCGCCGGCCGGCTATTGGCTCGAGTGGGGCGGGCAGTATGAGAATCTGCAAGCGGCCGCCCAGCGTCTGACGGTCGTCGTACCCGTAGCGCTCGCCCTTGTCTTCATCCTGCTGTTCGCTGTTTTTGGCAACGTCAAGGACGGGCTGCTGGTTTTCACCGGGATCCCATTCGCATTGACCGGTGGCGTGGCGGCTCTGTGGCTGCGAGACATACCGCTGTCGATCTCAGCGGCTGTCGGCTTCATTGCTCTGTCGGGCGTCGCGGTATTGAACGGCCTGGTGATGATCTCGTTCATTCGCAGCCTACGAGAAAACGGCATGGGAATGGACGCTGCTGTCCGCGAGGGTGCGCTGACACGTCTGAGGCCGGTCCTGATGACTGCGCTGGTTGCTTCACTGGGCTTCGTGCCAATGGCATTGGCGACCGGAACGGGAGCCGAAGTGCAGCGGCCCCTGGCCACCGTGGTGATCGGCGGCATCCTTTCATCGACGGCTTTGACTTTGCTGGTGCTGCCCGTGCTCTATCGCCTGGTCCACAGGCGTGATGATGAAGAGGAGAACGACAGCGAACACGGGCGGGCAATAGGGCAGGCGGTGTGACCCGGCACAGTGGCACGGATTGTCTGGCGCGCGATGTGAGGCGGTTCATCTGGTTGATGTGGTATCTGAAGGCGCATTCGGCGTGTGGGTGCGCGCATCCACTTTCCTCTGCTCAGAGAGGCGTTCGCGCCTGTATAGGTGCGTGTACGATGGCCGTCTAGCAGCGGCAGAAGTTGTCAAATTAACGCTGTGCAACTTGGCCGGGAGTGCCCTGATGAGTGAACTCGGGAGACCTTCATGCAAGACCGAAGCATCGGCGGCCGAGGCCAGCGAGCAGGGGGTGGACATCCTGCGTGAGCAGCGTCTCATCCTGCGTAACGCTTGGCTGGCTGGGTTGTTGTGCATGGCTATGGTGGCAGGGGCTTGGTTCTGGTTGCCGCGTTACTTCCAGCCACCCGTCGCCATGTCCGAGCGCATCGCCTTTGCGTTGCAATGCGATGTGTTCGTGTTGCTTTGGCTGTTGATCAGCGTGCGCATGGTGTCCTCAGGGCGGTACCGAAGTGCAGAGGACAACCGGGGATCGGCTTTCGCGCCCCCCAGTCCCCGCATTGCCATCAAGGTGGCATTTCTGCAGAACACGCTGAAACAGTGTGTCGTGGCCATTGGGGTGCACGTGACGCTGGCAACCCTGGTGACAGGAGACGCGTTGTTCTGCATTCCTGCGGCCGTGATGCTCTTTGCGATTGGCAGGGGTGCCTTCTTGCATGGCTATCCCAAAGGCGCGGGCGCGCGCAGCTTCGGCATGGTGACCACGGTGCTGCCGTCCTTCGCCGGTTTGGGATGGACCATTGTGTTGGTCATCAGGAGGGTCCTGGACTGAGGCGCCAGCACCTCGCCATCAAGGTTACAGCGCGGCTTGGTTGACTCGTCTGGACAACTCCGCCGCGCTTTCCTTGCGCTCGCTGTAGCGATCGACGAAGTAGGGTGCTACGTCGCGGGTGAGCAGCGTGAACTTCATCAATTCCTCCATCACGTCCACCGCGCGCTCGTAGTACGCCGATGGTTTCATGCGGCCCGCCTCATCGAATTCCAGAAAGGCTTTGGCCACCGACGATTGATTGGGGATCGTGATCATGCGCATCCAGCGTCCGAGGATGCGCATCTGGTTGACGGCATTGAAGGACTGAGAACCACCCGATACTTCCATCACGGCAAGGGTCTTGCCTTGGGCCTGACCGATCCAACGCTCAGCGGAATCCAATCGATCTGGGCCTTCATGATGCCTGTCATGGCGCCATGTCGTTCGGGTGAGCTCCAGACCATCCCCTCGGACCATTGCGCCAACTCGCGCAACTCCTGTGTTGGCGCCTACCGAAAACTGAGCCACTTATGAGGGGTGTGCCGATCTAAAACTGAGCCAGGTGTTCAACCTACTCTGCTGCTTTTTGATGCAGCGGGGTTCGAGGAGTGATCACCATGGACATGATCGGCAGAATCCGGCGGCTGCACAGCCGAGGCAAGAAGTCAGAGCGGGAGATCTCGCGGATGACGGGGCTATCGCGCAACACGATAGCCAAGTGGCTCAAGGCGCCATTGGATGGCGAGCCCAAGTACCGGCGAATCGAGCAGCCGGGCAAGTTGACGGCCTTCCACGAGGTTCTCAGGCAGGCGCTCAAGGCCGATGCCTATCGGGCCAAGCACGAGCGCCGCACGGCACGGGCGCTGTACAGCGAACTCAAGTCGGCAGGTTACGAAGGCGGCTACAGCCGCGTGACGGACTTCATCCGCCAGTGGCGCCAAGGCGAGGGGCAAGCGGTAGCGACGCGAGCCTTCGTGCCCTTGTCGTTCGAGCTGGGCGAGGCATTCCAGTTCGACTGGAGCGAAGAAGGCCTGGTGGTGGGCGGCATTTACTACCGGCTGCAGGTCTCGCACATGAAGCTGTGTGCCAGCCGTGCGTTCTGGCTGGTGGCGTATCCCAGTCAGGGACACGAGATGCTGTTCGATGCGCACACGCGCAGCTTTGCGGCGCTGGGTGGGGTGGCCAGGCGCGGCATCTACGACAACATGAAGACGGCGGTGGACCAGGTCAAGAAGGGCAAGGGCCGAGTGGTCAACGCACGCTTTGCGGTGATGTGCGCGCACTACCTGTTCGACGCCGACTTCTGCAACGTGGCCAGTGGCTGGGAGAAGGGGGTCGTCGAGAAGAACGTGCAAGATAGCAGGCGGCGAATCTGGATTGATGCGGCCAAGCAGCGCTTTGGCTCCTTTGCAGAACTCAACGCCTGGCTGGGCGAGCGCTGTCGCAGCCTGTGGGCGGAGGTTCGCCACCCAGAGCATTCGCAGTTCAGTGTGGCCGAGATGCTGGAGCATGAACGTGCCCATTTGATGTCAATGCCGCAGCCCTTTGACGGCTATGTGGAGCGCCCGGCGAGGGTGACCAGCACCTGCTTGGTCTCGGTCGCACGCAACCGTTACTCGGTGCCTTGCGAGCTGGCCGGGCAGATGGTCAGCACCCGGCTGTACCCGACGCGGGTGGTCGTGGTGGCCAACGATGAGGTGGTGGCGCAGCATGAGCGATTCAGTGACCGTGGACAGACCCGCTATGACTGGCAGCACTACATCCCGCTGGTGCAAAGAAAGCCCGGTGCGCTGCGCAATGGCGCACCGTTTGCCGACCTCCCCCCGGCCTTGCAGCAGTTGCGCAGAGGGCTGCTACGCCAGGCCGGTGGCGACCGTGTCATGGCGCAGGTACTGGCCATTGTGAGCACAGCTGGCCTGGATGCGGTGCTGGTGGCAGTTGAATTGGCGCTGGAGAGCGCG
>NZ_JBBEYB010000027.1:0-16733 GCF_037482285.1 Aquabacterium sp. G14
GGCTTCCGTTGTCATGATCTGGTCTCCTTGGTCGGCGGAATCAGGCGGGCAGCACGTCGAACCCCAGGCGGGGAAAGTGCAAGTGCAGGTCGCCAGCCTGCGGGTCGTGGCGGTGGATCACCACCTGGGCGTCGCTGGCGGCCACCAGCGTGCCGTGCACCGGTACGCGCGCGTTGTCGTCGGGCGTCACCACGACGGCGGCGCCTGGCTTGAGACCGCCCGGGTCGCCGTCGGGGCGCAGGTGGGTGACGGGCGCGGGGTGCGCGGCCGCCGCGGCCGCCAGCGCTTCTTCGGGCGTCATCGGCGTGACATGCCCGTGACCGATGGCCGCCAGGCGGTCGTACCAGGCCTCCAGTCCTTGCAGGCCGGCCAGCGCATCCACCTCGGGCGGCGAGTTCTTGCGCAGCATGAAGGTCGTCTGCCAGCAGGCCAGGTCGAGCACGCTGGGGGTGGGACCGAACAGGAAATCGTGGCCGCGGACACGCGCCGCCGCCAGCGCCGATTTGAGCCAGCTGTACTGGGCATGCAGCACCTGCAGGTGGTGCGGCAGTTCGGGCGCCATCGCCGGCTTGCTGATGTCGATGCCCAGAAAGCCCTCCTTGCGGTCCTTGATGAACTCCGGCGGCAATGCGTCACCAATGTAGTGCACCAGCACGCCGATGGTGGGGATCAAGACCGCCCGCTCCCATGCAAATGCCATGCCGCGCGCCAGGCCCTCGCAATCATTCGGGTACAGCGACGGTTCGGGTTGCAGGCGCTCCAGCGCGGGCAGGATGGCATTGGTGTCGCAGTAGATGTCGGCCCCGATCTGCAGCACCGGGATTCGGCGATAGCCACCGGTGAGCGCGGCCAGCAGGGGACGCGGTGGCAGCGGCGCCACATCCACCGATCGCCAGGCGATGCGCTTGAGGCCCAGGGTAGTGCGGATCTTTTCCGAGAAGGGCGAGAACGCGTAGTTGTGAAGAACGATGTCGGTCAAGGAATGTCTCCGGTGAGGTGTGTTCTTGTGAGGTTGTCCGGCGGTCTTCAGTACATGATGTGGCCGCCGTCGACCACGAGCGTTTGTCCCGACACGAAGCCCGACAGGTCGGACAGCATGTACACGGCGGTGCCGACGAGATCGTCCGGCCGCTGCTCGCGCCCGATGGCGCGAGCCTTCAGGAACGACTGCTGCCGCGTCATGGTGCCGGGGCGCTGGCGCCCAGCTGGTGATAGGCGCGGTTGAAATAGGCCAGGCCGTTCGAGCGCTCGCCGTTGAGACGGATGCCGCGCAGCTCTGCGAAGAAGATGCTGTGCGAACCGACCTCGTGGATATGGCTGATCTCGCCGTCGAAGTTGACCAGCGCGCCTTCGAGTGCCGGAGCGCCGGTGGCGAGCGCCGACCAGGGCGCCTGCTCGAAACGCCGGTCCATGGTGACGTCGCGGTTGGCGAACAGCGCCGACACCGCCTGCTGGTCGGCGGCCAGAACATTGACGCAGATGGTGCGGTTCTCGACGAAGAAGCGGTGTGCGAAGGAGCTGCGGTTCATGCAGACCAGCAGCGTCGGTGGCTGGTCGGTCACGCTGCAGACGGCGGAGGCGGTGAAGCCGGCCAGGCCCGCCGGGCCGTCGGTGGTGATGACGTTGACGGCGCCGGCCAGCAGGGCCATGCCATTGCGAAAGTCGGCGATGGGAACGGGGGTGGTTTGGTTCACGGTGTGTCCTCTTCAGATGTCCAGCACCAGCCGGGCCGACTTGGCGCGCGAACAGCAGGTCATGATCTGGTCGTTGTCGGCCTTTTCCTCGTCGGTGAGGTAGACGTCGCGGTGGTCGCATTCGCCTTCGAGCACGGTGCAGACGCAGGTGCCGCAGACGCCTTCCTCGCACGAGACCTCGACCTTGATGCCGATGGTCTTCAGCGCGGCGACGATCGACTGGCCTTCTTCCACCCGTACCGTCTTGCCGCTGGCTTGGGCCACCACCTCGAAGCCGGCACCGCTGGTATCGATGTCGGCGTTGAAGTACTCGCGGTGAATGCTGGCCGAGGGCAGGCCGGCCTTCTCGCCGGTGGCGATGACCCATTCCATGAAGCCCGAGGGACCGCAGGTGTAGAGGTGGGTGCCCGAGGTGCCCGCGGCGGCCAGGATGGCTGCGAGCTGCAGCTTCGAGGCCTCGCCGGCATCGTCGAAATGCAGCGTCACCTTGTCTGCGAAGGGTGCTGCGGTCAGCTCATCGACAAAGGCGCTGCTGGCGGCCGAGCGGGCGCAGTAATGCAGCTCGAACGACCTGCCGGCGGCTTGCAGGGCATGGGCCATGGAGATCATCGGCGTGATGCCGATGCCGCCGCCCACCAGCACGCTGTGCTGCGCGTCGGCTGCCAGCGGAAAGTGGTTGCGCGGCGCGCCGATCGTGAGTGTGGTGCCTTCGCTCAGCCGGTCGAAGACGGCCGACGAGCCGCCGCGCGAGGCGGGGTCGCGCAGCACGCCCAGGCGGTAGCGCCCGGCATCGGCCGGGTCGCCGCACAGGGAGTACTGGCGCACTAGGTCTTCTGCCACGTGCACGTCGATGTGTGCGCCGGCCTCGAAGGCGGGCAGGGGGCTGTCGTCCGCGCTGCGCAGGTCGAGCACGACAACGGCGCCGCCCTGGACTTCCCGGCGGCGGACGACGACCTGGAGGGTGTCGGTGGTGATGGTGCTCGCGCTGCTCATGTTGGGCTCCTTAACGCATGAAAATGCCGCCGTTGACGTCCCAGGCCGCGCCGGTGCAGGAGTCGGCGTCGGGCGAGGCCAGTTGAACGACCTGCTGTGCGATGAAGCCGGGCTTGCCCAGCTTCTGCACCGGGATCAGGGCGACGAGTTTTTCGAGCTTCTCGGCCGGCACCGCGGCACGTACCGAGGGCAGGTCGAGGGGGCCGGGCGCCATCACGCGCAGGGCATGTTCCACAGGATTGGTGAAGCGGGCACGGCGAAAGACAGCGCCCAGGCCATCAAACCCCAAGTCGGCAGGATCGAAATTTACGTTGGAAGTGTCGAACTCGGGCGGCCTGGGTCGAGTCGAAGAAGTTCTGGTTGATGCCGATGCAGAACAGGGTGCGCAGGGGTGGTTTCTTTTCGGTGGTCATGTCGGTTTTCCTGGGTGAATGTCAAAGGTAGCCGGGCAGGGGCTTCAGGCCGAACAGCATCGCGCCGGCGTTCTGGTAGGTGATGTCGCCCATGTAGGCGTGCTGGGTCACCACCAGGCTGTCCTGCACCTGGGTGGCCAGCGCACAGTCGCGGTAGATGCCGGTCATGCCGGCGAGCATCTGCACCGCCCGGGTCACTTCGGCGCCGGTGCGGGTGGCGTGGGTGGACGACAGGCGCAGCATGCTGACCTGGTCGGGCGTCGGCGTGCGGCCCTGCAGCAGCAGGTTCCATACCTCGTCCATGGACTGGTAGAAAAAGGCGCGGGCGGCGCGCAGGCCGGCTTCGGCGCGCGCGATTTCCATCTGCACCTGGGGCCGGTCGGCGGTACGCGGCGCGCCGGTGACGGAGGTGCGGCCGGTGGCCAGGTTCTTGAGCTCCTCGATCGCGCCGCGCGCCACGCCGAGCGACACCACGCTGAGCACCTGGGCGGCCAACGACAGGCCGGGGTAGCGGAAGATGGGCGCGTCCATCTGCGCCGGGCTGCCGCGCACGAAAGTCCAGTCCTCGGGCACGACGACCTTGTCGACCACCAGGTCGTGGCTGCCGGTGCCGGCCAGGCCGATGACGTCCCAGTTGGGCTGCACCCGAGCCCGCGACGCCGGCATGACCGCGATGCGGGGCAGGGGCTGGCCTTCGCCACCGGGCGGGATGATGCCGACGCCGACCACCGTGGCGCCCATGCAGCCGCTCGAGAAGCTCCAGCGGCCCGAGACCTCGAAGCCACCCTCGACGGCGGCGGCCTGCTGCGGCGGGAACATGCCGCCGGCAAACACCACGTCGGGCGTGTCGGCGTAGATGGTTTTCAGCGTGGCCGGCGGCAGCGAGGCCAGGTAGGCGACCCCCATGCCGAAGCTGGCGACCCAGCCGGCCGAGCCGTCGGCCTGCGAGATGCGTTCGACCAGCTCGCAGAACTGGCGCGGCGAGCGCTCGTCGCCACCCAGGCTGCGGGGCACCAGGGCGCGGTAGATGCCGTGCTCCTTGAAGCTTTCGATGATGTCCGGCGAGATGAATTTCTGCCGGCCGAACTCGGCGCTGCGGGCGCGG
Source organism: Aquabacterium sp. G14 (assembly GCF_037482285.1). Lineage (NCBI taxonomy): Bacteria > Pseudomonadati > Pseudomonadota > Betaproteobacteria > Burkholderiales > Sphaerotilaceae > Aquabacterium > Aquabacterium sp. G14. Next base: position 4,206 of record NZ_JBBEYB010000027.1, read on the forward strand.
ATGTCGATCAGCAGATCGTCGAACGACTGGTGCGCGGCATTGCCTGGCACGGTGCGTGTGGCGGAGGGGGCGCGTTCGGGTGCGAGGGCTTCCGTTGTCATGATCTGGTCTCCTTGGTCGGCGGAATCAGGCGGGCAGCACGTCGAACCCCAGGCGGGGAAAGTGCAAGTGCAGGTCGCCAGCCTGCGGGTCGTGGCGGTGGATCACCACCTGGGCGTCGCTGGCGGCCACCAGCGTGCCGTGCACCGGTACGCGCGCGTTGTCGTCGGGCGTCACCACGACGGCGGCGCCTGGCTTGAGACCGCCCGGGTCGCCGTCGGGGCGCAGGTGGGTGACGGGCGCGGGGTGCGCGGCCGCCGCGGCCGCCAGCGCTTCTTCGGGCGTCATCGGCGTGACATGCCCGTGACCGATGGCCGCCAGGCGGTCGTACCAGGCCTCCAGTCCTTGCAGGCCGGCCAGCGCATCCACCTCGGGCGGCGAGTTCTTGCGCAGCATGAAGGTCGTCTGCCAGCAGGCCAGGTCGAGCACGCTGGGGGTGGGACCGAACAGGAAATCGTGGCCGCGGACACGCGCCGCCGCCAGCGCCGATTTGAGCCAGCTGTACTGGGCATGCAGCACCTGCAGGTGGTGCGGCAGTTCGGGCGCCATCGCCGGCTTGCTGATGTCGATGCCCAGAAAGCCCTCCTTGCGGTCCTTGATGAACTCCGGCGGCAATGCGTCACCAATGTAGTGCACCAGCACGCCGATGGTGGGGATCAAGACCGCCCGCTCCCATGCAAATGCCATGCCGCGCGCCAGGCCCTCGCAATCATTCGGGTACAGCGACGGTTCGGGTTGCAGGCGCTCCAGCGCGGGCAGGATGGCATTGGTGTCGCAGTAGATGTCGGCCCCGATCTGCAGCACCGGGATTCGGCGATAGCCACCGGTGAGCGCGGCCAGCAGGGGACGCGGTGGCAGCGGCGCCACATCCACCGATCGCCAGGCGATGCGCTTGAGGCCCAGGGTAGTGCGGATCTTTTCCGAGAAGGGCGAGAACGCGTAGTTGTGAAGAACGATGTCGGTCATGGAATGTCTCCGGTGAGGTGTGTATCAGAAAGAGTGGGTCAGGCCAAAGCCGTAACCGTTGCTGGACTTGGCGGTAGCAGCGCCAGACACGTTCAGGGCGGCGTTGCCATTGGCCAACTGGAAGTAGGCCTGGGTGCGCTTGCTCAGGTTGTACTTGTAGCCAGCGATGATGGAGCGCTTGTCGCTGCCAGAGGCTTCAGCCACGTTGTACGAAGCGTAGATAGAGCCGGGGCCCACGGGAGCGGTCACGCCCAGGGCGTAGCCGGTATCCTTATCAGAAGTTTGGTTGCTGTCGTCACGGTAGGTGAAGAACACCTTGGCCACGGCGAAGTCATAGGCTGCGCCCAACTGGGTCACCGATTTCGGCTTCAGGTTGGCAGGAATCGTCTTAGCAGTCGCGCCGCTTCCGGTGGTGAATTGAACGGTACCCGCACCCTGGTAGCTGACCAGAGATGCACTCAGCGGACCATTGTCGTAGCGGACGGCAACGCCGTAACCATCATCACCATTGGTGATTTCAGAGGGTGCGTACTCCAACTGCACTTGGAAACCAGCGAAGCGGGGCGAGTGGTACTGGATGGCGTTGTTCACGTACACCGAGCTACCAGCGTTGGCCACCAGGCCAGCCAGCACGGTGTTGGCGTCGTAGCCGGTCACGCCCTTGGTGCCGTTGGCGAAGAAGGCGTTGCCGGCAAGGGTGTTCACCGGACGGCCGGCACGCAGGGTACCGAAGTTGCCGGTCAGGCCCACGAACATGTCGTTGTTACCAAAGGCGGAACCAGAGGTGTTGGCCGACAGAGCGCCCAGGGTGCCGTCATCAGGGTTGAACGAGGTGGAGGCCTTGAACACAGCCTTCAGGCCGCCGCCCAGGTCTTCGGTGCCGCTGATAGTCCAGTTGCTGGTGGCGTTGCGGTTGCCGGTCACCTTGTTGGCGTCACCGGAAAAACGCTTTTCAAAGCCGACGTCGATCAGGCCCGACAGGGTCACGGACGACTGAGCGAAAGAGGCGCTGGTGGCTGCCACGGCGGCCAGTGCGATCAGGGTCTTCTTCATGAAAAAATTCTCCAAGGGTTGATAGAGGCCAACGGTCTGTGCCGCTGGGCCAACCTCCGTGAGGAAGCTGTGGTCATTCCATCAGAAAGGCGCCACGCTGACCATGTTTCCAAACGTGGTCGAGTTGTTGGCGCCGACTGATGTGCGAGGTCGCCCGTGATCACGCAAGACGCTGCGTCCGCGTGCTCGGCGATCACGCTGTCGATGCAGCGCTCGAACCGTTTGCCGGGGTCATGGCCGTAGAGGGCGCGACCCTGCTCGACAAGATGAATGTCCGTGATGTGGATGAACTTGTGCATGGTCGTGCCTTCCACTCAGCGCGGCAGCAATGCCTGGACGGCCTTGCTCATCTTGCTAAGGGCAACGGCGGGTTGCACCTCTTGCGAAACCACGGTCTGGAGGTGATCCTTGATTACGTCGGTAATCTTGAAGCCGTTGTCACCCGGAAACGCGTACGTGGCGGTGAGTACCGGCATCTGCGCGATGGCGGTCAGATAATTGGGGTTTGCCTTGTAGAAGGGCGCAAGCAGGTTCGGGTCGGTCGCTGGCAACGTGTTGGCCGGGATTTGGCCGGTTGCCTTGACCATGGTCGTCGCGCCCAGCGGGCCGGTGGCGAACTTGATGTATTCCCAAGCAGCGGCCTGCTTGGCAGGATCCTTGGAAAACATCATCGCTGCATTGCCGCCGGCCGGCAGTCGGCCGTCCTTGGCAACGGGCATGCGGGCGGTACGAAGCTCGAACTTGCCTCCCACCTGCTTCGTGATGCTGCCCAGGCGCGCACTGGATGTCACCAGTACCGCGAGCTTGCCGCTCACGAAGTCCTGCAAGGTGGCCGAAGAGGAGATGTTGCGCATCTCACCCTGCTTGACGAGCTTCTCGAGGGTCAGCATGGCGGCCTTGCCTGCGGGGCCGTCGAAGGCCACCTTCTTCTCGTCGGCGGTCAACATGGTGCCGCCGTTGCTGAAGACCAGCACCTGCCACATCCAGTCCGAGAGGTCCCACTCGACGTGAAGGCTCTCGGTGCCGGGCGTTGCCGCCTTCGACTTTTTGGCCGCGTTGATGATGGCATCCCAGTTCATGGGAAAGCGATCGGGCTCCACGCCCGCCTTGCGCATCAGGTCGGCGTTGTAGTAGATGACGGGTGTACCCAGCGCGAAGCCGATGCCGACCTGCTGACCCTTGACTTGCCCCAGTGAAAGCAACGCTTGGTCGTAACCCATCCCCGCCCAGCCCTTCTCCGCCTTGATGAAGGGCGTCAGGTCGACAGCGAGCCCACGGTCGGCAAACACGCGCAGACGATGGAGGCCCTGATAAGACACATCGGGGAGCTGGCCCGTGACGGCCTGGCGCAGAACCCGTTGTGCCAAGACCTCGTAGTCAGGCGCGGGCGCACGGAACGTGACCTTGTACTGGGGGAACTTCGCCATGAAGTCTTTTGCGATTGATTCATGGACCTCTTGGAAGATACCAGCGTACGCGTAGTCGACCACGATCTCAGTCGGTTGCTGAGCCTGTGCCAGGCCGGTGGTCATTAACACGGCCAGTGCGGCGGTTTTCTTGAACAGTTGTTTCATTGCTTGACTCCTTGCGGTTTAACCTTTGACGCCGGTGAGCGTCACACCTTCGATGAAGCGCTTTTGCGCGACGACGAACAACAGCACCAGCGGCGCCGTGATCAGCACCGTGCCGGCCATCAGCGGACCGTACGCGCTGCCTGCTTCCTCATTGCGGAAGAACATGGTTCCCAACGGCGGCGTCGCCAGATCGGGTGAATTGATGACCAGCAGTGGCCAGAAGTAGTCGTTCCAATGCCAGACCACCGAGAAGATCGAGAACGCCAGCAAGGCAGGCATGGCCGTGGGCAGCATCACGCGCCAGACGATCTCCAACTCACCCATGCCGTCGAGCCGCGCGGCGTGGATCAGGTCGTCGGGCACGGTGCGAAAGAACTGCCGCATCAGGAAGATGCCGAACGCGGACACGCTGAAAGGCAGGATGAGCGCGGCCATCGAGTCGAGCAGACCGGCGTGATACAGCATTACGTAGAGGGGGATGGCCGTGGCTTGGTATGGCACCATGAGCGCCAGCATCACCAAGCGCCAAGCCCACGGCTTGCCACGGAACGACAGCTTGGCAAAGGCGTAGGCGGCAGGCAGTGCCACCAGGATCTGCAGCACCAGGATGCCCGCGCAGACGAGCACGCCATTCCACAGGTAGCGCAGCAAGGGGACCTTGGTTAGCGCGAGGGTGTAGTTCTCCACTGCAGCGAAGCGCGTCGGAAAAAGATGAATCTCGCTGCCGAAGATTTCGTCGGCAGGCTTGAGCGAGGTCAGCACCATCCAGATGAACGGCATCAGGAAGACCAGGGCCACGACCATCAGCACCACGTGGCGAAGAATCCGAAAGGAAGGGGAAAGACGTTTCATGCGTAGTGCGTCCTGCGCTCCAGCGCGGCGTGCTGGATCTGGGTCAAGAGGAAGATGCCGGCGATGAAGACCACCGTCATGGCGCTGGCGTAACCCATGCGGAAGAAGCTGAACCCCTCCGCATAGATGGTGTGCAGCAGCACTTCGGTGGCCTTGTTCGGCCCGCCCTTGGTGAGCACGTGAACGGTGTCGAAGACTTGCAGGGCGCGGATGGCGCAGACAGTGATGACGAACAAGGTGGTAGGGCCCAGCAACGGCCAGGTGACGAAGCGGAATCGATCGAAGGGGCGCTCGATGCCGTCGAGTTCCGCCGCATCGCGCACGTCGCGGGGGATTCCTTGCAGCCCGGCCAGGAAGAACACCAGGGCAAGCCCCGACATCTGCCAGATGCCGATCGCGGCGAGCGAGTACAGCGCGAGGTGGCGGTCGTTGAGCCAGTTCTGGGGTGCGACGCCGACCTGCTGGAGCAGGTGATTGACGAGCCCGGCGCTCGGATGCAGCAGGAACTCCCACACGAACGCCATTGCGATCAGCGTCGATGCGACCGGCATGAAAAAGGCTGTGCGGTAGAAGCCGCGTCCCGATCGATCGGATTCGATCAACAAGGCGAGGCTCAGGCCCAGCGTGATCGATCCCCCGGTGACCAGGACGAGGTAGACAAGGGTGTTGGCCACAGACTTGCGGAACACCGCGTCCGACCAGAGTTCGGCGTAGTTCTGCAGGCCGACCCAGTTCAGGGTGGTGGCGCCGAACTGCCAATCGGTCAGCGACATCAGAAATACGGCAAGGACGGGTATGAACAGCAGAAGCGTCGCAAGAAGGCCCGCGGGCGCGAGAAGTGAAACGGTGGAAAGAGGATGGGCGCGCATGCTCGGCTTTCAGGCTACTCGCTTCAGGGTGTCGCATCGACCGATCGACATGCGCTGGCCGCCGGCGTCGAAGACATGCAGGGCTTCCCACGGGACCGTGACCTCGAACTCGGCCCCTGCGTGCGCTGCCGTGCCAGCCGGGAGGCAGACGATGCAGGCTTCCCCCTGGCTCGGCAGGGTCAGCGTGGCCATCAATTCGGCACCCGCGTATTCCACATGGCCAACCACGCCGCGCACGGTGAGGCCCGGCGCCTTTGCCAAGGTGACAGTCTGCGGCCGGAAGGCGACATGGCAGGGCCCGCCGTTCCCCGCGGTATCTGCGATGCGTTGCCCCAGGCAATGGATCTCGCCATTGGCGAGGATGTCGCCCGGCACGACGTTGATCCGCGGTGCGCCGACGAATCGAGCCACCTCGAGGCTTTGTGGCCGCATGTACAGATCTTCGGGTGGCGCCACCTGAAGGATGCGGCCTTCGCGCATGACCGCCACACGGTCCGACATGGACATGGCTTCGTGCTGATCGTGCGTGACGTAGATGAACGTCACGCCCAACTGGTCGTGAAGCTGCCGGATCTCGGCACGCAGCGCATGGCGAAGGTTGGCGTCCAGATTAGAAAGGGGCTCGTCGAACAGGAACACGGAGGGGTGGCGAACCATCGCGCGCGCCAGGGCGACGCGTTGGCGCTGGCCGCCCGACAGGTGCGCCGGCTTACGATCGAGTAACCCGTCGATGGCGAGTCGCCGGGCCACTTCATGTGCGCTGGCATGGATGTCGGCGAGCCGGCGGCGCACCCCGGGGGATACCAGGCGTGCCCCCGGCAGGCGACCCCAGAACCCCAGGCCGCGCATCACCAGCGGCATCGAGATGTTCTCGCGCACGGTCATGTGCGGGTACAGCGCATAGGACTGGAACACCATCGCGCAGTCCCGTGCGCTGGGTGACAGGGCGAGCAGGTCGCGGTCTCCCATGCGGATCGTGCCGGTGTCGGGCGTGTCCAGGCCGGCGATCAGCTTCAGCAAGGTGGACTTGCCGCAACCGGACGCGCCCAGCAGGGTGAGGAATTCGCCGTCGCGCACTGTCAGGTCGAGTTCCTGAAGAACGGCAGCGTTGCCGAAGCGTTTGGTCAGGCCGGAAATCTGGATGTCAGACATGGTCGTTCGTCTCCGCCGTTGACTGAGTCGATGTCCGGGCGGCCATCCAGCTGTGAAACTCTGCGTAGCCCGAAAACGCCACGTCGAGCGGGCGCTGCGCAGCCACGTCGGCCTGCAAGCGGGGCATCAGCTGCGCGACGTTCACGCCGACCGCGTTCACCTTGACGTTGGGGTTGGCCGCCATGAACTCCTGCAGCAGCTTGCGGGTGCCATCGGCGCCCAGGCCCGCGGTGGCCAGGTTGTAGTTGTAGAAGGTGATGGTCACCGGCTTGTCCACGGTCGCCGGGACGGGGCCTGCGCGGCCGGGCAGCGACACGGTGGCGGCCAGGGCGGCCGCGCCAAGAAGGAAAGTCTTTCTGATCATGATGATGCCTTTGGAAAGAAGGGGAGCAGGGAAACGCTCAAGCGCGTTGGGCCATCTGCGTCTCGTTGGCGGTTTCGCCGTCGACGCGGGCGCGTTCGAAGCGGGTGTGGAAGTCGACCAGGTCGAACTCGACGTCGTCGAGTGCCCGGAACTCGGCCTCCGACATTTCGGGATGCTCGTGGCCGTACCAAGCGGCGTACTGGGGCAGATCGGACGCGTAGGCCTTGAAGTAGGTCGAGTAGGCCCGCAGGCGCAGGCGCGGCCGTTGCGCGTCGAGATCGAACTCCATCAGGCGCAGCCAGCCGTCGCCGATGCCGTCGATCACTGTGGCGTCGGGGAAAGTGCCGCGAAGCGACTGCTTGCGGCCCTGGTAGTTGCTGAGGAACTGGAACACCTGGTTGCCGTGCTGGTTCGGGTCGACGCGGTGGCGCACGCCATGGAAATGGCCGTTCAGCACCGCCAGGATCTGGTCATGGCGGGAAATCAGGCTGTCCCAGAGCCGGTCGGGGGTGTGGCGCTCGGGGTCCAGGCGGGACAGGTCCAGGCATTCCGCGGCTTGGCGCTCACCCCGGGGATTGAGGAACTCGTGGATGGACACGATGGTCGGCACCCCGGGAAAGGCCTGCAGAACCGACTCGGCCCAGTCGACCACCTCGCCGTCGGGCGACATCTCCAGGCCCAGGTGCAGGAAGCGGTGGGTGCCGCCGGTGAAGATCTGGGCGCTGTTGGCGCCCTGCCGGAACGAGGAAACATACCAGGGCTGGTTCTTGAAGAAAGGCGTCTGGGCGCCGAAGTTGCGCGTCCAGTTCTCCAGCGAGCCGCAATGGATGCTGCCCACGCTGGCCAGGTCCAGGCGGTGCAAGTCGATCGCGCCGGGCTGCGGGGGGTAGTCGGCGTCGGCCCACATGTGATCGTGGTCATGGTTGCCCGGGACCACGGAGAAGGGCAACTGGCCGGCGAGGATCTCGTAGGCCGTCCTGACGGCGGGGATCTCGATGTTCAGCACCTGCTCCGGCGCAGGCGCCACGTGGTCTGCGAGCAAGGGGCTGACGATGGACCGGTGGCCGCGCCGCGCATGAGCTGCGTCCACGTCCGCGCTCATCTGGTGCTGCCACATGTCGCCCAGCGCGGTGGCGAAAGCGATCTCACCGCCATTGCCCACCGCGTTGCGGGCGATGAAGTGCATCATGTCCCAGAGCAGCTCGCGCGCGTTGAACGGGAAGCCCGCCGCGCGCTGGTTGCGGTAGCTCACATAGTTCTGCGTGTCGGGCACGACGGCGACGGTGAAGCGGGAATGGGAACGGGCGGACTCTTGCATGGCGGCACCTTTGACAGAAAGGGCGAAACCGACCCCACGCCGGCACTTCGCACTGTGTTTAGAACGTATGTACAGTAAGGTCACCCCATGACGGATTGATGACTTGTAATGGTTTTATGGGCCAATTCATGGCAAGTTGAATGGGTACTTTGGATAGAATTGGAACGGATGTACTGTCCAAGGGGCAGCGAACAAACGAAAATAGGAGACGTCAGGTGTTCACGGAGATGCCGACCGCGGCCCATGCCGACCGGCTGACGGAAGCCGCCTTCGAACTGGCCTGCGAGCAGGGATTCGCCGAGCTGAGCGCGCGGTCCCTGGCCGCCCGGACCGGGGGCAGCCCGTCCGCGATCAACTACCATTTCGGCGGCCGCGAGCAGCTGCTGCTCGCCGTCCACGCGGAGCTGGGCCGCAGGATGGAGGCCGCACGCGCCGACGCGCTGGCGCGCTGCCTCGAGCAGATGCCCGCCTGGGTGGAGCTGCCCGATATGGTCGCCGCCCTGCTGCAGATGCGGCTGGGCGAGCAGCGCAAGATCCTGGCCCTGCGGGACGAACTGGAGCTCGAGGTGAGCACGGGGCGCGAACCGCAGCTGCGGCCAGCGGCCGAGCAGGAGGTCGCGCAGGAGCGGCAGTTCTGGTGCGGGCTCGCGCGCCAGTTCGACGCCGGCCCCGTGGCGGCAGAAGCCTGGGCCGATCTTGCCCTGGGGCTGACGGGCCTGCTGCTGTGCGAGACCGATCCGGCGGCCCGCTCCGCCTGGATCACGACGCCAACCGCGCGGCTGCATGCCCGCCTGGGCCGGCAGCCCATCGTGCCGTCGGTCACGCGCAAGGCGGATGCCCGGGCCAGCATCGACGCCTTCGCTCGCGAGCGGGCGCAGACCAATGAGACTGCGCTGCGCATCCTTGACGCCACGCTCTCGACCATTGCCCGCAAGGGCGCGGACCGCGTGGTGCAGCGGGAGATCGCGGCGCGTGCCGAGGTGTCACTGGCGGCGGTCACCTACTTCTTCCGGACCAAGCACGACCTGATCACAGCGGCATTCGCCGAGCACTGCCGCCGCCTGCGCAGCCAGAGACGGGGTCTCCTCGTTTTCAGTGCAATAAGTGACGGTACGCAAAGCTAGCACTGGCGCGGGGGTGGTCTGGGTAGACCGTTGATTTCATTGACTTTCCTGTTCGCTTTGTAAACGGGTATGGTGGCCTCCCACTTTTGAGGTTCACGATGCAGGGTTGGCACACAACGTTTTTGGGGATGCGTGGGCTCCCCCGCGATATCAGCGACTTCGAGATGAAGGCATTTTTCACCTTCGATGGTGCCGAGCGCGACGCAATCAATGCACGCCGAGGTGATTCCCACAAGCTTGGTCTGGCGCTCCATATTGGTTTCCTGCGCATGAGTGGGCGTTTGCTCGGTGCCTTTCGGGTAATTCCAGTAGCCTTGTGGCGCCACCTTGGCAACGAGCTTGGCATTGCAGCACCAGAAGTCGCCTCGCTGAGAGCCATGTATGAACGCGGGCGCACGCTATTCGATCACCAACAAGTAGCCTGCACGGTCCTTGGATTCCAGTGGATGAGCGAGCACCAGCGCCGCTCACTGGTACGTGAACTGCGCGACGAAGTGGCGCGCTGCGCCGACCGCGATCAGCTACTCGTGCGGGCGCGTCAATGGCTGTACAAGAACAAGCTGGTGATCGTGCACGAGCGGGCAATTCGGACACTGATTGCGGCGGCACTTGCCCAGCTTGAAGTTGAAACAGGCACCGCCATCGCCGCCAGCGTTGATCCAGCAACACTTGATCGCTGGCGAGCCTCAGTTTCAGAGCTGCGCCCAGATGGACAAACCCAGCAGAGTTGGCTATGGGCTGCACCGGCGAAACACTCAACCCGCCAAATCAGCGAGGTACTGGAGCGCATCGACCTGCTTTACACGCTGGACGTTCATAAGCACCTGGCAGACATCCCCGATCTCATCTTGCGCCGCTACGCGCGCCGACTTGTCTCCAGGCCGCCCTCAGCCGGAGCCAAGATCAAAGAGCCAGCGCGCACCGTGGAGGTCGCATGCTTTCTTCGGTATTGCCTGTTCACCACCACAGACCAGTTGATCCTTATGGTGCAGCGCCGGATCGCCGATCTGTGGCGTCAGGCTGCCGCCGATGTCCCCGCTACCGTCAATTGGGCCGCAATGTACAAAACGCTGCTCGGCGAACTTGTTGCCTTGAGCGCGCAAGGTGCGGTGCCAGATGCTGAGTTGCGTGCCCGTCTTGAAGCCTTGATCACCGAAACCCAGAAACGCAAACCACCGAGCAGGGCCTCCCTGGTCCGCGAGGGATTGATTGATGGAATTCGCCCCGTGCGGTCGTTGCTCGTCGCCATTGCAAAGCTGCCCTGGCAGGCCACCGGCGAGCATCCTGCCATCGAGTACCTTGCCAAGCTGCAAGCTTTATATCTCAAAGGATCCAGAAAGCTGCCAGTTGAAGTGGTGGCACCAAGTCTGGGAATGATCTGGCAGGTTTCGATCTCCAGCCCAGACCGGGAACGGGCGTTTCAGGCGTTGGAGGTGGCCACCCTGTTTGCCCTGCGCCGCGCGGTGCGCAATGGCTCGGTCTGGATTGAGCACAGCCTGAGCTTTCGGGGTCGTGCGCGCTTGTTCTTCACGGACGAGCGTTGGCAGGCAGAGTCCAAGAAACACTATGCCCGTCTATCGTTACCCAGCAAGGCTGCCACTTTCTTGAAGCCTTTGCTGGCCAGAGTAACTGCCGGTGTCGATGCGGTGGCCGCTGCAGCCCGCAGTGGCGTACTGCGCGTGGATGATGAACTCCATTTGTCGCCATTGCCCGCAGAGGACGAAGACCCAGAAGTGACCAAGCTGCGCGCGGCTTTGGATCACCGCATCGGTGAGGTTCAATTGCCGGAAGTGATTCTGGCCGTTGACGCCCAGGTGCGCTTTAGCTGGATCATGCTCGGACGTGAGCCGCGCTCTACCGACGAGCTGCTGATGGTCTATGCCGGCATCATGGCCCACGGCACCAGTCTGACTGCGGTCGAATGCGCGCGCATGATTCCGCAATTGTCTGCCACCAGCATTCGCCAGGCCATGCGCTGGGCGCGGGACGAACGGCGTCTGAGCCAGGCCTGCCAGGCTGTGCTGGAATTCATGCAGCGACACCCGATTGCCGCCACCTGGGGGCGGTCCGATTTGGCATCTTCTGACATGATGAGCATGGAGACCACCAAACGGGTGTGGCAAGCCCGGCTTGATCCTCGGCGCAACACACCTTCCATTGGAATCTACTCCCATGTAAAAGACCGGTGGGGCATCTTCCATGCGCAGCCCTTTGTGCTCAATGAGCGCCAGGCGGGCGTGGCCATTGAAGGTGTCATCCGCCAAGAAAAGCTGGAGACCAGCCAGCTTGCTGTGGATACCCATGGCTACACCGACTTTGCCATGTCACATGCCCGTTTGCTTGGTTTTGATCTTTGCCCGCGGTTGAAGGAACTCAAACAGCGCCACCTCTTTGTGCCACGCGGCACCAAAGTGCCCGCAGAAATCGCTGCGGTGTGCGAAGCCAATGTCGACGTCGCTTTGATCGAAAAGCATTGGGATAGTCTGGTGCACCTGGCAGCCTCGGTCATGAGCGGACATGCCAGTGCGGTGGCAGCTCTTGCGCGGTTCGGTTCTGCCGCCCAGGGCGATCCAATCTATGAGGCTGGCGTGCAATTGGGGCGGTTGCTGCGTACGGCGTTTTTGGCTGACTACTTTGTCAAGGACGCTTTCAGGAACGAGTTGCGCCGGGTGCTCAATCGGGGCGAGGCTGTTAACGCCCTCAAGCGCGCCATTTATACCGGCCGGATCAGCCCGGCGCAGGCCAAACGTGTCGATGAAATGCAGGCTGTGGCCGATGCGTTGAGCCTGATGGCCAACATCGTGATGGCGTGGAATACCTCACAGATGCAGGCGGTCCTGGATCGCTGGTCGAACCGCCGCCAGGTCATTCCACCGGAACTGATCGGGAAGATTGCGCCCACCAGGCTGGAGAGCATCAACTTGCGGGGTGTGTTTCGCTTCCCGGTTGACCGCTATGCTGACCAAATCCTGCCTTCGCGGCCAAATGCATCGATAACTGGCACCAATGGATGAAACCGACCACGGTTTGACGCCACGAATCGCAGATTTGAAAGTGAACAGGAAAGTCAATGAAATCAACGATCTACCAACACCACCTCCGCGCCAGTGCTAGCTTTTCGTACCGTCACTTATTGCACTGAAAACGAGGAGACCCC
>NZ_JBBEYB010000028.1:0-14563 GCF_037482285.1 Aquabacterium sp. G14
CCTGATTAGAAACCTGCCTCAGCGAGGCTCACCCCATGAGCTTGTGACTCACTAATCTGTGGTCTTCTTACAGTGGGGTGAGCACCATGGCCTTCAACCAGATTCAGTTCCAGCACGGCATGTCGATTCCGGAATTCCTTCGTAGCTTTGGCACCGAGGCACAGTGCGCCGAAGCGATCAAGGCCGCGCGCTGGCCTGAGGGATTTCGCTGTCCGCGCTGCTCCAGCAGTGATCACTATGTGGTCGGCCACGGTGTCCGTAAGCTCTTCCAGTGCAATGGCTGTCGGCATCAGACCTCCCTGACCGCAGGCAGTCTCATGGCACACACCAAACTGCCCCTGACGACCTGGTTCTTGGCCATCTACCTCATCAGTCAGGCCAAAACCGGCCTGTCTGCCCTGGCGCTCAAGCGTCAGCTTGGCGTGAGCTATCCCACTGCCTGGCTGTTGCATCAGAAGATCAACCGGGCCATGGCCTCGCAAGACGCCACCCACCAACTCAGCGGCACGGTGCAACTCGATGACGCTTACCTCGGAGGCGAGCGCACAGGCGGCAAAGTCGGTCGGGGCTCCGAGAACAAGGTCCCCTTTGTCGCGGCTGTCTCGGTCAATGATCACGGGCATCCGATGTTCATCAAGCTCAATGTGGTCAGAGGGTTCACCTCTGAAGCGATCAGCAAGTGGGCCAAGTCCAATCTGGCACCGGGCACCAGCGTGCACAGCGATGGTTTGGCCTGCTTCAGTGCGGTGGCCGATGCCGGTTGCCTTCACCTCCCGATGGTGGTCGGCTCCCTCAAGCCGCGCGACCTGCCCAGCTTCAAGTGGGTCAACACCGTGCTGGGCAATCTCAAGACCACGTTGGCCGGAGCCTTCCATGCCCTGAACTACCGCAAGTACGCCGAGCACTACCTTGCTGGCTTCGCCTACAGGTTCAACCGCCGCTTCGATCTGCGTGGTCTGGTCGCAAGTCTCATCGTCGACGTCGTGAGAGCAAAGCCCATCAAGGAAAAGACGGTCAGGTCGCATGCTGAGGCACGTTTCTAATCAGGTGGGCTAATTGCTCTCCTTGGCGTCGTTCAGCCTATCGGCTGGAACGCTTCGCCTTTGCTGAGCATCGCCCAGGCCATGCGCGCATTCTTTGCCGCCACAGCCACCACAGCTTTCCAATAACCTCTGCGCTCAACCAGCTCAGTCACCCAGCGACTGAGTCGGTCCGTTTTCTTTTTGGCAGCAACCACCACCGATCTCGCACCCAGGATCAACAGCGTGCGCAGGTAACTGTCACCGGCTTTGGTAATGCGGCCCAGCCTCTGTTTGCCACCCGAGCTGTATTGCCCCGGCACCAGACCCAGCCAGGCGGCCAGTTGTCGGCCGCACTTGAAGTCGTGTCCGTTGCCAATGCTGGCCATCAGGGCCGTCGTAGTCTTCTCGCCGATGCCGGGCATCCCCATCAGCCGTCTGCAGCGCTCATCGGCCTGCGCCATCACGGCAATATGGCGGTCGTACTCCGCAATGCGCTCATCGAGCCGGTGGACTTCACTGAGCAGATCGCCAATGGCCGTGTTCGCCCAACCCGGCAGATCTTCCAGGCATCGCCCCGCTTCGCGGCGCACCACTTCGGCTTTCTGAGGGAGTATGTGACCGTACTCACTGAGCAAGCCTCGAATGCGGTTGATCGTCGCCGTGCGTTGCTCAACGAACCCTTGGCGTACACGGTGAATCGCCAGTCGGGCCTGTGCGTCTTCGCTCTTGACCGGGACAAATCGCATGTGCGGGCGTTGCACCGCTTCGCAGATCGCCTGGGCGTCAGCCGCGTCGTTCTTGCCGCGTCGACCACTGAGTCGATATGGCGCCACGAACTTCGCCGCGATGATCCGCACATCGTGGCCGAACTTGGCAAACTCCCGCGCCCAGTAATGCGCGCCCGAGCACGCCTCCATCCCAATCAGGCAAGGCGGCAGTTTGGCCACCAACTCCAGCAAAGCATCGCGCTTGACCGCCGGCCGCACCAGTACAGCCTTACCCCCTGTGTTGACGCCATGAACGGCAAAAACATTCTTGGCGAGATCAATGCCGACAGCAATAATGGTCATGGACTTCCCCTTCCGAGTGATTCGATGAGATTGAGCAACCCCATCGTGGCACTCGATGCCGTTTGCCGCAAATCGCGGCTAGCTCGGGACGGGGAAGTCCCTTTCATTCGTTAGGCCACAACCTTACTTTTGCAGTTAAAGCGCCTGTTCGCGGGATTGTTCAGCCATATAACAAACTGTATCTTCAAGTACGGCGGGGCCTGCTTGACCCGCTATCAGGTTTATTATCAAAATTCAGTAGTGTTTCTTTCCCAGCCGCCCCTTAGGCTTTCGAGCCGATCCAGGATCTGAGCGCTACGATTCATTTCGGAGACTTTATGAAACAAAGCCGTAGCGCTATTAAGAATATTTCGTTCGGACTGCTTCTCATTTCAGCCATCAGCAATGCCCAAGCATCGATCAACAACGGAGATTTCGAAACGGGCACTCTATCGAACTGGAACACATTAACGACAGCCAATGGGACTTTAGGGGTTGGTTTTCCGAGCATCTCCAGTTTCGATGTAGCAGGAAGCGGCGCGAGCTCTTCGGCTCTTGGCTTAAGCGTTGGATATCTGACAGCGCCATGCAACTATCCCGGATACGACTGCCCTCGCCCCACTGAGGGTGGAGGAATTGAGCAAACAATAACGTTTTCCGGCGGCCTCACATTACTGCACGCTAACATCGCCGTGGCCAACGCCCCGAGCCTCTATGGCGGCTATAACGGGGATGGCGGCACATTTTCCCTTTTCCTTGATGACGTTCTTCTTGACAGCTTTACCGTTGGAAAAATTAACGCTGGCACAGTGAGCAGAGGCCTCTTGGAATCGATTTCCTATGTCGCCCCTGGGGCGCATACTTTCAAAATATTGGTTACGCGGCAATACGCATCTGCAACAAGTTCGCTGACCCAATATATCGATAACGTGTCCGCCTCAGCGGTGCCAGAGCCTAACGCCACAGCGCTATTTGGATTTGGCATGATTGCTTTAGTCGCCTTTTACAAAAAAAGGGCTGGCAATTTCAACGACTGATAGCGCCAAAGTCTTCTACCCTTCTGAGTAGCGGACTTCCGCGCCTCCGCGATCCCTAACTGTGAGTTCAACATGGACGCTGATACGACCCATCGCTCCGGATACGCCTTATGGGCGCCAGTTAACTAATTCGTGAGGCCCCAGTCAGCATGAACCGCTGGAAAATTGTTGCGCTATATACGCTTATTGGGCCTCCAATCGGGGGGCTCGTAGTAGCAGCTGGCACGTATCTATACGAACCCCTTGGTTGGGCATTTCTGCCACTGTTCATTGCAACCTGCCTGCTATTTTCCTTCCCGTATGGCGTCCTTGCTGCACTGTGCGACGGCGTAGCTCATGCTCTCCTGCAACCGAATGTCTCAAGTCCACGGCTTGTTCTATACGTTTGCATCGCAAGTGTGGTCGCTCATTGCTTCACAGCCTTAATGCTTGGGTCTTTTGAGAAAGCCACAATCTCGTTCAATTCCTTCTTTTGGTTTGCTCTTCCACCGCTGTTCAGTGCTGCCTGCTTGGCAACTGTGCTCTCGCAACGCCTAGCCAAAACATCGAGCGCGAAGATTCGACAATGAAGTGCAGTTGCATCTCCTCTGCAACGGCGTACGTGTGAATGCAAAAGTGATCTCAATTGAACGCGAGAGCAACCAAGCTGGGATGCCGATGATCTTGCGACCGCCCACCACACCCATTAAATAAGCCAATGAAACCTGCGTTGTTAGCGGCTGCCGTCATTCTATCCTCCGCGGCATCTTTCGCTGGCGGAAGATATTATCAGCATCATCAGATCTTGCGCGCTGACAGATTTGTCACAACACAAGCCCTGACGCTGTATTCCAATGTTGACTCCGAACCCGGTGTTTTACCAAAGGGCGTGACGCTCTATGATTTTGGTGGCCCAGACGAATTTCCTCACTTCCTACTGATCGTCGGAACAAAGTCGCTCAACAGACTTCAGCACGTCCCCCCCAATGATGGCTTCAGCCGCATTCCGGTTGAGGCGGCAGAAGATTAGGTTTTCAGCCATCATATCTGGGTGGCTGAGCGAATGCCTCGAGAGCGCTTATCCCTTACGCCTTCAAAGTCGATACCCCATGGACCACCCCTAACACCTGCCAGCAATGTTTGACGCGTTCACCAAACTGGGCAAATGGCTGTTCGTCGCCATTTGGCTGACCATTGTCATTGCGGTTTTCTTTGGCGAAAGCATCACCAAATTTGTTTTGCATGAAATGCCATTCATGGGAACAACTTTCACCAAGGTCGCATGGGAGCAAGCAGGCCAATGTTCTGGAAAGGCATGCGCGCTGGACATGTCATGTCCGAGGGGTGGCATGTTCCGAGATCTTCAACGTCATCATCTGGTGGCGGGCACTCGGCGGACCATGGTTGAGCAAATGCTGGGCAAGGGCGAGAGGGGATCGGAAGGACGTTGCGCGCTCTACCCTCTTGGAATGTGTAGCGGCTTCGGCATTGACATGGATTACCTCCGTATCTGCTACGGCCATGACGATCGCATCGCGTCGGTCAGTCATCATCAGAACTAGTGCGGATCCGCCCAGGGGGATCAGTGAGGTCGCCAGTTCCCTGACGCAAGCTCGAAGCCTTGTCGCGGTCTGTGTTTTCGCATAGTCTTTCGCCGATGATGCGCCCGAGTTTTCACATTCTCGTTGTCTGCAGTCTGTTGTGGTCGGCCTCCGTTGTGGCTGCCTCCACGGTATACCGCTGGGTCGACGCGCATGGCAAAGTTCACTATGCCGATGTGGTCCCTGAAAGATACAAGGACAAGGCACGCCCAGTGGAGGCTCCTGCTGCGGCCCCCTCTTCCGAGGATCAACGCGCGGCAATGGAGCGGGCTCAGCGTGACAAGGCAAGGGTCCAAGCTCATTCCGCGGCCTCTTCGGCTGCGCTTCAGGCTCCAGCCACCACCTCATCGCAGCCATCGGGCAAGCGTCCCAGCCAGGTACCCAACGACCGCACAGATTGCGCCACTTGGCAGCGTCTCTACGAGGAAAGCGCGGCATGTTTCGGGCCTTACCGCACCGTGCGTGGCGGTGTGAAACCCGAGGCATTCGATGTGTGCAATGAGGTGCCCGAGCCGCCTCCTGCTCGCTGCCGCGTGCGCATTCCCTGACAGGGCGACCCATTTGACAAAGTCCGGGCTGTTTCGGTCACGCGGAGCGTGGGCAGGCGCCCTATCATGTCGATCTCATGAAGATCACCCCCACCCTGCTCACTGCAGCACTCGCAGGCTGCCTGTCCGCGTTCTCCTGGCCCCTGCTGTGGCCGTTGTTCACCGACCCTGGTGCCACGGGCAGCATGTGGCCCATTCTGGGAATGTTGGTACTGGTGGCTTTGCCGGCCCACGCTTTTGTGTTTGGCTTTGGCGGCAGCCCCACCCAGCAGAGCGGCAAGGTGGATGTCGGTTTGCTCAAGCGCATTGGCGCCTGGCTGGCCGCAGCCATTCTCACCGCGGGCGGCATGGCTTGGTTGGGCGCGCCTGTGCCTCTCGTCTGACCAACTGAGAGCCACCGATGACATTCAACCTGGCCCGGATTCAGGCGCTGGCCTTTGCGCTGTGGCACCGCTCGCTTCATCACCTTCGTCACCCGACCCGAAAAGGGATTGCACTGGCACTGGCCGCCGTACCAGCGTTGTGCCTGCTGTATGTTTTTCTGCTGATTCCATTCACCCCCAGTGCTGGCGACATCCGCAAGGCCCGTATCACCGAGCCGGCGCGCATTCTGTCTGCTGACGGGCATGAGATGGCCGTGTTCAAGAGGGCAAACCGGGAGTGGGTCAAGCTCAATGAGATGTCACCGCACTTGGTCAAGGCGCTGGTGGCCACGGAAGACCACCGGTTCTACGATCATTTCGGGTTGGATTGGCGCCGCACGGCGTCGGCAGCCCTGAGCACGTTCGGGGGCGACCGTCAGGGGGGCTCCACGATCACGCAGCAATTGGCGCGCAATCTTTACCCGGAAGAAATCGGCCGCGCGCCGACATTGACACGCAAGCTCAAAGAGGCCATCACGGCGCTCAAGATTGAGGCGCTGTACTCCAAGGATGAGATCCTGGAGACGTACCTGAACACCGTGCCATTTCTGTACAACGCCTTCGGCATCGAAATGGCTGCGCGCACCTACTTTGACAAGCCCGCGCGCAAGCTGGACGTACTGGAAAGCGCCACCTTGATCGGCATGCTCAAGGGAACCAGTTACTACAACCCCGTGCTCAACCCGGAGCGAGCGGAGCAGCGGCGCAACACGGTGCTGTCGCAGATGGTCAAGCGCGGCGAGCTGACCGAGGCTGAGTTCAATCGTTTGAAAAAGCGTCCTCTTCGTCTGGACTTCGAGCGGCAGACCGAGGCCCCAGGCGAGGCGCCCCATTTCATGCAGCAACTGCGTAAGTGGCTGATCGAATGGGCTGACCAGAACGACTACGACATCTACGCCGATGGACTGGTGGTGCACACCACCATCGACTCGCGCCTGCAGCAATGGGCCGAGCAGGCGGTTCAGCGGCAGGGGCGCCAGTTACAGTCAGTGGCCGACAGCGCCTGGGCCCCCTCGTCGGTTTGGTCGACAGACCTGGAGACGGTACAAGCCTTCGTGCGCGAGTCCGGGGCGTACAAGAGGGCCCGCGAAGGCGGGCAGACCGATTCGGAGGCCATGGCGCGTCTGACTGGCGACGCGGACTTCATGAAAGCCTTGAAAGACGAGAAGACGCAAGTGCAAGCCGGCTTCATGGCGCTGGACCCACAATCGGGCGAGATCAAGGCGTGGGTGGGCAGTCGCGACTTCAAGCAGGATCAGTTTGACCATGTGCAGCAAGCACGCCGGCAACCTGGCTCAACCTTCAAGCCTTTTGTATACGCGGCCGCGTTCATGCAGGGTGCCAAGCCCACCGACACCTTGCCGGACAAGGCCATCGAGATTGAAACCGAAGGTGGCGATGTATGGCGCCCCACGGACAGTCGCCCGCCCAGCGGACGCAACATCACGCTGCGTGGCGGCTTGGTGTATTCCAAGAACATCATCACGGCCCAATTGATGCAGCAAGTGGGCGCTGACAAGGTGGCAGACCTCGCCCGCAAAATGGGCGTGAACGAGAGCCCCCTTGAAGAAGTGTTGTCGCTGTCGCTGGGCACCAGCCCGGTCACGCTGTATGAGATGGTGACTTCGTACGGCACGATGGCCAACGGGGGCCGCTACATTGCCCCACGCTTTGTGACGCGCATTGAAAACAGCGAAGGCAAGGTCTTGGCCGAGTTCGCCATGCCCAAACCCAAGGTGGTGTTGCCCCCCGAAGTGGATGCGACGCTGCTGGAGGTGATGCGTGGTGTGATCGATCGGGGCACCGGTTCGGCCATCCGTACCCGCTATGGCCTTCGGGCTGATTTGGCGGGTAAGACAGGTACGACGCAGAACAACACAGATGGCTGGTTCATCATGATGCACGGCCAGCTGGTGGCAGGTGCGTGGGTGGGTTTCAATGACAACCGCATCACGCTGCGCAGTGACTACTGGGGACGTGGTGCACAGAGTGCGCTGCCGATTGTGGGTGAGGTGTTCCAGCAGGCGCTTCGCAACCGGGTCATCGATGCACGCTTGAAATTGGGCGAACATGACCCGGATGTGCTCAAGCGGGTGAATGACTGGCTGGGCGGTGTGTTGCAGACTGCACCGGCGGCCAGCGCGGCCAGCGATGCGGAAGACGATGTGACCGTTGGCGACGAACCGGTCTTGTCGGGCGAGTCGGTTGCCAGTGGCGTGGCGCCGAGTGCGAGTGGCGTCACCCCGGCTGCGGCAGCAGTGAGTGCATCGGGCAGTGAAGCCGCACCTCGAACCAACGCGGAACCCGTTGCCGCAACCCCGGTTGCGCCGGTGACCACCCCTGCTGTGCCGGCTGCGTCGGCTCCTTGAGTGTGAGGAGAGGTGCGCCCGGCATCGCGTGAGACGCCCCTCAAATGAAGGGGCTCACAGCGGGCCGCAGTGTTTCATCCGGGTGATGATCCCTAGCATGGCTGGCTGCCCCCCCTCCTACACTGAGCCGGTTGTTTCACTGCTTGAGTCTGTGTTCATGCGCCAACTCTCTCTGACTTTGCTGGCTTCGGCCCTGTTGTGTACGGCTTCGGCATCCTGGAGCCAGGCGCGCAAACCTGTGGCACCGCCCGCGAGCGCAGCGTCTGCATCGGCTTCACAGGCCGAATCTCGCACGGAGTTGGAGATCGACCCGAGCGCACCCTACATTCAGGCGGCGATGAAGAAGGGCCGTGCCACGGCGGGTGAGGTGCTGAAGGTAGGCGCCACGGGCGACGAGAAGCGCTACGAGAACGTGGCGGTGCGCGTGCTGGTCAAGGAAGGCAAGCTGCAGGAGTTCATCTGGCTGCAGCCCTTTGAGAAGACCGACAAGGGCTATGTGGGCTACGTGGCCACGGTGCCCGTCACCCTCAAGCGCATGCAGGTCCGCATGAGCTACACCTTCCAGCCCGAAGACATCGTGGACTGGATGTACACCGACAAGCTCAAGAAGACCATGCACGGCCAGTTCATCACCTGTGCCCAGGTGAAGAAGCACGCACCACAGGATGCACCGGTGCTGAAGCGCCGTTACGGCTTGGACTGCTCGCGTTGAGCCTCCGCCCGAATGGGCAATACCTTGCGGCCTGTCGCGCCGGTGTGACGGGCTCGCAATTGACCACATCCCCCATCCACATCCTGCCCCGCTGAGTTGCGCAACTTGGTCAGGATGCCGCGTTGGTGCAGGTTGCGCGCGATCGCCGCTGCTTTCTCCCAGGCGGGGCGGCGGTAAGGCAGCTCCGGCACGCTGTTGTACGGGATCATGTTCATCAGCGCGTACTTGCCCTTGAGCAGGCGCACGATGCCGTCGAGCTCTTCTTCCGTGTCGTTGATGCCGTCCAGCAAGGTCCACTGATACTGGATGGGATAGCCGGTCGCGCGAGCGTAGCGCTCGCCCTCCTCCACCAGTTCTTCCGGGGTGATGCGGGGCGCGCGCGGCAGCAGCTCGGCGCGCACATCGGCCTTGGTGGAGTGCAGAGACAGGGCCAGGGCTGGCTTGACGCGCCCTTGCGGCAGGCGTTCAAAGGCGCGCGGGTCGCCCACCGTGGAGAACACCAGGTTCTTGTGGCCGATGTTGCCGACCGTGCCCAGCAGGTCGATGGCCTCCAGCACGTTGTCCAGGTTGTGCGAAGGCTCGCCCATGCCCATGAACACCACCTTCTTGACCGGGCGCAGCGTGCGGGCCAGGGCCACCTGGGCCACGATTTCGGCGCTGCCGACTTGACGCAGCAGGCCCTCCTTGCCCGTCATGCAGAACACGCAGCCCACGGCGCAACCGATTTGGGTCGAGACACACAGGCCATCACGCGGCAGGAGCACGCTCTCGGCCATCTGACCGTCGGTCAGCTCCACCAGCAGGCGGGCAGACCCATCGTCACCGGGGTGTTGTGAGCGCAAACGCGCCAGGCCCTCCAGCTCGGCCACGAGCGCGGGCAAGGCTTCACGCACCTCCTGGGGCAGGAAGTCCTGCAGCTGGCGGCGGCCGCTGTCTTGCGGCAAGGCCTGAGACCACAGGCGCAGCACGCGCTGCTCGTGGATGGGTTTGGCGCCCAGGTCACGCAGACGCTGGCGGATGGTGTGGATGCGCATGGCGGGAGACGAAAATCAGGCGCCAGTGTAGGCACTTTTGGCCAGCGCATTCCGCTGCACCGATCAAGCCCCGGGCTGTACGCCAAATCCCTGGGCGAGCCACCGCTGCCACTGTTGCCGGGCGGCCGCCACGTGGGGTGTGCGGATCGGGCCGTAGCCCTTGATGGTCTCGGGCAACTCGGCGATCTGGCAGGCCAGCGACAGGTTGGCGGTCGTCAGGCGCGGCAGGATCTGCTCGATGGCGTGCAGATAGTCGTCCAGCACCTGACGGGCTTCGCGGTGTTCGGCACTGTGACGCAAAGGGTCCAGCCAGGTGCCGCGCAGTCGGCGCGCCCAGGCCAAGCCGTGCAACACGCCACGCCATGCTGGGCCAAAGGCCCGTTTGCGCGGTCGCCCGGCATCGTCCAGCTCGGCGTTCAACGTGGGCGGGGCCAGGTGGAACACCAGCGTCCAGGCACCTTCGAACTGGTCGGCAATGCGTTTTCGGAAGGCTTCTGATGTGAGCAGACGGGCCACCTCGTACTCGTCCTTGAAGGCCATGAGCTTGTACAGGTAGCGCGCCACTGCCAAACTGAAACGCGTGCTGCCAAGCGGATGTTCGGCTGCACGCACCCGGGTCAGCACGTCCAGATAGCGCTGCGCGTAGGCGTGGTCCTGGTAGTCCACCAGGCGTGTGTGACGGTCTTGGATCAGCTCGTCCAAGGTCGCTGCGGCCCGTTGGGCACTCCCGCCTGCGGCCTTGCCCAGCCATTGGATGGGTTGCGTGGGCGCAGCCCAGCGCGACACCCCGGCTGGGTCATGTGCGGCGTGCCGTCCCCAGGCAAAGGCCTGCAGATTGCGCTCGACCTGGGTGCCGTTGAGCGTCAGGGCGCGCTCGATGGAGGCGCGCTGCAAGGGCACCCAGCCCATCTGCCAGGCAAAACCCAGTAGCAAGGGGTTGGCGTAGATGACGTCCCCCAACAGGCGTTCGGCCAGCGCCACGGCGTCGATGCGCCTCAGTTGCTCGGCGCCGACGGCTTCACTCAACACCTGATCGCACTGGGCCGAGGGGAAGGCCCATGCCGGATCGTGCAACACGGCGGCTGTAGGTGTGGCGTGGCTGTTGAGCGCCAGACGGGTGCGGCCGCGCTGCATGACAGACAGGGTGGCCTCGTGCGCCGTCACAATGGGGTCGCAGCCTAGGACCAGATCGCCCTCGGCCATGCCCACCTTGGTGGTGTGGATGGCGCGCTGGTGTTCGGCAATCTGCACGTGGCTCCAGGTGGCGCCGCCCTTCTGGGCGAGGCCGGCGGCTTCCTGGGTGACCACGCCCTTGCCTTCGATGTGGGCCGCCACACCCAGTAACTGGCCAATGGTGATGACGCCCGTGCCACCGATGCCGGCCACCACGATGCCGTAGGCCTGGCTGCAACCGGGTAGCAAGGGCTCGGTCAGCGGTGGCAGGCTGGCCAGATCGGGGACGGCTTGGGCGGCCTGCTTGCGCCGCAGTTGGCCGCCTTCCACGGTAACGAGGCTGGGGCACAAGCCCTTGAGACACGAGAAGTCCTGGTTGCAGCTGCTCTGGTTGATGCGGCGCTTGCGGCCCAGTTCGGTTTCCACCGGCTCCACGCTCAGGCAGTTGGACTGTACGGCGCAATCGCCACAGCCTTCGCAGACTTCTTCATGGATCACCACGCGGCGGGCCAAGACCGACTCGGTGCCGCGTTTACGGCGCCGACGCTTCTCGGTGGCGCAGGTCTGCTCATAGATCAGCACGGTGCAACCGGGTACCTCGCGCAGGGTCTTCTGCACGGTGTCCAGGCGGTCGCGGTGGTACACCTGCACGCCAGGGGCCAGCTCGGCGTCGGCGTGGTATTTGTCAGGGGCGTCGCTGACCACGACGATCTGGCGCACGCCCTCGGCTTCCAGTTCCCGCGTCATGGCGGCCACGCTCAGGGTGCCATCCACTGGCTGCCCGCCCGTCATCGCCACGGCGTCGTTGTAGAGGATTTTGTAGGTGATGTTGACCTTGGCCGCGATGGCCTGGCGGATGGCGAGCAGGCCGGAGTGGAAGTAGGTGCCGTCGCCCAAGTTGGCGAACACGTGGGGTTCGTCGGTGAACGGCGCCTGCCCGACCCAGCTCACGCCCTCCCCGCCCATTTGCGAGAAGGTGCGCGTGTCACGGTCCATCCACATGGCCATGTAGTGGCAGCCGATGCCAGCCAGCGCCCGTGAACCTTCGGGGACACGCGTGGAGGTGTTGTGGGGGCACCCGCTGCAGAACCAAGGTGGGCGGTCGACCTGCGTGGGCGAATGTGACAGGGCCTGCTCTTTGGCCTCGATGGTGCGCAGGCGCTCGGCCACGCGGGCACGCAAGCTGGGGTCGGCATCGCGCAACAGCCCCAGTTTGTCGATGCGCTGGGCCACGGCTTTGGCAATGAGGGCCGGGTTGAGGTCAGCCTTGGCCCGCAGCAGCCAGCGTGAAGCCGGATGCGGGTGCGACCATTCGCCGCCGCTCACATCCCCATCGGGTTCGTTGAACTTGCCCAGCACATTGGGGCGAACGTCCTCGCGCCAGTTGTAGAGCTCTTCCTTCAGCTGGTACTCGATCATCTGGCGCTTTTCCTCGATGACGAGGATTTCGCGCAGCCCGGTGGCGAACTCACGGGTGATGCTGGCTTCCAGCGGCCAGACCACGGCCACCTTGTGCACGCGCAGGCCGATGCGGCGGCAGGCTTCATCATCCAGCCCGAGGTCGTGCAGGGCCTGGCGCAGGTCGTTGTAGGCCTTGCCGCTGGCGATCAGGCCCAGTTGCGCGTGGTGGCTGTCCAGCACGGTGTGGTTGAGGCGGTTGGCTCGGATGTAGGCCAGCGCGGCATACCACTTGTGGTCCATCAAGCGCGCTTCCTGCTCCAGCGGTGTGTCGGGCCAGCGGATGTGCAGGCCGCCGGGCGGCATGTCGAAGTCTTCCGGAAGGTGAATGTGCACGCGATCGGGGTCCACGGACACGGTGCTGGACGACTCCACCACCTCCTGGATGGTCTTGAGCCCGGCCCACAGGCCAGAGAATCGGCTCATGGCGAGGCCATGCAGCCCCAGGTCCAGAATCTCCTGCACATTGCTGGGGAAGAACACCGGCAGGCCGCAGGCCTTGAAGATGTGGTCGCTCTGGTGAGCGACCGAGGAGCTTTTGGCCACGTGGTCGTCGCCCGCCACGGCCAGCACACCGCCGTGGCGCGCCGTGCCGGCCATGTTGGCGTGCTTGAACACGTCGGCACTGCGATCCACCCCCGGCCCCTTGCCATACCAGATGCCAAAGACGCCGTCGTAGCGCCGACCACTGGGTGACAGGTCCAATTGCTGACTGCCCCACACCGCGGTCGCTGCCAGTTCTTCGTTGACGCCGGGCTGAAAGACGATGTAGTGCCGTTCCAGGTGCGCCTTGGCCGCCCACAGGGCCTGGTCGTACGCGCCCAAGGGGGAGCCGCGGTAGCCACTGATGAAGCCGGCCGTGCGAAGTCCGTCGAGCGCATCGCGCGCGTGTTGCTGCATGGGCAGACGCACCAGCGCCTGGATGCCGCTCATGTACACACGGCCGCGTTCCTGGGTGTATTTATCGTCCAACGACAGGTCTGCCAACACCTGTAGCGACGAGTGGGGCACGGGCGCATTCATCACGACCTCCTGCGGTCGGCGATGGGGCCAAGTGGCGCGGACCCAGCAAACGAAGGCGCCTGCCTGACCGGGTGACGTAATTGCGTTTCCTGATTAGAAACGTGCCTCAGCATGCGACCTGACCGTCTTTTCCTTGATGGGCTTTGCTCTCACGACGTCGACGATGAGACTTGCGACCAGACCACGCAGATCGAAGCGGCGGTTGAACCTGTAGGCGAAGCCAGCAAGGTAGTGCTCGGCGTACTTGCGGTAGTTCAGGGCATGGAAGGCTCCGGCCAACGTGGTCTTGAGATTGCCCAGCACGGTGTTGACCCACTTGAAGCTGGGCAGGTCGCGCGGCTTGAGGGAGCCGACCACCATCGGGAGGTGAAGGCAACCGGCATCGGCCACCGCACTGAAGCAGGCCAAACCATCGCTGTGCACGCTGGTGCCCGGTGCCAGATTGGACTTGGCCCACTTGCTGATCGCTTCAGAGGTGAACCCTCTGACCACATTGAGCTTGATGAACATCGGATGCCCGTGATCATTGACCGAGACAGCCGCGACAAAGGGGACCTTGTTCTCGGAGCCCCGACCGACTTTGCCGCCTGTGCGCTCGCCTCCGAGGTAAGCGTCATCGAGTTGCACCGTGCCGCTGAGTTGGTGGGTGGCGTCTTGCGAGGCCATGGCCCGGTTGATCTTCTGATGCAACAGCCAGGCAGTGGGATAGCTCACGCCAAGCTGACGCTTGAGCGCCAGGGCAGACAGGCCGGTTTTGGCCTGACTGATGAGGTAGATGGCCAAGAACCAGGTCGTCAGGGGCAGTTTGGTGTGTGCCATGAGACTGCCTGCGGTCAGGGAGGTCTGATGCCGACAGCCATTGCACTGGAAGAGCTTACGGACACCGTGGCCGACCACATAGTGATCACTGCTGGAGCAGCGCGGACAGCGAAATCCCTCAGGCCAGCGCGCGGCCTTGATCGCTTCGGCGCACTGTGCCTCGGTGCCAAAGCTACGAAGGAATTCCGGAATCGACATGCCGTGCTGGAACTGAATCTGGTTGAAGGCCATGGTGCTCACCCCACTGTAAGAAGACCACAGATTAGTGAGTCACAAGCTCATGGGGTGAGCCTCGCTGAGGCAGGTTTCTAATCAGG
>NZ_JBBEYB010000029.1:0-11909 GCF_037482285.1 Aquabacterium sp. G14
CCTGATTAGAAACCTGCCTCAGCGAGGCTCACCCCATGAGCTTGTGACTCACTAATCTGTGGTCTTCTTACAGTGGGGTGAGCACCATGGCCTTCAACCAGATTCAGTTCCAGCACGGCATGTCGATTCCGGAATTCCTTCGTAGCTTTGGCACCGAGGCACAGTGCGCCGAAGCGATCAAGGCCGCGCGCTGGCCTGAGGGATTTCGCTGTCCGCGCTGCTCCAGCAGTGATCACTATGTGGTCGGCCACGGTGTCCGTAAGCTCTTCCAGTGCAATGGCTGTCGGCATCAGACCTCCCTGACCGCAGGCAGTCTCATGGCACACACCAAACTGCCCCTGACGACCTGGTTCTTGGCCATCTACCTCATCAGTCAGGCCAAAACCGGCCTGTCTGCCCTGGCGCTCAAGCGTCAGCTTGGCGTGAGCTATCCCACTGCCTGGCTGTTGCATCAGAAGATCAACCGGGCCATGGCCTCGCAAGACGCCACCCACCAACTCAGCGGCACGGTGCAACTCGATGACGCTTACCTCGGAGGCGAGCGCACAGGCGGCAAAGTCGGTCGGGGCTCCGAGAACAAGGTCCCCTTTGTCGCGGCTGTCTCGGTCAATGATCACGGGCATCCGATGTTCATCAAGCTCAATGTGGTCAGAGGGTTCACCTCTGAAGCGATCAGCAAGTGGGCCAAGTCCAATCTGGCACCGGGCACCAGCGTGCACAGCGATGGTTTGGCCTGCTTCAGTGCGGTGGCCGATGCCGGTTGCCTTCACCTCCCGATGGTGGTCGGCTCCCTCAAGCCGCGCGACCTGCCCAGCTTCAAGTGGGTCAACACCGTGCTGGGCAATCTCAAGACCACGTTGGCCGGAGCCTTCCATGCCCTGAACTACCGCAAGTACGCCGAGCACTACCTTGCTGGCTTCGCCTACAGGTTCAACCGCCGCTTCGATCTGCGTGGTCTGGTCGCAAGTCTCATCGTCGACGTCGTGAGAGCAAAGCCCATCAAGGAAAAGACGGTCAGGTCGCATGCTGAGGCACGTTTCTAATCAGGACTTCAGAAGCAATGGCGTGAGGATACTGGCTCAGGCGCGCTCGCCCGTGATGTAGTGCTGCAGTTGCTGGATGATGAACTCCTGCTCGGAGATGATGTCCTTGACCAGATCGCCAATGGAGATCAGGCCCAGCAGCTTGCCCTCGTCCATCACCGGCAGGTGACGGACGCGCTTGTCGGTCATCAGCGCCATGCACTCGGCGTTGGTTTGCCTGGGGTGCACGTACATGACGGCGGTGGTCATGATCTCGCTGACGGCCGTGTCCTTGGACGAGCGGGACATCAGCGCGACCTTGCGGGCGTAGTCGCGCTCGGTGACGATGCCCACCACGCGTTCGTCTTCCATCACCAGCAGGGCGCCCACACCCTTGTCGGCGGCGAGCTGGAGGGCGTCATAGACGGAGGCACGGGGTCCGATGGCGAAAATCGCCTGATTCGGCTTGCTCTTGAGGATGTCGGCGGCTGTTGTCACGGAAGTTCTCCTGGGTGATCCAAACCTGTTGGATCATCATCGCTGCGCGGCGGGGTGGAGGCAAGTGGGGGATTTATCATCCCATCCACCATGTCCCTGCTTTCCAACCACTCCCATGTGTGGGAACACGAAGTCGCCTACCTGGCGATTCGCGCGCAGGGGCCGGGAGGGCAGAACGTCAACAAGGTGTCGTGCGCGGTGCAGTTGCGCTTTGACGTGCGCGCCTCGTCGCTGCCGCTTGAGGTGAAAGAGCGCTTGCTCGCCCTGCCCGACCAGCGCCTGAACAAGCAGGGCGTGATCGTGATCAAGGCGCAGTCGTCGCGCAGCCTGGAGCAGAACAAGGCCGAGGCGCTGGGGCGTTTGCAGGCCATGGTGGCCGAGGCCTCGCAGGTGCAGGCGGTGCGGCGCCCCACCAAACCCACCTGGGGATCGAAACAGCGTCGTCTGCAGGGCAAGGCCGTGCGGGCCGATGTGAAGGCGGCGCGCGGCAAGGTGCGGGAGTGAAAACGACACCCTCTTGATGTGGGGCATTCGGTGCGCAAAATGGGCGCAAAATCGCAGGCGATGACACATTTTGTGTCGGTTTGCAGCATCGGCTGCGTCCTCCTGGGTCTGCACCTTGTCTGCCACGCGGGCGGAGTCTCTTCATGAGTGTGTTTCTGTTTTTGGCCCTGGTGGTGACCTGGGTGATCCTGGGCTCGCGGCTTTCTACGCTGAATCAACGCCTGACTGAGCTGGAGCGCCAGTTGCGGGCGTTGGCCGAGAAGGCCTCGCAGCCACCCGTGCCGACCGGCGTGAGCACCAAGGCGCCCGACGTGGCGCCCGTGCCGCCCGAAGCGCACGCCGAGGTCGATCTGGATCCCTCACTGAGGTCGGCGCGTAGCACCCGGCCAGCGTTCAGCGACACCGTGCCCATGTCCATGCCCGCGCCGACCGCAGGGGCCGAACCTCTGGTGGCTTCCCTGTCGCAGCCGACACCCGAGCCGGTGCGTTCGGCCGAAGTCCGCGAGGCCGCGGGCCTGTCTTTCATGGGGCTGATCAAGCGCAATCTGTTTGCCAGTGCGGGCATCGGCCTGCTGCTGCTGGGCTTCACCTTCCTGCTCAGCGCCTTGTCGTGGCGCGAGTTGCTCTCGCCGGGGATGCGCATTGGCCTGGCCTGGTTGGTGGCGGCCGGCATCGGCTATGCGGGCTGGCGTTTCGGCCGGCGCAACCCCTTGTGGGGGCAGATTTTGCAGGGCGGCGCCGCGGCGGTGGCCTATCTGGCGACCTATGTGGGCGGGCACGCTTATGGCCTGTTCTCGGAGACGACGACCCTGGGCCTGTTTGCAGCCTTGTCCGCGTCGCTGGTGTGGCGCGCGGTGCGTGAAGACGCCAAAGTGCTGGCCGGGGTGGGTTTCTTGGGCGCGTATGCGGCGCCGGTGTTGGCCATCCAGGCGCAGCAGAGCCTGTTGTTCAACCTGCTCTATGGCCTGCTGGTGACGGCCTTTGCGCTGGCCTTGAGCTGGCGCCGCCGCTGGATCGAGATCGCTGTGCACGCGCACCTGTGTGCGGCTGGGCTGGCGGCGGTGACGTATGCCGCGCGTTGGGCCACCCAGGCCGAACCCTTGTCGGTGGGCATGCAACAGGGTTTGCTGCATGCCTACCTGTTCCAGTTTGGCGTGTGGTGCGTGGCCTGGGCGCGCACGCACACCGATGACGAGCGCGAAACCAGCTTGCTGGCGGCCTGCCTGGCCATGGTGGCGGTGGTGTACCTGGCGATGCAGAACTGGTTGTGGCCCACCGGCACGGTGTTCGAAGGCGCGGCGGTGGCCCAGGCGGTGGTGCTGTCCGGGTTGGCGCTGCGGGTGTTTCGTGCAGCAGTGTTGCGCGAGACGGCCTGGGTGCTGTGCGCCTTGAGCGTGGCCATGGCCATCGCCCAGGCAGACCTGAGCTCGGCGGTGATGGGCCTGGGCCTGTTTGCCGAAGGCGTGATCATGACGCTGTCGGTTGACCGCCGCTCGCTGGTGCGTCAATGGCTGGCGCGGGCGCTGGTGCTCATCGGCGTGGCGACGATGGGCATGGACTCGGCCTGGGCGGCGGCGCTGGTGTGGCTGGTCGCCATGCCCTTGTCCCTGCGTTATGCACGCTCGCTGGAGGATGTTGATGGCTGGCTGTTCGCCTTTGTGGCGGTGATTGCCGGAAGTGTGGGCCTGTCTTTGGTGGTGCATGAACCGGCGCTGCGTGTGGCCGCCCAACTGGCCTTGTTCAGTGGCATGGTGGCGCTGGCACTGTGGCGTCGGCCGGTGGCCTGGGTGCCCGCACCCGCACTGTTTGCGGTCTGTGCCTTGATGCAATGGGGCTCGGTGCTGGTGCACAGCTCAGGGGTTTTCGGTGTCTGGCAGTGGCTGGCGCTGTCCGTGCCGGTGCTGGGCGGGGCGCTCTGGCTGCTGCGTCATGCGGGGGAAACGCTGTGTCCACCGCTCTGGCAAGGTGGCATGGTGGGGGCGGTCGAGCTGCTGGTGTCGCAGTTGCCGGCCATCGCGGCCTTGAAGCTGCTGGATGCACCCGGGATGCCGCTGGCCTTGAGCACCTTGGGGCTGGCGCTGCTCGCGCAAGGTCGCGCCGCGGGTTGGTTGGACCGGGTGTGGCGCACCCCGGCTGAGGTGGAGGTGCGCCCCACGGCCACGGAGAGTGCCCATCTGGGCCTGGTGGCCGCCGCCATGCTCATGGCCTTGATCGGAGAGGTGGCTCCGATGGCGCAGGTGCTGGCCGGGCCGGTGGCCTTGTGGATGCTGGCCGTGTGGGTGCGCGCGGGTGAGGGGCTGGCGCACGATGTGCGCCGGGTGCTGGCGGCTTTGACGGCCGTGGTGTTCGCCTACGTCTGGGTGGCGCAATGGCAGCAGGGCATGGGCTGGAGCCTGGCACGCCACAGCATCCTGTTGCCGGTGCTGGTGGCCGCGGTTGGGGTGGCGTGCCTGTTCCTGAGTGCGCGCCGGCAGCGGCGTCAGGCCTGGGTGGTGTCCGCCGTGGCCTGTGTGCTGTCGTCGCTGAAATTGCTGGCGCTGGTGGGCGGAGCGCTGTTTTCACCGCTGGGGGCGGCCCTCAGCCTGCTGAGCATGGGCGGCTTGTTCCTGCTGGCAGGTTACCTGGCGCCCCTGCCGCCGGCCGAGCGCTGAGGACCGGGGCGGGGCCTCAGGTCGCTGCGGCGTACACCTCGCGACCCGCTTCCACCGGGTCGCCCGAGCGGTTGAAGGCCTCCACCCACACCTGGTACAGCGGCGACGGCGCATCCTGCCAGGGGTGGAAACCGGGCTTGTAGTAGCGCCAGTAAGCGCGCCAGCAGCCCATGAACATGCCACCGGGGCCATAGACCCAGCCCAGGCCCTTGGCAAACAGCTTGACGCGTTGCCAGCGGCTGAAGCCATCACGGCGCAGCATCGCATTGGTGAAAGACAGCACGTTGAAGTTGAAGGCCAGCGTGGTTTCAACCAGCGCCAGCACGCGCCGCGGATACCAGACCTTGGCCACCTTCTGCATCACGTCGAAGGCCACGGCCTTGTGCTCCATTTCCTCCATGGCGTGCCAGGCGTACATGGCGAACATGCGCGGGTCAGCGTCGCCCATCACGGTTTTGCGTGTGAACAGGGCCTCTGCCATGATGGCGGTGAGGTGCTCGGACGCGGCGGTCAGCGCCAGCGTGTGCTTCTTGGGCAGGTACTTGCGCAGCACGTCGAACAGCCACCATTTCATGACGCCTTCCAGACGCGCCACGCGGATGCCCTGCTTCGTCAGGTGTTCGTTGAACTGGCTGTGGACGATGCCGTGCTGGCCTTCCTGCCGCATGAAGTGCTTGATCTCTTCCTGTAGCTGCGGGTCGGTGACCTGATCGCGGAAGTCGCGCACGCAGGAGATGAAAAAGCGCTCGCCTTCCGGGAAGATGGTGGACATGGCGTCGCAAAAGCGCGTCTTGAACGCATCGCCGCCCAGCCAGTACTTCGGGATGTCGCGGTCGAAGCCAAAGGACAGCTTCTCGCGCGGGACGATGTCAGGGTGGGCGTAAGCGGCAGAGGTGGACATGGCCAAGGCTCGACTTCAGGCGTTCACGGCGACGGCCGCGTGCACCTTCGCAGCATGGGCAGGACGCGCGGCCTTGTCAAACACCAAACAGGGGTCTTCGACCGGGCCGTGACGCAAGACCTGGGCGTCGTGGTTCGGGTCCATCGCCATCACCCAGGGGCCGCTGGTGCCTTGGCGCGGCAGGTGGGCCAGCGCACGTTGCACATAGCCGGCGCCAAAGTCGAGCAGCGGGCGGGTGGGCATGTCGGGCGAGGGCAGGCGCGGGCGCACCACGGCGTGGCCGTGCTGGTCCATGTAGGCCAGCAGACGGCAGAAGTGTTCGCACAGCAGGCCCACCTTCAGCGTCCATGACGAGTTGGTGTAGCCCACGATGAAGGCGAAGTTGGGCAGGTCGCTGAGCATCATGCCCTTGAAGGCCACTTTCGTGGACAGGTCCACGGCTTCGCCATCGACGGTGAGCGTGATGCCGCCAAACAACTGCAGGTTCAGCCCGGTGGCCGTGACGATGATGTCGGCCGGCAACTCCTGACCCGACTTCAGACGGATGCCACCCGGCGTGAAGGTGTCGATGTGGTCGGTCACGACCGAGGCCTTGCCGGCTTTGATGCTCTTGAACAGGTCGCCATCGGGCACGGCGCACAGACGCTGTTCCCACGGGTTGTAGGGCGGGTTGAAGTGCACGTCGACCGGGTAGTTCTTGGGCAGTGAGGCCTTGTTGACGAAGCGGATGATGCGGCGTGCCGCCTTGGGGTACTTCTGACAGAAACGCCAGATGCCGCGTTGCAGCCCGATGTTCTTGCGGCGCGCAAAGGCGTAGGCCTTGTCGGCGGGCATCAGCTTGCGCGCCAGGTTGGCAATCGGGTCCTTGGCGGGCAGCGTCATCACATAGGTGGGCGTGCGCTGCAGCATGGTCACGTGCTGCGCGTCCTTGGCCATCGACGGGATCAGCGTGACAGCGGTGGCGCCCGAGCCGATCACCACCACGCGCTTGCCGCGGTAGTTGAGGTTCTCGGGCCAGTGCTGCGGGTGGATCACCTGGCCTTTGAACTTGTCGATGCCTTCGAAGCGCGGCGTGAAGCCCTGGTCGTAGCGGTAGTAGCCTGCGGCCGAGAACAGCCATTTGCAGACGATGGTGTGCGTCTCGCCGGTGTCGGTGTGCTGCACGGTCACGGTCCAACGGGCCTCTGCGCTCGACCAGGCGGCCGAGACTACCTTGCGGTGGTAGCGGATGTGGCGGTCGATGCCGTTTTCAGCGGCCGTCTCGCGCAGGTAGGCCAGGATGTCGGGGCCGTCGGCGATCGCCTTGTCGTGCACCCAGGGCTTGAACTCGTAGCCGAAGGTGTGCAGGTCGGAGTCGGAGCGGATGCCGGGGTAGCGGAACAGGTCCCAGGTGCCGCCCGAGGCGCTGCGCGATTCAAGGATGACGAAGGACTTGCCGGGCTGGTCGCGCTGCAGGTAGTAGGCCGCACCGATGCCGGACAGGCCTGCGCCAATGATCAGCACATCGGTGTGCTCGGGCGTGGGGAAGGGATGGACAGACACGGCAATTCCTTAACTGACATCAATTGATTTCAGATTTGGATGGTGTGGAGAACGGGCGTCGGGCGCATCAGGGATTACCTGCCCTCCCCCCTAAGGTTAGTGATGGGCACCCGGCCCCCGCTCGATAAGATGAAATCTCACAACGTGAGAAGCGCGCCCCCGGGCCGCCACTCCTCACCCAAGGAGGCCGGACATGCCCACCCGACAGCTTGTCATCGGCCAGCGCACGGTGTCGCTGGACGCCCGCCCCGATCGCCTGGACCTGCGCGATCGGCCCTACCTTCCCCCGCTGGGCAACCTGCCCGCCCAGTGGCCTTCGGACGCCGAGGTGAAGCAGTGGCTGCCCGCCTACGCCGCCGGGGGGCACCTGCTGGACCAGGGCTCGGAAGGCGCCTGCACCGGCTTCGGCCTGGCTGCGGTCGTCAACTACCTGCTGTTTGTGCGCGATGCGATGGGCGACGCCAGCCAGGCGCGCCGCGTGAGCCCGGCCATGCTCTACCAGCTCGCCCGCCTGTACGACGAATGGCCGGGTGAAGACTACGAAGGCTCCAGCTGCCGCGGCGCGCTCAAAGGCTGGCACCGCCACGGCGTGTGCCGCGAGGCGCTGTGGCCCTATGTGCTCGATGCCAAAGGCCGCCGCGTGCACGCCCCGCCGCTGGAAGACCCCGCCCAGCCCAACGACCCCGACCGCAACTGGGACGTGGACGCGCTGGCCTGCACCCTGGGCGTGTACTACCGCGTGGACATGCGCTCGGTGGTGGACATGCAGGCGGCCATCCGTCAGAACGGCGCCCTCTACGTCTCGGCCACCGTGCACGAAGGCTGGGCGGTGCCCACGCGCAAGCAGCTGCGCGGCCATGCCGACCTGGTGCGCATCCGGCCCGTGGCCCAGCCCAAAGAAGCGGGCGGCCATGCCTTTGCGCTGGTTGGTTACAACGAGCAAGGCTTTGTGGTGCAGAACTCCTGGGGCAAGGGCTGGGGGTCTTACGGCTTTGCCCTGCTGCCTTATGAAGACTGGGTGATGCACGGCACCGACGCCTGGGTCTTCACGCTGGGGGTGCCCTCGCACCGGGCCGTGTCGGGCAAGCAGCCGGTGTCGCGCTCGCCACGCTTTCTGGTGCCCTTTGGCTCGGCCATGTCTGCCGGCGCGCCGGACCGCCCGGCCGGCCTGATTGCGGGCGATGACGCCCTGACCCGCCGCTACCGCGACATCCAGAAGCCCGAACACCGCCCGCTGGACGCCGACCAGGCCTACCGCCACACCATCGTGCTGGACCGCGGCTTTCCGGTGCGCAACGACATCACGGCCGAGAACGCCCTCACCGCGCTGGCATCGGCCGTCGTCAGCCGCCCGCTGGCCTGGCTGAAAGAGCGTGGCAGCATCAAGCTGTTGATCTACGCCCACGGCGGCCTCAACAGCGAAAGCGACTCCATCAGCCGCATCCGCGTCATGGCGCCCTACGCCCTGGCCCACGGCATCTACCCGCTGTTCATCAGCTGGCGCTCGGGTCCGCTGGAAACCGTGTCCGACCTGGCCGAGGAATGGGCCGCCAAGTTCGGCCTGGGTGTGCGGGGCGCGCCACCGGCCAAAGGCTGGCTTGACCGCA
This sequence comes from Aquabacterium sp. G14, assembly GCF_037482285.1. Taxonomy (NCBI): domain Bacteria; kingdom Pseudomonadati; phylum Pseudomonadota; class Betaproteobacteria; order Burkholderiales; family Sphaerotilaceae; genus Aquabacterium; species Aquabacterium sp. G14. The sequence goes on from NZ_JBBEYB010000029.1 coordinate 8,726, forward strand.
TCACCGAGGGCACCGACCGCATGCTGGAGCCCGTGCTGCGCGCCCCCGGCGGCGCCATGTGGGGCCAGATGAAGCTCAATGCCGTGCGGGCCAGCGAAGACGCCCAAGGCGGCGTGCGCCTGATGGTGACGCACCTGCAGGCCTTGCAACAGCAGCTGCCGAATCTGGAGATCCACCTGATGGGCCACTCGGCCGGCAGCATCGTGCTCGGGTCCATGCTCAAGCAGCTGGGCAAGGTGGGCCTGAAAGCCGCCAGCACGCGGCTGTTCGCGCCGGCCTGCACCACGCGCTTTGCGCTTGACCACTACGTGCCCGCCGTCAAGCAAGGCGTGCTGACCGCCAAGGATTTCCACATCCATGTCTTGTCGGACCAGAACGAGCGCGACGATGCGGTGGGCCCCTACCGCAAATCCCTGCTCTACCTGGTGAGCCGCTCGTTTGAAGACGCGCACAAGATGCCGCTGCTGGGCATGGCCAAGTGCTTTGAGGCGGCCTCGGTGGCCCCGGCGGCGGGCGACGACATGTGGGCACGCGACCACCTCAAGGACGTGGCCCAGTGGCAGAAGTTCTGGGATGGCCTGGGCGTAGGCGCCACCAACCTGCAGATCCTGCGTGAGCGCCGCGTGGCCAACGGGGCCGGCACCGAGGCGGCCTCGCACGGCTGCTTTGACAACGCCATCGACATCATCGGCCAGGCCCTGGGCTACATCGTGGACCCGGTCAAACAGCCCAAGGTGCGCATCGAGCGCCTGGCGGACTGAGCGGGCGCACCCCCAACCTTCCTGTTCTGCAAGGAGCCACCATGAAGTACCCCGGTCGCGTCATCAAGATGGGCGAAGCCGACGCCCGCATCGTCAAGGCCCTGAAAACCGCACTGAACAAGGCGCTGGTGCTGCGCGGTGGCGAGGCGCTGGCGCTGGACCCCGACAACCCCCGCTTCGGGCCGAACATGAAGCAGGCCGTGCAGCTGTTCCAGGCGCGGCACCTGGACGACCAGGGCCAGCCGCTGAAGATCGACGGCGAAGTGGGCTCGCTGACCTGGGCGGCCCTGTTTGGCGCCGAGGGCGTGCCCCAGCACCAGGATGCGGCCGACCCCTTCCTGGCCAGCGTGCTGGCCGTGGCCGGTGCCCAGGCCGATGCCGGCGTGCGCGAACAACCGCGCAACAGCAACCGCGGTCCCGAGGTGGATGCCTACCTGCGCCGCGCCGGGGTGAGGCCCGGCCTGGCCTGGTGCTGCGCCTTCACCTACTGGTGCTTTGACGAGGCCGCGCAGCAAGCCGGCCGTGCCAACCCCATGTTCAAGACGGCGGGCTGCCTGGCCCACTGGCAGAACGCGCCCAGCCGAGGCGCCCGGCGCCTGCTGGCCCGCGACGCCGTGGCCGACCCTGGGCGGGTGCTGCCCGGAGCCGTCTTCATCATGGACTTTGGCGGCGGGCTGGGTCACACCGGCTTTGTGGAACGCATCGAAGGGGGTTACATCCACACCATCGAAGGCAACACCGATGCCTCGCAAGGGCGTGAAGGCGGGGGCGTGTACCGCCTGCAGCGCAAGCTGGCCAGCATCAACAAGGGTTTCATCGACTACGGTGGGGTGTGAGGCAGGCCGGGTGGGCGTGGCCGTCCACTAAGATGCGGCCCATGAAGTTCACTTACCTTTTCGGCATCATTTTGGCCAGCAGCGCGCTGGGCCTGCTGTCCACCCACCGCGGCCTGCGCACCGTGACCGCCGCCGTGTCGGCCGCGTGCGCCATCTGGGGCCTGGCCAAGCTGCTGGGCTGAGGCAGACATGAGCGACAGCCTTGCGCAACTGGCCCAGGCCCTGCAACGCTTTGCGGCAGAGCGGGACTGGGGCCAGTTTCATGCGCCCAAGAACCTGGCCTCGGCCCTGGTGGTGGAGGCGGCCGAACTGCTGGAGCCCTTCCAGTGGCTGACCGAAGCGCAAAGCCGCGACCTGCCGCCTGACACCAAGGAAGCTGTGGCCCAGGAAATGGCCGATGTGCTGCTGTACCTAGTGCAGCTGAGCACGGCGCTGGATGTGGACCTGATTGACGCGGCGCAGCGCAAGATGGTGATCAATGCGCGCAAGTACCCGGCCCCCGATGGCGCGTCCCAAGGCCCTGCCTGAGATCGACCCCGATCGCTGCACCGGCTGCGGCCGCTGCGTGGCCGCGTGCGAACCCAAGGTGCTGTGGCTGGAGACCGATGGCCCCAACGGCTGGGGCCGCAAGCGCGCGGTGCTGCACGATGAGAGCGGCTGCACGGTGTGTGTGCAGTGTGTGATCGTGTGTCCGTTTGATGCGGTGAGGATGGTGAAGACAGGCCTGTGACATGGCAATGTCTCATACAGAGTGGGCTAGGGCCTGTTAACACATCCGAAGTCCATCAGCGACGAGCACGAAGCTGATGAAGCCCAGGAACATGAGGTCGAGTTTCTCGAACCGCGAGAAGATACGGCGATAGCCTTTGAGTCGACGGAACAACCGCTCCACCTCATTGCGGCGCTTGTACATCTCGCGGTCGTAGTCCCACGGTTCGTTCCGCGTCTTCATTGGTGGCACCACCGGAATGAAACCCAGATCCAGTGCCAGCTGCCGTGTCTCGTTGCCTTCGTAGGCGCGGTCCATCAACAAATGCACCGGCCTGCTGGCGGGCCCAAGACTGCTGAGCAGGCGCCGGCCTTCGGGTGCGTCGTGTGCCTGCCCAGGCGAGAGGCAAAACGTTACGGCCGTTCGAGCATCCGCGGCAACCATATGAATCTTGGTGTTCCATCCGCCTCGGGACTTTCCGATGGCTTGTGGGCCGTTTTTTTTAGTGCCCCCGTGCCGTCGGGATGGACCTTGATGCTTGTGGAGTCCAGCGAGACGGCTTCGATCCTGATACGCACGACTTGCGCACGCTGCAACTCCTCGAACATGCGATCCAGGACGCCAGCTTTGGTCCAGCGATTCATGCGCGTGTAAATCGTGTGCCAGTTGCCGAAGCGTTTGGGCAGTCCGCGCCACTTGCAACCATGTTCGGCCACATAAAGGATCGCATTGACCACCTGCAGATTGCTCAGGCTGACGTTGCCACGCTGCCTGGGCAGGCAGTGTTCGATGGTAGCGAATTGTTCGGGCGTGATCTCCATGTCGGAGATTTTCTGGCGCAATCGTCGCCGTCGCCATTAGTGTTAACACGCCCTAGC
>NZ_JBBEYB010000030.1:0-9542 GCF_037482285.1 Aquabacterium sp. G14
TTCCTTGATGGGCTTTGCTCTCACGACGTCGACGATGAGACTTGCGACCAGACCACGCAGATCGAAGCGGCGGTTGAACCTGTAGGCGAAGCCAGCAAGGTAGTGCTCGGCGTACTTGCGGTAGTTCAGGGCATGGAAGGCTCCGGCCAACGTGGTCTTGAGATTGCCCAGCACGGTGTTGACCCACTTGAAGCTGGGCAGGTCGCGCGGCTTGAGGGAGCCGACCACCATCGGGAGGTGAAGGCAACCGGCATCGGCCACCGCACTGAAGCAGGCCAAACCATCGCTGTGCACGCTGGTGCCCGGTGCCAGATTGGACTTGGCCCACTTGCTGATCGCTTCAGAGGTGAACCCTCTGACCACATTGAGCTTGATGAACATCGGATGCCCGTGATCATTGACCGAGACAGCCGCGACAAAGGGGACCTTGTTCTCGGAGCCCCGACCGACTTTGCCGCCTGTGCGCTCGCCTCCGAGGTAAGCGTCATCGAGTTGCACCGTGCCGCTGAGTTGGTGGGTGGCGTCTTGCGAGGCCATGGCCCGGTTGATCTTCTGATGCAACAGCCAGGCAGTGGGATAGCTCACGCCAAGCTGACGCTTGAGCGCCAGGGCAGACAGGCCGGTTTTGGCCTGACTGATGAGGTAGATGGCCAAGAACCAGGTCGTCAGGGGCAGTTTGGTGTGTGCCATGAGACTGCCTGCGGTCAGGGAGGTCTGATGCCGACAGCCATTGCACTGGAAGAGCTTACGGACACCGTGGCCGACCACATAGTGATCACTGCTGGAGCAGCGCGGACAGCGAAATCCCTCAGGCCAGCGCGCGGCCTTGATCGCTTCGGCGCACTGTGCCTCGGTGCCAAAGCTACGAAGGAATTCCGGAATCGACATGCCGTGCTGGAACTGAATCTGGTTGAAGGCCATGGTGCTCACCCCACTGTAAGAAGACCACAGATTAGTGAGTCACAAGCTCATGGGGTGAGCCTCGCTGAGGCAGGTTTCTAATCAGGAGCCGGGAAGGCCAGCAGGGTACGAGATGCCCGCGCCGCAGAAAAACACGACGCGACCCTCTTCATGGGCCTGCAAAAGCTCGTTGGGAATGTCAGGGCCATCGGCAATGAACTGCACTCAATTGCTCCCTGAAAAGACGCGTTCCAGCGTCGCGGGGAGTAAGTCGGCATTGGCTTCGCGGATGGCGGCGTGTTTTGCCTTGAGTGCTTGTGTTCTGCGGTATGCCTCGCGCAGTTTCAACTGTGTTCCCATCGATGGAACTGGCATTTTGTAGCTCAGAAATGCCGATGGCTGCAGACGGCGGCGGCGGACGTTGGTGCCGCCACTCAGCTCTGCCAGTTCGGGCCAAACCTCCGGGGTGCGGAAGTAAATGTCCAGCAACTCGGGCAAGACTTCATCTGTGTTGACTGAGAACACTGGAAATTCTGGCGATACAACCATGCCGTCGCATTCAGGAGGCACAACGCCCAACGCGCCCTCCCAGGCCATCAATTTGGGATAAGTGAAGTCACCAGCTCGAACTGTGGAAAGCCGCTCATAGGCGAATTCGCTACCGGTCTTGACAACACTTTTGAATACGCCGCGACCGAACGAGTAGACGCCCGCAAAGCGGTATTGAACAGTTCCGTCAACGATTACGTCTGGCTGACGCTGGAACACCAGATCAGACATGGGGCGTCTCTTCGGCTGTTCACCTGGAGGGTGAAAAATGTACGCTCGGACGAGGCGATCGGCATCTTGCTCGACTGCGTCCAGATGCGCTTTCACCTGCCGAGTTTTCTCGGCCAGTGCGTCCAGGCGTGCAACGAGGGCTTGTTGTTCGATCAGTGGCGGCAGTGGAATCTCAACTTCAATAATGTCGGACACTTTCATGGACATGTTGGCAGTGCCCTGCATCAGTGGTATCAGCACTGTGTCTTTGCAAGCGCTCAGATAGAAGTAGACGTAACGTGCATCCACGCGCTCCGGCGCACGGTTTATGCAGGCGCACAAAATAGAGCCTACGGCAAATTCCCCTTTGATGTGGTGCAGTCGTTTGAGGCTCGCGTGACCATGACCTGTTGCAGATATCAGAGGGATGCAAACAGCATCTCCCGAGAAGTGCGGTTCGATGTGCGAAGCAAGGCCTTCGCCTGTGGTGACCAATGGGAAAGCGCCAGGCGTCGCCGCCATGATCCCGATTTTTCCCTTCTCGACATCAAACAAGTCACCCAAGACGACTTTGGGCCACGCCTTCATATGCCGCCCTCCGCATCGCTACCGCGTGCAATACGACGCGCCTCCAGCTCACGCTGCGTCTTCTCCAACTCGGCTTCCAGCAGCTTCACATCGGGCAGCACGGTCTGATACTGGGCCGCCATGATCTTGTTGGGCAGGCCGTCCAGCGCATAGCGGGCCAGTGCCGACTTGGCGCGGGCACACAAGATGAGGCCTACTGGCGGGTTCTCATCGGGCAGCGTCCAGTGCTCGCGAGCATAGTTGCAGTACATGTGCATCTGGCCGACATCGGCGTGGCTGAGTTCACCCAGCTTCAGGTCGATGATGACCAGGCAGCGCAGTCGACGGTGGAAGAACAGCAGGTCCACGCGGAACCAGCTTTCGTCGATGCGCAGCCGTCGCTGGCGGCCAACGAAGGTGAAATCGCTGCCCAGTTCCAGCAGGAAGTCCTCCAGCCGGTGGATCAGGGCATCTTCGAGATTGGATTCGGAGTACTCGTCTTTGAGGTCGAGGAACTCCAGCACGTAGGGGTCTTTGATGACCTCATCTGGCGTGACGAGGTCAGCAGGCTGCGCCTGGCTGCCTTTTTCAAGCATGGCGCGCTTGTTTTTCGACAGCAGGGCGCGCGTGTGGAACTGGGTGCTGATTTGGCGGTCGAGCTGGCGCACGCTCCAGCCGCCGCGCAGCGCCTCGGCTTCGTAAAAAGCGCGTTCTTCAGCGGACCGGGTGCGGCGCATCAGGTGGACGTAATGCGTCCAGGACAGCGGGAACACCTGGGTCAACTGGTTGAGGTCGAAACTCCGAATCGGCGATTCGGAATTCGGAGCCGGTGTGCCCGCTGGCAATGTCCGAATCAGTGATTCGGAAATCAGCGAAGGCGGGTAGGTCTTGTAGAACAGCCGCATGGATTCGAGCGAATCTACCCCGAAGCCGCGCCCGAAGCGGGCGGACAGATCGGCGGACAAACGCTTGAGCAAAGCCTGGCCGTACTCGGCCCTGTCCTTGCCGCTTTGCTCGAACTCGACAATGCGCCGGCCAATCTCCCAATAGCTGGCCGTCATCAGTGCGTTGACGCTGCGTGCGGCCGCGCGGCGGGCCGCCTCCAGCAGCGCGACGATGTCGGTGTGAACGGCCGCGTAATCGGCCTGGTCTGATACGCCGGGCGTCGTGCGCTCAGTCATGCCTGCACCTCGGCCACCAGGGCTTCGATTTCACCCAGCAGGCGCATCACCTCGCCCTCATGGCTGCGCATGGAGGCGATCAGGTATTTCGGCTCTACATGCGCCAACCCGGCCTTGGCGTTCGGGTTCTTGATGTCGAGGTTGTAGATGGGCCAGTACAGCGCGTCACCTTCAGCCTGTGCCGCCTTGGCGGCCTGCTCATGAGCCAGTTGCTGCGCCCTCAAGCTGCGCAACTGTTCTTGGAGTTCGGCGCGCTTGCCGTTGGCGGTGGCCTGGATGGCCTGCTCCAGTTCACGAATGGGCTTGCCGAGCGCCATGGCCGCGTGGCGCTCGGTCTCGGCACGCTGCCTGTGCGGCGCGGCGGCTTCGACGGCAGCAGCGTGCTTGGCGGCAAAGTCTTCTTTCCAGGCTTGTGGGCCTACTTCGCGTTGGTTCCACCACGCTTGCACAGCTGAAAACTCTTCAAACTGAATCGGTGCCGTCTTGCTGTACTTCTTGCGCCCCTCTGGCAAGGGGAGCTCGTAGTACCAGATGGTGTCGGTGGGTCCGCCACGTTCAAAGAACAACAAGTTGGCCGGGATATCGGTATACGGGGCGAACACGCCTTGAGGCAAGCGCACGATGGTGTGCAGCTTGAATTCCTTGAGCAGTTCTTCTTTGATCACAGCGCTGATGCCATCGCCAAAGAGGGTGCCGTTGGGCACCACCACCGCAGCCCGGCCACCACGCGTGGCGGGCTTGCCACCAGGCACTTTGGCGCCTGCCACGCGCAGCTTGCGCATGATGTATTGCAAGAACAGCAGCGCCGTTTCCGACGTCTGCATGTTGGGCGGGAAATTGTTTTTGATGGCGGACTCCTCTTCGCCCCCAAATGGCGGGTTGGTGAGGATCACGTCCACCCGTTCGCTGTGGCCAATTTCGTTGAGCCTGTTCACCAGCGTGTTGCCATAGGCAATCTGAGGTGCCTCCAGGCCGTGCAGCAGCAGGTTCATCTGCGCCAGCATGTAGGGCAGGGGCTTGGCTTCCTGGCCGTAAAGGGTGTCGCGCTGAAAGGTGCGGCGCTCGTCCGGCGTCTTCACTTGCGGGGCAATGTGGTCATAGGCTTCCACCAAGAAGCCGCCCGTGCCGCAAGCGGGGTCCAGCACCGTTTCGCCCAAGCGTGGGTCCGTCACCTGTACCATGAAGCGCACTACGGGGCGCGGCGTGTAGAACTCGCCCGAGTCACCCGCAGCATCGCGCATTTCGCGCAACATCGATTCGTACAGGTGCGAGAGGGTGTGAATCTCTTCGCTCGAACCGAAGTGGATACCGTTGATCTTGTTGACGATGTCGCGCAGCAGGTAGCCGCTGACCATGCGGTTCTGCACGCCCTTGAAGACGTTGGCCACCACCTCACGTTGGCTGCCTTTCGCGCCTTCATCAGCCAGGCTACGCAAGTGGGCGAACAGGCCCTTGCCTACCTTGCCGTCAGGACGCGTTGTGAACTCCTGGTTGATGAAGTCCAGCAATTCATCGCCGCTGATGCCGTCTTCCTTGGCGGCCCAGTCGCGCCAGCGGTAGGGGGCTTCAATGATGGGCTGATAGCGCTTGTTATCCAGCAGCGCTTCTTCTTCGTGGATGGCTTCCAGGTCGTCCAGGAATTTGAGGAACATCACCCAGGTGAGCAGGGGCAGGCGGTCCACATCGCCATTGAGGCCCTTGTCCTTGCGCAGGATCTTGCGGGCAGTTCCAATCAAGGCGGAGAGGTTTTCGCGGGTGGTGAGCGGTGCCTTGGCCTTGCGCGTGGCGCGTGGCTTCTTCTCTGGGGTATCGGTAGTCGTCTTCTTGGGGCGGGCCATGGAAATGGGATCTCGTTCTTGTTATTGGTAAAGCGCTGTCTGCAGCCGTGAAACGGCTTCCTTCATACCTTTGACCCCACCGAAGTGGCGGCTGGCGATTTCCGAAGGCGTGCCAAAGCGGTCGAAGGGTTGAACCTTCATTAGCTCAGACAGGGCGTTGAATTGGATGATGCCGCGCTCGATGTACTTGTCGAGCAGCAGCGAGAGCACTTCACGGGCGGTGTCGCCGTATTCGTTAAAGAGGTCAGGTGTTTTGCGTCTGGCTTGTTCTGCACGCTGGCGGCGGGTCAGTAGCGGAGCGTTCCAGGCAATGTGGCAAAGCAGGTCGAAAGGGTCAGCGTCAGGTTGGTCGCTGCTGGTGGCCAGCTCTTCAAAGCTGATGCCGCGCTCAGTCAGTTCACGCAGGACTTCGCTACGGGTGTCCGGGTCAGCCCACGCCGCTTGAAGGGCCTCGCGTGTGGGGTAGAGGGTGCGAACGGCACGACCCGAGTAGTCGGTGTACTTCACCACCTGCAGCTTTTTGCCATCGGTGTCCAAGTCATAAACCAGGTGGCCGATGACCTCAACTTCACCGCCGTCGATGTAGAACTTGCGTGGCTCGGCTGGTGGCTCTGTGATCACCACGCCGCCGCCCGGGCCAATTTGCTCCTCTTGGGTCTCGTACTCAATTTGGGCGGCGTCGGCGGGCGTCACCTCTTCGGTGGTTGCTTCGCCCACTTGATCACCCTCTTCGTTAACGGTCACCTCTTCGATGCGAGCTGGCTCACCATCGAAATCAGGATCGGCAAAGTGCTGCGTGGCCGTACCGGTGAAATCGATGATGTTGAAATACTCCTTGCCGTACTCCACGTTCAGGCGGGTGCCTCGGCCGACGATCTGCTTGAACTCCGAGCGTGAGCCCACCACGCGGGCCAACACCACGTTCTTGACCATCTCGGCATCGACTCCAGTGGTCAGCAGTTGTGAGGTGGTCAGGATCACGGGGGTGAGCTTGTCAACGTCCTGAAAGTGGGAGAGGTGGGTCAAGCCAATCGCACCTTCATCGGCTGTGACCCGACAAACGTAGTCTGGGTATTGCTGCACCAGGTCGCTGTTGAGGTTCACCAGCTCCTGGCGCATCTCGGCGGCGTGTTCCTGGTCCACACAGAACACCAGCGTTTTGGCGAAACGATCGGTGCCTTTGAGCAACCCTGTCAGGTGCTTGGCCATGGCCTTCGTGCGGGCGCGGAGAGCCACCACGCGCTCGAAGTCTTTGGTCTGGTACTCCTCGTCTGGCACTTCGCGGCCGTACCGGTCCAGCTCATCCTTACTGGGACGCCAACCTGCGGCATCGACCGTGGTGATGACGCGGTGCACACGATATGGCGCAAGGAAGCCGTCTTCAATGCCTTGGCGCAAGCTGTAGGTGTAGACCGGGTTACCGAAGTACTCGTAGCTGTCGCGTGATTCTTCGCGCAGCGGCGTGGCGGTCATGCCGAATTGGATGGCCGGCTCGAAGTAGTCGAGCACGGCGCGCCACGAGCTTTCATTGCGGCTGGACCCGCGATGGCATTCGTCAATGATGATCAGGTCAAAGAAGTCCGGCCTGTACTGCCGGAACACATCTTCACTGGCCGTGGTCAGTGATTGATAGATGCCGAAGTACATATCGCGGCTTTGGCTGGTGTCGCCGCCAGCGATCTTGTGGCGGGCGTCTCCGAAGGGCGAGAACATCTTGGCCATCGGATCATCGACCAAGATGTTGCGATCAGCCAGGAACAGGATCTTCGGACGGCGGTGTTCCCCGGCGCGGTTCCAGCGGCTGTTCCACAATTTCCAGCAGATCTGAAAGGCCACGCAGGTCTTGCCGGTGCCGGTGGCCAGTGTGGCTAGGATGCGTTTTTGGCCCAGCATGATGGCCTCCAACACGCGCTGGATGGCGATCTGTTGGTAATACCGAGGCACCTTGCCTGAGGTCAGGTTGAATGGCTCCAACAAGTGCGGCGTGGCCGTTTGCGGCCAAGGCGCTGCAGCGGTCAATCGGTTGAACAGCTCTTCAGGCGTGGCATAGCGATCTACCTCACGTTCCGTTCCCGTGGTGTAGTCAATCTCGATGATGCGATGGCCGTTGGTGGCGTAGGCGAACTTGAGGCCGAGGATCTCTGCGTATTCACGGGCTTGCTGGACACCAGCTTCCGCAGGCGTACCAATGTCTTTCGCCTCGACGACGGCCAGGGGGTAGTCACGCCGGTAATACAGCAGGTAGTCGGCGCGCTTTTTGACGCCCCGACGCACCTTGCCGCCCGTCACGAAGATACGGCCATTGGTGAACGTGCGTTGCTCGCCGATGCTGCATGGTGACGAGGACCAGCCCGCTTCGACGAGTTTTGGCGTCACATGCTCTCGGCAGGTGTCGGCTTCTGTCATGGCGCTGTCGCGCGTGGAATCCCTGGACATTGTTTTCCCCCTGTCTACGCAGCGGTGCTAGGCCACAGCCTGGCGAAATCTTGCGAAAGATCCGTGTGGTGGCAAATTGCCAGCAAACATGCAGTCAGTTTGACTGCATCGGCCACGTACAGGATCACGTAGTCGCCATGCAGGTACACCCGCAGGGCATCGGCCCTGCCGGGTGGTAGCTGAGCCAATTTGGCCAGCGCCTCGGCCGATTGCGGTGGGTGATCGAGGTAGCGCTGGCCAATCAAGGGAAAGCGGGCGAGGTTGGGCAAGACCGTGTTGCCCAAGTCGGCCAGCAACTGGTCGTAGTCCTTCGCAGCTTCCGGCCAGGTCAATGGGCCCTTGATGGCTTCCAGTGAGCGCTGAAAGTGAGCGGTGGCCTCAGTGCGGTAAAGCGAGTCAGCTGCCATGGCCACTCGAAGGCTTGCGGTGGGCTTGTGGCTTGGCTTTCGCCTTGCCCGTCAGTGCGGCCTGGTTTTGCTGCAGGGCGGTGATGGCCTGCATCGCGTCACAGGTGTGTCCCGCCAGCACATCGGCCAAGCCTCGGCGGGCATCGTCGATCAGCAGCAGGTGGATGTGCTCGCGCTCCAGCCGGTGGTAGTAGTCCAGCCGGTCTGCATCGATCAAGGCGACGTAGCTTTCACCGTTCTTGGTGATGATCTTTTCGGCGCCGGCCTTGGCCTGGTCAGCCAGCTCGGACAGGTTCGCGCGTGCCTGGGTGAACGGCACTACGTCCTTGGCAGAAAAGCCCATGACTGTTTTACCCCCACGAATGACAGAATTCTGTGCATTTTACTCATCGCTGTTGGGGGCCTCGTCTGTCTGTCTGTCTGTCGGTCGGTCGGTCGGTCGGTCGGTGGTGATTGCCGTAGTCTTGATCTCCCTAGTAGCCATTGCTCCATAATCGAATGGCATGTAAGGGAGTGTGAAAATTGAAGCCCAGAGAGCTGCCTGTTTCTTACTTTGACCTTAAGGTCAATGCCCGATTTCATAGGTCTGACGCGGTACCAGTTCCACCGTCGGCCATGGATTTGCTAGGGCGTGTTAACACTAATGGCGACGGCGACGATTGCGCCAGAAAATCTCCGACATGGAGATCACGCCCGAACAATTCGCTACCATCGAACACTGCCTGCCCAGGCAGCGTGGCAACGTCAGCCTGAGCAATCTGCAGGTGGTCAATGCGATCCTTTATGTGGCCGAACATGGTTGCAAGTGGCGCGGACTGCCCAAACGCTTCGGCAACTGGCACACGATTTACACGCGCATGAATCGCTGGACCAAAGCTGGCGTCCTGGATCGCATGTTCGAGGAGTTGCAGCGTGCGCAAGTCGTGCGTATCAGGATCGAAGCCGTCTCGCTGGACTCCACAAGCATCAAGGTCCATCCCGACGGCACGGGGGCACTAAAAAAAACGGCCCACAAGCCATCGGAAAGTCCCGAGGCGGATGGAACACCAAGATTCATATGGTTGCCGCGGATGCTCGAACGGCCGTAACGTTTTGCCTCTCGCCTGGGCAGGCACACGACGCACCCGAAGGCCGGCGCCTGCTCAGCAGTCTTGGGCCCGCCAGCAGGCCGGTGCATTTGTTGATGGACCGCGCCTACGAAGGCAACGAGACACGGCAGCTGGCACTGGATCTGGGTTTCATTCCGGTGGTGCCACCAATGAAGACGCGGAACGAACCGTGGGACTACGACCGCGAGATGTACAAGCGCCGCAATGAGGTGGAGCGGTTGTTCCGTCGACTCAAAGGCTATCGCCGTATCTTCTCGCGGTTCGAGAAACTCGACCTCATGTTCCTGGGCTTCATCAGCTTCGTGCTCGTCGCTGATGGACTTCGGATGTGTTAACAGGCCCTAG
>NZ_JBBEYB010000031.1:0-7611 GCF_037482285.1 Aquabacterium sp. G14
GGCGAACGTGACCGACGATTCCGGCCCATCGTGACCGGTTGCACCGTGTGAGGTGTTGCGCGTTCAAATTGTAGGGGTGTCGGTCACGATGGGTCTGAGTCGGGCTCCTTTTTCGTGGGTTTGGGCTTTTGTCGCAGGGACTCACCGGTCAGAGTGAATCGGTGGTTTCGCTGCATCAGGCGATCAAGGATCGCGTCGGCAATCGTGGCGTCACCGACCCAGGCATGCCAGTGTTCAATGGGCAGCTGACTGGTGATGATGGTGGCCTTGCTGGCAGCTCGGTCGTCGATGATCTCCAGCAAGTCAGCGCGGGCCTGGTTGTCCAGCCCAGCCATGCCCCAGTCGTCCAGCAACAGGACATCGGTCTTGGCCAACTGGATGAGCCACTTGCCAAAGGTGCCATTGCCGTGACGGATGCGCAGCTCTTCGCTCAGACGTGGCACACGTTGGTAGAAGGCAGAGCGACCGCGGCGACAGGCGTGCTGGGCCAGCGCACAAGCCAGCCAGGATTTGCCAGCTCCGGTGGGGCCGGTGATCAGCACGCTGTGGCCGCTGTCGATCCAATCACCCAAGGCCAGGCTCATGACAGCCTTGCGATCCAGGCCGCGTCCAGCTCGTGTATCGATGTCCTCAATGGCGGCTTGGGGGTACTTCAGCTTGGCCTCTTTGAGCAGGCGTGCACGCCGCTTGTCGTGGCGCCAATGGAGCTCGCGCTCGACGATCAGAGCCATGCGTTCTTCAAAGCTGACAGCGCTCATGCCGGCCTGCGTCAGTTGCTCATCAAGGGCTGTGAGCATGCCCATCAGCCTGAGTTCACGCAGCTGGTTCAAAGTCGTGTTCATCATCATGGTGCAATCCTGTCTGTTCACTGGTAGTAACCGGGGCCACGAACGTGGGCATGGTGCGGGCTGGTCCAGTCGGTGGCGGTCGTGGCGGGCACCTGATCCCGGCCGTTTGCCAGAATGTCGCTGACGTGCCTGTACTTGACGGTGCCGAGCTCCAGGGCGATGAGGCAAGCGGCTTCCAGTCGGGGCTTGCCGTACTTCTTGGCCAGTGACAGCAGCCCCAGGCAGGCGCGGTAGCCATGCTCGGGATGGCGTCGCTCCTCCAGCAGACGCTGGACGGTGCTGGCACAGGCCACACCAATGGTGCCGCCCCAGTGAATCAGGCGTTCAGGGGTCCACTCCCGATGCGCGCGGTGCGCTGCCGACATGTGCTCCGCCACGGTGGTGAAGCCCCCCTTGTGGAGACAGCGCAGATGAGCGGCAACACGCTGACCACGGTGGACGATCTCCACGCCGCGCGTGGTGATGCGTGCCTCCAGGACCAGCCCGACCAAGGACTGCGGCACGCTGTAGCGATGCCCCTCGATCTCGACGTGGTGATCAATGTGCACGCGCACGGTCTTGTAGGTGGCGAATTCCCAGGGCTGCAGAGGCAAGGCTTGCAGTGCTGGCGCATCCAACTCTGCAAACGTGCTGACTCGGCTGCCAGGCAACCTCTGGAATGCCTTGTTGTTGAGTTGTTCCAGCAGCGGCGCGATGGCCTCGTTGACATCGTCCACGCTCGCAAAGCGTTGGTGGCGCAGTCGCATCAGGATCCAACGCTCGACAACTTGCACGGCAGACTCGACCTTGGCCTTGTCCTGCGGGTGATAGGGCCGCGCCGGTAGCATCGAGGTGCCGTAGTGGCGAGCGAAGTCCTCCACCGTCTCGTTGGCGCGAGGCTCATAGCGGTTGGGGTTGGCAATGAGGGCTTTGGGGTTGTCCGGCACGATGAGCTGGGGCACCCCACCGATGAATGTCAGGGCGCGGGCGCAGCCATCAAGCCAGTCGGCCATGGTCTCGCGCGGTGTGGCACACGCAAAGGTGTAGCTCGAAGCGCCCAGAGCGGCCACGAAGATGTGGGCACGGCTGCCGTCCACCAACTCGATCGTGGGACCTGCAAAGTCGATGAACAGCTTCTCGCCTGCGCGGTGGGTCTGGCGCATCGAGCGTTTGAGTGTCTTGGCGTAGCGGCGGTAGTTCTCGCAGAACTGCGAGTAGGAGTGCGTATGACCGTCCAGGTGCTGCTGGGTGTGCTCCTCCCACAGCAGCATGAGCGTCATGCCCTTGCGGCGCAGTTCTTTGTGAATCTGGGCGTAGTCGGGGTGCACGAAGTGCTGCGGCCGTGGCGGCGGTGCCAGCAGGCGATGCTGCAAAGCGGTCTCGTCCAGGGGCTGGATGGAGTGCCAATCCAGACCTGCGACCGAGGCCAAACCGACGTACTTGGTAACCACGCCTTTGGAGATGCCCAGGGCGGCGGCGATACGCTCGTGCGAGAGCCGAGCATCGAGTTTGAGACGCAGAACGTCCTTGATCTTGCGCATGTGAATCCTTGGTGCAGGCATGCCGGCTCCAGCAAAAAACTGGGCAGGCTAACTGCATTGGGTGAGACAACTTGCGCAACACCATCACGGTGGCATACGACGCCATGCTGGCATCGTGACCGGTGATTCCGGCATCGTGACCGAGATTCCGGTCAGGTGCAAAAATCGGTCACGTTCGACCAGAATGGCCGGTCACGATGAACCAGAATCGGCGGTCACGATCCGCCGGAATCAACGGTCACGTTGGACCGGAATACGCACTCCACACATTGCGAACAGAAGCACGCATAGGCTCGCGTGTCACAAAGCGCTCGCTTGAGCAGCAAAGGCCGTCGCTGTGGACTCCCATGCGGCAGATCTGACGCATCGCTTATGACTGAGCGCCGGAAAGGCAAGGTCGTGTGATCTTGTACGAAGCGCTCCGACGATTGACCAGCCATCCACGCCAGAACCTCAACGAGTGACAGGTCAATGCTGGAACCTATTTCTCGTTGGACCCAGTCGGCAACACCAGCTAACGCCTCTCTGTCATGGCGCAATCCATTTAGCGACAGAAACCGACCTTGATACCCGTTGGCAAGTTCATCTGGCAGGGGCTCCGGGCGTATCAATCTCATGTGTGGCCCCATTGATCGACATGACGCGTTTGTGGCTCACCGTGCAGAACAGCCAATGAGCGAATAACCGCAGACAGTGCTTTTGCATGTGCTGCTGTGCCGTTCCATGTGTTGCGAAGCGCATCGATCAAGTCGTCGTTGTTTCGCACGGCCTCTGCCGTGACGCCAACGTCTAGTCGCTCGACGTACAGACAGACCTCCTCCAGCAAACGCGACCGCTTCACACCAGCACTGTTCAGGATGCGACTCACCTGTGACTGACTCGCACCAAGCGCCTGCGCGATCTCTTGCTGAGTGAGGCCACGGCGCTTGCAGATGTCTCTGACTCGCATGACTCGGGCCTGAATTTCAGGATTTTTCATGCCTAAAGCATATCTCAATGCATATCTGCATAATCAACACAAAAAAAGAATTTCAGAAGAGTGGCTCGCTGCCCTTACGGCTTCTTCGTGGAAGTACTTCCTCCAGGACTTTCAGAGTCAGCGGAAGTTGCCGTAAAACGCTGAGCTTGGGCTTTAGCTCGGGGACAGCTTGGTACAACTGCCAAAGTTTCAACGGCTTACTTTGTGCTGACTGAATTTGGCATGCGGCCTGCGCCACTTTGCGGCTGAGATCACGATCACGCCGATCCCAATCGACGGTCACCGTGCGCGTGACTTCATTGGCGGACCTGGGTGAATGCTCAATCAACCAGGCCCTGTCGTTTCTGTAAAGCCACGCATAGGCCGCTGACTCAAGTGAGCGCATCCACTTCACACCCAGGCCATCACACGCCTCCAAAACATCCAGCCATGCCGTGCGCGCCCTTACCTGCGCATTGCTAAAGCGGGCCTCTGTCCACTGCGCGTGCAAACCTGCTTCTGAACGGAGCAGCCTTGTCACGGACTGAACAGTAATGCCGTGGCGCTGAGCTGTCTCTGCTTTATCAGCACCGCCTTTCAAGTCCTTTATGGCGGCATTGCGCAGTTCAGTTTTCAATTGCTTTGGACGCCGCTTCGTCACATGACCATTCGCAACCATCCACGCCATTGCGATGGTCGTGTCAACACCCACCTCTTTCGCAGCGCGCGTCGCAGAGTAGCCCGACCGAACCAAAGTCATCAGCTGCTCTCGGCGGGAGACGTCGCGTGATCCGTCAGATTGCGCTGATACGTCCGACTGCTCAAGATCTAGGGGTATCTCATTCAGCCCACGACCTCCCTCTTGTGTTTTGCGCTGTTCCTCAAACTCATCAGCATCGCTGTAAAGCCAGTCAATGATCGACAACCAGCGCAATGGGTGCGTACCAGTTCTCATGGGCCGCAACAACCGTCCGAGATGTGCGTTTGATGAGGCTGCATCAAATGGCAACCCATCGAACTCGGAGAGCCCCTTGAATCCATTCAGGTAATCCAAGTAACTAATGGCCGCCAACTTGAGACGTAGCTGCCCAGAAGCAGTCAGCCATCCACGTTCGGCAAAGCGATCCAAAAGTGTTTTCTGCAAAGTCGTGGAATCCAAGCACCCATCTGCTTGATTGCGACTCAACACATTGACGACCAGCTGTGTCAGCTTGTGCAGCGGGTTTAGGTCCCGCGAGAGACAAGCTTCAGGCACGACCAGATGATCTTGGTCCGGAAGGTGCCAATCAAAGCGCTCAACTCCGGTTGACTTGACCGTCGATGTCAGCAGCGGCTCACCGTGTTGTGGGCATGTCCACACACCTGGAAATTGATGCGTCACGTGCCAATAGCTCCACCCCTGCTCATGCAAATCAAACGACATGCACTGTGGGCACGCCTTAAGCGGATGATTCGCCCGGAAGCGACTGGTCAGTAGCCCCAATTTGAATTTCAGATGCGCAACAGAGCCACTGCGCATCACACCTACAGCATGAGCCACCTGAGACTCAGACATGAAAGGACGGTAGAACTTCAAAAGCGTATGTTCTGTCGCAAGCTGTCTTGCATCACCGTACACCCCACTCGTACGGATAACAAACTCATCCAACGAGCTCGGAATGTCATGATGCGTGCCCGCACGTGATCGACCAAACAACAACTCGGTGGATCTCGCTGACAGCGTGTGTCCCCAAAGCCGGTGGTTGCGACTACAAAGGCTGAACAGCGTCTCGTCTGGTAGCCACGGCAAGCAGGACTCTCCAAGATCAAAGAAGCTCTGTGATGTTTTCAAGGTCAAAGCTAGCCAGGCTGAAGGTCAGAACCAGGACAGATTCGAAGAGTAGCAAGATATGCCGATAGACCATGTTGTGGCAAGCTCGGCTCACTCCTCATCGGCACAGATCCTGTACCCCATCGCCCTATAGCCACGCTGACGCTTATCCCACATGCGAAGCAGTGCTGGATGACCTGTATCCACGAAGTCGATGATCCTCACATCGGTCTTGCCTGCGTGCTCACGATGCAGACGCCCTGCGTACTGCTGTAACGTGCCTTTCCAGGAAACAGGCATGGCCAGGACCAAAGTGTCGAGTGGAGGATGATCAAAGCCCTCGCCCACCAACCTACCTGTAGATAGGAGAACGCGCGGCGCATCGGGTGGCAATGCATCAAGGTCGGCTACCAGCGCAGCTCGCTGCTTTCTGGACATGCGACCGTGCAGAACGAAAAGCGATGAGCCCAAATGATCTAGACCGGCTCGGATCGCATCAAGGTGTTCGGTACGCTCGGTCAGAACGAGAACCTTACGTCCCTGATCGTAAGCTTGGGTGACTTCTGCACCGATGGCATCGGTGCGTGCCTGATCGTTGGCGAGGTGCCGAAACACATCTTGAATGCCTGCGGTGGCAGGTAAATCGATCTGCGCATGCCGAGCACGCGCTGACACTTCGAGATCTTGAGGTGCGCCCGTGGGCTTTGCCGCCGTGTATCGGATCGGCCCACACTGCATGAAGATGATTGGCTGCTGTCCATCTCGTCGAATGGGCGTCGCTGTCAGACCTAAAACGTACTTGGCCTTGGTTCTCTTCAAGATGGCATCAAACGATACGGCACCAACGTGGTGACATTCGTCCACGATCACTTGGCCGTATTGTTCGACCAATGGGTTGACCTCGCCATGCCGGGAGAGCGACTGCATGACAGCGATGTCAATCTTGCCGGTGGGTCTGGCCTTGCCGCCCCCAATCGTGCCCACTACACCCTTGCCCGCTCCGAGAAACGCTTGAAGCCGCTCTTGCCATTGCTTGAGCAGTTCAGTTCGATGTACCAGGACAAGGGTGTTGACACCGCGACGGGCGATGATCTCTGCAGCTGTGACGGTCTTGCCGAACGCGGTCGGAGCGCAAAGCACACCAGTGTCGTGATGCAGCATTGCGGAAACTGCGGCCTCCTGGTCCAGGCGCAAGGTTCCGGCAAAGCGGAGATCGATCGGCTCGCCACCGAACCGTTCGTCTTTCAAGTCACAGGCGTGTCCGCGCCGATCCAAATCTGAGCCACCGTGCCGATCCAATATTGAGCCAGGGCTGGTAGCCGACCAAAGGGTGGTCAGCTGTGGATAAGTGTAGAGCCTGGCCTGGGTTTTGAGTTTTCCGGCCGGCTTGGTTGAACATCAAGGGGGAAGCCGCGCAGCGGCTTCCCCCTTCGCTTTGAGCTTCAGGCCTTGCCCTCTGCTGCAGCCTGCATCCGAGACTGCTCTCGTGCCTTGATGCGCCTCTTGGCCGTGCTGGAACTGTGCAGGAATCGGTGTGACTCGTTGCCCGTCTCCAGGATGTGGCAGTGGTGTGTGAGCCGGTCCAGCAGCGCCGTCGTCATCTTGGCATCACCAAAGACACGCGACCATTCCGCGAAGTCCAGATTCGTCGTGATCATCACGCTGGTGTGCTCGTACAACCGGCTGAGCAAGTGGAACAGCAGCGCACCGCCTGCCTGGCTGAACGGCAGGTAGCCCAACTCATCGAGGATCACCAGGTCCAGGCGCAACAAGCTCGTCGCGATGCGTCCGGCCTTGCCTTGTGCCTTCTCTTGCTCCAGCGCGTTGACCAGATCCACCGTGGAGTAAAAGCGCACGCGCCTGCCATGCTTGGTGATGCCGGACACGCCAATGGCTGTGGCCAGGTGGGTCTTGCCGGTGCCAGGCCCTCCCACCAACACCACGTTGTGCGCCACTTCTGTGAAGCCTGTCTCTGCCAGCGTGTGAACCAGCTTGCTGTCAACGGGGGACACAGCGAAGTCGAACCCAGCCAGGTCTCGATGCACAGGGAACTTGGCTGCATGCATCTGATGGCTCACCGAGCGCATGCCTCGGTCTGTGGCCTCGGCCTGCAGCAGGTGTTCAATCAACCACCGTGCATCCTCTGAGCCCGTACTGGACCCTTGTTCGATCAGGTCCAACCATGCGCCCGCCATGCCGTGCAGGCGCAGTTGTTTGAGCTCTGCAGCGATATCACGCATGGTTGATCTCCTCCGTGCCGCCTTGCCCGCGCAAGCTGTCGTAGCGCGCCGTGTTGGCCAGTGGGGCCACTGTCGCCTGCAAACAGGTCTGTGCATCTTCAGGCGTGGGTGCAGGGTTGAGCCTGCTCAGAACATTGATCACATGCTCGACGCTGACCTTGCCAGACGGTGGCGCGCTCTCCAGCGCCAATTCAACTGCCACCAGCACCGCATCCAGGCCAGCTGTGCTCACAAT
>NZ_JBBEYB010000032.1:0-6915 GCF_037482285.1 Aquabacterium sp. G14
GCGCCCAACGCGCAGCCCCGCATCCGCTACACCCAGCCCGGCGCCGTGCTCAAGGAAGACAGCATCACCCGCTGGCATGGTCACCGTCAGGTCGCGAGCACCAGCGTGCAGACCGCCAGCTGGGACTACCGCGCTGTGAACAGCCACAGCGCCAGCATGGACGCCGGTGCCGACCACTCGCAGCCCATGCCCCTGGTACACCACGACCAGCCCGGCACCTACGCCTACGAGACCCCGGCCCAGGCCGAACGCCGCGTGCTGATCCAGCAGCAAAGCCTGCAGGCCGAGCGCAAGCGCTTTGAAGGGGCGGCCACCGTGCGCACCTTGCAGCCGGGCACCACCTTCACCCTGCTCGAACACCCCGAGCACGACAGCGGCCTGGCCCAGGGCAGCGATGACGAAGCCCGCTTTGTGGTGCTAGGCGTGGTGCACCGCGCCCGCAACAACCTCAGCGCCGATGTGCAAGCCGGCTTGCAGCACCTGCTGGGCAGCGTGGTGCGCCCCGGCCAGCAAGCCGTGAGCGCCAACGCCAGCGACGAGCCGCTGTATGAAGCCCGCTTTGGCGCCCAACGCGTGAGCGTGCCGGTGCGCCCGCGCCTGATGGATGCGCAAGGCCGCCTGGTTCACACCCGCCCCACCGTGTGGGGCACGCAAACTGCGCTGGTGGTGGGCCTGGACGCCTCCGTGCACAACGACCGCGACGCCCGCATCAAGCTGCAGTTCCACTGGCAACGCGGGGCACGGGCCAGCCACCGCCTGAGCGCCCCGATGGATGACAACGCCCCGGCGTCCGACGCCTCGGGCACCTGGGTGCGCGTGGCCCAGTCATCGTGGGCCGGGGCCAACTGGGGCGGGGTGTTCATCCCGCGCCTGGGGCAAGAGGTGCTGGTGGAGTTTTTGGACGGCGACATCGACCGCCCCGTCATCGTTGGTGCCACCTACAACGGCGAAGGCCAGCCCGACGCCCAGGGCAACCGCGTCAACGCCGGCGCGGCTGGTGCCACGGGCAATGCTCCGGCGTGGTTTCCGGGCAGTGCACGGCAAGGCGCCCATGAAGGCCATGCCCACACCGCCACGCTCAGCGGCTTCAAGAGCCAGAGCCTGGACACCTCGCAAGCGGGCAGCGGCGAGCACAACCAGCTGGTGTTCGACGACACCCCCAGTCAGGGCCGCACCCTGGTGCACACCACGCAAAGCCAGACCTGGCTGCAAATGGGCCACCTGCTGCAACAGAGCGACAACCTGCGCCTGGCCCATCGGGGCCACGGGCTGGAGTTGCACACGCAAGCCCAAGGCGCGCTGCGCGCCGCACATGGCCTGCATGTGAGCACACATGCCCGTACGGGCGGCACCAGCACGGCCCAAGGCCAGCCCATGAACAGCCGCGAGGCGCAGAGCCAACTGCGTGGCCATGCCGAGCTGATGACGGCCCTGCACGCCAACGCGCAGACGCACCTAGCCAATCTACCGGGCGAGGCTGCGCCTGACAAGTTGCCTGCTCATGCTGCCTTGCAGGCCACGCTGCAAAGCCTGCGCGGCACGGAGCAATCGGGTGGTGGCAACTCGACTCACGCTGAAGGCGGGACATCTCAAGATGCCACGCGTGGCATTGACGGTGGACACGGCCAGATCCCGGCCACCGAACGGCCCGACCTGGTGATGAGCGCGGCGGGTGATATCGCGGCACTGACTCCCGCGCACACAGTGCTGAGCACCGGCCAGCACACCACCCTCACCGCCGCGCAAGACACCAACCTGCTGGCCCAACGCCACCAGGCCTGGGCCGTCAAAGATGGTATCAGCCTGTTCACCCGGGGAGAAGCCAAGGACAAGCAACGCGCGGTGCAGGACGTGGGCATGAAGCTGCACGCCGCCAGCGGCAATATGCGCACCGAAGCGCAGAGCGATGCCTTCACGTTGACCGCACAGAAGGCCATTGACCTGCAGAGCACGGCGGCGAACATCGTCATCACGGCACCCAACCGGATTGTGCTCAATGGCGGTGGCGGCTACATGAAGATCGAAGGTGGCAACATCGAGATTGGCACCAGTGGCAAGGCGAGCTTCAAGGCGGCGATGAAGGAGTTGACGGGGGGGGGAAGTGCGTCGGACCGCGTGGCGTTGAAAAAGACTGGCCTGTTGAGTGACTGTCCAACCAAGTTGCTCGATGCAGCCATGGGGGGGAGCAGTGCAATCTGAGGCGATGCAGCCATCGCTGACGACAACATTGGACAACCAGCCCTGCAACGCGGCAGAACTTGCCGCAAGTTGCAACGCTGGCGTTCCAACTTATATCCTGGTGGACCCGATGGCCGGCGAACCCATTGCTGTGGAGAGGGGCCCGAATGAAAGCTCAATAGCGGAAGTCATCGCTGCTCGCACCTTAGCATGGGGCAGAGAGGTGCAAGCAATCGAGCTAGCCCCCAACATCAATCTCCCACATGCACTCTATCCGTACCTAGTGCCATTGTATGGCCCAGATGATGTATGGCTGGCCGAAACCCTTGACATTGCTCATGCCGAGAGACTAGAGGCCCAGTCACAGGGCATTGCGGGCATGGGGAGATCTACGCAACGTATCGGCGCATGGGTTCACTCCAGCGCCCGACCAGAGGTTATTGCTGCAGCCATCAGTGATCTCTTGAGGTTGCGATGCGAATGCAGCAGCCCACTTCGCTACCAGCGATTAGCCGATAGCCGAGTGATGTTATGGGCGGCGCATATTGCGGGCAAGACTGCCGTGGGGGCCGCTCTGGGTCCGATTCAGCGCTGGAACTGCCTGAGTGCGTCGGGGCGGCTGATCGAAATTCAAGGCTGTCAGGAAGCTCCGATTCCTCTAAGGTGGACGACCGCGCAACTGCGTCAATTCCTGAAGGGAGAGCTTATTCACGCTGCGGCTGCCCGCTACCTAGGTGAGTTGAGTTTGCGCGGATTGGATGTGCTCCCAGCGGAAAGCACTCTACCAAACCGAGTTGATGCAGCTTTGTCAAGAGCACAAGAGATGGCCGTCACACTGCAACTGAAGGTGCTCAGGCCGGAGGACCAAACAGCGCTAGCAGCGCTGTTGTTGCTCCACGCTGAGCAAGCCGTCGAGTTGAGCTGTCGCGAAGCACTGTTTGTGTCAAACGAAATAGATTCGGAACCCATGTCCAGAGATCTCTCGCTGCACGAACTTGCGCCACATCTGAACGAAAAATTGTTTGAGAACTTCCCATGACCGTCGCGAACAGCCCTGATCAAACGTGCAAGGCCTGTCATCGAAGCAGCCTTTCCTTGTTGCTCTTACGTCCCAGTGCCATCGCCAAGGAACCAAGGCTCGCACCCGCTGGCGCCGACGCGGTTCGTGCAGGCGATGAGATCCAAGGCTTGGTACCAGGGCGCCAACCCACCGAAAGCCGCTACGCTTTACGGCTGCTGCGGGAAGGCTACGTGCACATGTACATCCCCAAGCCGCCTGCGGGCGTCAAGCCTTGGCAGGTGTATCGAGTGACGCCGACAGGCGATCTGATCGCTCAGGACAACCCCGTTTTCGTGATCAATCCGCAGCCGCCAACTTGCTCGCGCCAAGGGCACAACTCCGGCGGCATGAAGCTGCTGCAAATTCCGCAAGCACATGCTATCAACAGCGTGTGGATCGCATTCAGTGCCAACCTGTGGAGCGACGCACTGCGTGGCATTAACGCCGCCAACCCCAGTGCCATGCAAGAGGTGCACCTCAAAGCACCAGGTCCGAACAGCTTTCTCCCCACACCGCAAGCACTGCGCAGCAAGGTGCTGGAGTGTGCACTGCGCAACTACAGACACAAAGGCGTTGCCCGAAGTGCTGACAATGCGCCCTTGGACTTCCCGTTCAACGCGCTCCCGATATCGGCTGAAGAACTAGCTAGCCAGCTGCAGATGGCCGCCGCGTGTCACCCAGGTACCACAGGCAAAGAATTGGCCGTTGTACTGCGCGACCCCGCGGGCTTGGCTACAGAATTCAACACCATTCGACTGTGGCGCCACGCCCTGGCTGAATCGGCTTTGGCGGCCCCCGACATAGAGCAACCTCGCAAAGTCAACCAAGCCATCCTGACCTTGAAGCAAAGCCTGATCGCGAACGCGGAGGAAAAAGGATTACCACGAATCGTGCCATTGCAAACCCGTAGCGCTTACGAACGCAGCAGTTATCCGCCTGGTACACAGTGGCAGGCACTGACCGAGCAAGAGCGGGCAGCAGGCAAAGAGTCAATGGACAATGCCAACCTGCTCACGAAAGCATTTTTCTGGTTGGCTAGAACGGATCGCCTGATGGACGCCGATATCGGCCGAGTGCTGCGCCCTGGCTATCACACCCAGTTAGACGCCTGGGCCAAAAGAGAGGGGCGGGAACAGTGGGAGAAGTTCCTTGAGTTCTACGACGAGAATAAACGTCAACAGTGGCAGTCGGATCTCGAAAACAAGCATCAAGCCGAACATCTGGCCCCGCTGCAGCGCTGCGAGCAAGACTGGGATGTGGCACTCAACGACCCAATGTTGCTGAGCTACTTTGCCAGCCACTTCGATCAAGACGAAAACAATCATGCGGGCCAGGTGGCGCGCACCGGTTGCTGTGCAGGTGCGATGTATATGGCCGAGGTCGCTCGCTCGTTCGCCCCGGAGCCCAAAACGGCCGCTGCGCTAGAAACCTTTGAGAAGCAGCTAGACGCTGATTTCAGCTCACCTCGCGCCCTATTGCTGCGCGCCATGTTCGCCAATCAGGCATCCTTGTGGGAAACGTTGGAGAACGACAAACCAGACAAGGTAGTAGACTTTTTCAAGGGACTGATTGGAGAGGTCGCTGCAGCGGCCACCAAGGGCGGCAATGTACCAGTGGCCCCGCCGCTTGCTAGGCGCTTGGGGTGGTTGACGCAAGCCACCATGGGTTTCTCCGTGACCCTGATGGGTACCATCGCGGCCGTAGCCACTCAAGGCGTACACGACACGTGGCGTCGACACGCACAGGCCAATGCGCGTCAAGCGCTTCAAATCGACCCTAAGATTCTGCAGCGCCTGACTCGGGCCGAGGCCATGACCTGGGTACACCGCGCCTGCGAGTATGCGCTGCAAGCGCCCGCTGGTGTCGCGCCCAAAGTGCCAGTGTTGATTCATGCCAACGTCAGCCTTGAGACCTATGCTCAGATCAAGCGAGCACGGGGAGAGATGCTCAGCATGCGCGAGATTCGGGGCTTGACAGGCAAAGGACAGCTTACGCTGGCCATCATGACTGACACGGAAACCTTGCGTGAACTGCGCATATCCAGTGGCAATGCTACACGCGACCTGTCCCAACTGTCAGGCAGCACAGTGCACATCAACCAACAGGCACTCTCGCTAAAAACCGCTGCGGCGCAGGGCGGCATGCTGTCCTTGCCGTTGGCACGGTTCGTCCCGCTGTATGAAAAACAAATCAAGGAGGCGGCCAAGGCGACCGGCGCGCTACAAACCCTGGGTCGCCAGACTCAGCTCACCATGCTGAGTATGGACGGCCGATTGGCCGTCGGTACGATGATCGTGCAGGGCTTGGGCGCCTGGAAGGGACTGAGCCAGTACCTGAACACAGTCGATGCTGACAAGCAGTTTGACGCGATCCTCAGCATGGCCGACGGCATGGCTGGCCTCATCGGCGGCGCAGCCGACCTGGGAGCTAAATTCATGGAGGTACGGTTAGGCGCAGCGGCAGCCAACAACAAATGGCTGGCTGCGCCCCGTCTGGTTGGGGCAGTGATGGGATTGGCCGGGAACATTCTCAGTGCGTGGATGTGCATGCGGGAGGCGGACCGATTGAGGGCGCAAGGGCAGGAGCAATTGGCGTCTCGAATGGTTGGTGCTGCTCGTCTATTCGGGCTCCTGATTAGAAACGTGCCTCAGCATGCGACCTGACCGTCTTTTCCTTGATGGGCTTTGCTCTCACGACGTCGACGATGAGACTTGCGACCAGACCACGCAGATCGAAGCGGCGGTTGAACCTGTAGGCGAAGCCAGCAAGGTAGTGCTCGGCGTACTTGCGGTAGTTCAGGGCATGGAAGGCTCCGGCCAACGTGGTCTTGAGATTGCCCAGCACGGTGTTGACCCACTTGAAGCTGGGCAGGTCGCGCGGCTTGAGGGAGCCGACCACCATCGGGAGGTGAAGGCAACCGGCATCGGCCACCGCACTGAAGCAGGCCAAACCATCGCTGTGCACGCTGGTGCCCGGTGCCAGATTGGACTTGGCCCACTTGCTGATCGCTTCAGAGGTGAACCCTCTGACCACATTGAGCTTGATGAACATCGGATGCCCGTGATCATTGACCGAGACAGCCGCGACAAAGGGGACCTTGTTCTCGGAGCCCCGACCGACTTTGCCGCCTGTGCGCTCGCCTCCGAGGTAAGCGTCATCGAGTTGCACCGTGCCGCTGAGTTGGTGGGTGGCGTCTTGCGAGGCCATGGCCCGGTTGATCTTCTGATGCAACAGCCAGGCAGTGGGATAGCTCACGCCAAGCTGACGCTTGAGCGCCAGGGCAGACAGGCCGGTTTTGGCCTGACTGATGAGGTAGATGGCCAAGAACCAGGTCGTCAGGGGCAGTTTGGTGTGTGCCATGAGACTGCCTGCGGTCAGGGAGGTCTGATGCCGACAGCCATTGCACTGGAAGAGCTTACGGACACCGTGGCCGACCACATAGTGATCACTGCTGGAGCAGCGCGGACAGCGAAATCCCTCAGGCCAGCGCGCGGCCTTGATCGCTTCGGCGCACTGTGCCTCGGTGCCAAAGCTACGAAGGAATTCCGGAATCGACATGCCGTGCTGGAACTGAATCTGGTTGAAGGCCATGGTGCTCACCCCACTGTAAGAAGACCACAGATTAGTGAGTCACAAGCTCATGGGGTGAGCCTCGCTGAGGCAGGTTTCTAATCAGG
>NZ_JBBEYB010000033.1:0-5502 GCF_037482285.1 Aquabacterium sp. G14
TTCCTTGATGGGCTTTGCTCTCACGACGTCGACGATGAGACTTGCGACCAGACCACGCAGATCGAAGCGGCGGTTGAACCTGTAGGCGAAGCCAGCAAGGTAGTGCTCGGCGTACTTGCGGTAGTTCAGGGCATGGAAGGCTCCGGCCAACGTGGTCTTGAGATTGCCCAGCACGGTGTTGACCCACTTGAAGCTGGGCAGGTCGCGCGGCTTGAGGGAGCCGACCACCATCGGGAGGTGAAGGCAACCGGCATCGGCCACCGCACTGAAGCAGGCCAAACCATCGCTGTGCACGCTGGTGCCCGGTGCCAGATTGGACTTGGCCCACTTGCTGATCGCTTCAGAGGTGAACCCTCTGACCACATTGAGCTTGATGAACATCGGATGCCCGTGATCATTGACCGAGACAGCCGCGACAAAGGGGACCTTGTTCTCGGAGCCCCGACCGACTTTGCCGCCTGTGCGCTCGCCTCCGAGGTAAGCGTCATCGAGTTGCACCGTGCCGCTGAGTTGGTGGGTGGCGTCTTGCGAGGCCATGGCCCGGTTGATCTTCTGATGCAACAGCCAGGCAGTGGGATAGCTCACGCCAAGCTGACGCTTGAGCGCCAGGGCAGACAGGCCGGTTTTGGCCTGACTGATGAGGTAGATGGCCAAGAACCAGGTCGTCAGGGGCAGTTTGGTGTGTGCCATGAGACTGCCTGCGGTCAGGGAGGTCTGATGCCGACAGCCATTGCACTGGAAGAGCTTACGGACACCGTGGCCGACCACATAGTGATCACTGCTGGAGCAGCGCGGACAGCGAAATCCCTCAGGCCAGCGCGCGGCCTTGATCGCTTCGGCGCACTGTGCCTCGGTGCCAAAGCTACGAAGGAATTCCGGAATCGACATGCCGTGCTGGAACTGAATCTGGTTGAAGGCCATGGTGCTCACCCCACTGTAAGAAGACCACAGATTAGTGAGTCACAAGCTCATGGGGTGAGCCTCGCTGAGGCAGGTTTCTAATCAGGTTTGCCAGAGCTTTTGCACCGAGTTATCTGAGCATATTTTTAAACGGGACCTAACGCCCTGGTTAACCGGCGCCGGAGCACGTAGTGCGGAGGGTACCGACATGGGCCATGAAGATGCCGAAGGCATGGCCCATGTTGGCGTCCGCGTTGAACCCACAGTTAGGCTGGGGCGCGTAGGCACAGTGGTTGAATTGCATTTGCCCCATGTTGTGTATGTTCGGATTGAACGAGGTTAAACATCAACCTTGTAGTTCAGGGTGAGTTCATCGCCCGGCATGCCTCTGATGCCCCAATTTGCTTTGGGTGTTTCAAAGATTGTGATCTCAACATCTTGAGGCTCAATGCCACAGCTTTGTTGAATTGAACTAAACAGTGCCTTAATCAAGTTGCGCTTCGCCTCGCTCGATCTGCCTTCAAACATTGATATTTCAATGATGATGTAGTTGGAGGATCTATCCGTTGGATGAATGAAGCTCTCGGCCTCGAGTTCAATGAAGCGGTGGAATCGCTTGTCAGCCGGAAAGCTCAGCACCTCAACAACAGCGCTGTGTATTGCATCGGACAACGCCGTTCGATGTTTTTGAATTGCTTCCCTGTGACCATAAATTTTTATTTGAGACATATCAGGCAGTGTTGCTAGTTGCTTGGACTTACTGCTGGGTGAGAAGAGCCTAACTACAAAGGTAACCGGCGCCGGAGCCCGCCAGGGCGGAGGGCACAACCAAGGGCCATGAGAATGCCGAAGGCATGGCCCTTGGTTGCGTCCGCGTTGACCTGACAGTTAGGCTGGGGCGCGTAGTGGAAGGTTTGAGCATTGCACTTGCACTCATTGGCGTTGCGCTTCGCTGCGACTTGAAAGTGGGTGGTTGATGAGCTTGTCACCATAGGCGCCCACGACTTGCGCGATGACCACCTGATAGCCCTTGAGCCAGCGAGCCTGTTGCTGCTTGGCTTTGATGTGATCGGGGTGCTTCATGAGCGCTTGTAATGCGTCCATGGATTCCCAGTAGTACACATTGGAGATGAGGCCCGTCTGGGGGTTCTCCCATGATTCTTCACCGATGTAGCCGGGAATTGACTGGGCGGTGCGAGCAATGGCTTGATCGAGTTCGTGGAACTCTGCGTCGTACTCGCCTTTGGCGAAAGTGAAGGTGGATGTGTACATGCCTGTTTTTATGGCCGGGCCAGAACCGCAGCGATTGTTTTGTGAGAGCCTAACTACCAAGGTAACCGGCGCCGGAGCCCGCCAGGGCGGAGGGCACAAGCAAGGGCCATGAGAATGCCGAAGGCATGGCCCTTGGTTGCGTCCGCGTTGACCTGACAGTTAGGCAACGGCCCGTTGGCACGATGTTTCAAGCTGCGCCAGCGTGCAGTTGAACACCCAGCGCCTTGGTAACTTTGAGAATGGTGGCGAAGCTTGGATTGCCGTTTTCGCTGAGCGCTTTGTAAAGGCTTTCGCGACTGAGGCCAGCTTCTTTGGCCACTTGGGCCATGCCTTTGGCGCGCGCAATATCGCCAAGCGCACGAGCGATGCCCGCGATGTCGTCGGGCGCCTCTGTCAGCCAGGCGTCCAAGTACGCAGCCATCTCTTCGGGGGTGCGCAGTTGCTCGGCGATGTCATAGGCAACTGTCTTTGTTGCTGTGGTGGTGCTCTTGCTGGACTTGGGCATGACCGTTACTCCTGGAGGTTGCGCGCGAGTTCCTGTGCGAGCGCGATGTCGCTTTGTTGGCTGGACTTGTCGCCGCCAACGAGAAGGATGATGAGTTCATCGCCTCGCTGCGTGTAGTACACCCTGTAGCCAGGCCCGACATCGATCTTGAGCTCAGAGATGCCGCCAGTAAGGTTGCGGTGCTGGCCAGGGCTGCCGTGTGCCAAGCGATCAACTCTGACCTGAATACGAGCACGAGCAGCTCGATCCTTGAGGTCATTGATCCAATCACGGTACAGCTCAGTTGTACGGATACGCATGGCACAATGTATCCTGTGGGATACAATTTGTCAATGCCTTCGCCCGAGTGGCCTAACGAACGAGTTAACTGGCGCCGGAGCCCGAAGGGCGCAGGGCACCAACAGCGGCCAATAAAATGCCGAAGGCATGGCCGCTGTTGGCGTCCACGTTGAACTAACAGTTAGGCTGCGCGGAGTGGAAGGTCTTCATAGTAGTTCGACCTGAAGCTTTGAGTGTTGCACTTCACGTGTCAACCCGCGCGCGTGGTGGAAGAAGAACATAACCTGCTTCGAATGGTGCGACTACGGAAATGAAACGCAATGGTTCTCTGCTCGTGCAAGTGACGCCATGCACTTGGCCTCGTTTGGCTACGACAACATCGCCTGATGTGACCACAACGGTGTTGCCTTGTTCGTCGATTTGATAATCGCCGTGACCGGACAGAATTGTCCAGGTATCTTGGCCTTCTGGATGCGTATGCGCAGCTATCGTTTGTCCCGGCTCAACGTGCCAAGCGACGATCACTGAATGTTCAGACTCTTGGACAACGGAGCGGATCGGCTCACCGTCGCTTACTTGCATGTGGTCACTTGATTTGAATACGCGCTGACTGCTCATGGCTGCTCCGAGAGTTATGGTGCAAAGCAAGCAAGAACTACGCCGCGCACCAAGCGCCTAACTACAAAGGTAAGGGGCGCCCGTTTGGCGTAGGCAAGACGCTCGGTGAAGTAAGCGTCCCCTTGACCTGACAGTTAGGCTGGGGCGCGGAGGAGAGGGCGTGGAGCACACGGCAAACTGGCCGTGGTTCGATGAACAGCAGTGCTGCATAGACGCTCCCATTGATGTTTGCGTTCAGTGTGCCAGACGCCTTGGCCCGGTGGAAGAGCGCCGACGTTGTTTAGCCAAAAGACCGATTGCGAATGGCACTTTGGCGCCCCTGGATGTTGAGCTGACTGCCGCAGGACAGGCAGCCCACAAGGCCGATGGCGTGTGGCACTTTGATGCCGCACGGTGGTGCGCAGGCTGCCGAAGGACAGACGGCCGGCCTGAGCGCTGAAAGTAAGACCCCATGCGTGCCGTGCGGTAGGTTTGATGCGCGTTGAAACCGATCAAAAATCCCATGCCTGGGCCTTCAAACCAAGATTCCAGAGCCTTCCGAAGACCGCACATTCGACTTCCAGAGAGTTTGGAAAACGAAGGCCTAACTACAAAGGTAAGGGGCGCCCGTTTGGCGCAGGCAAGACGCTCGGTGATGTAAGCGTCCCCTTGACCTGACAGTTAGGCTGGGGCGCGGAGTAGAGGGCGTGGAGCACACGGCAACCTGGCCGTGGTTCGATGAACAGTGATGCTGCACAGACGCTCCCTTTGATGTTTGAAAGCAGTGTGCCAGACGCTACGGCTTGGTGGAAGACCACCGAACTTGTTTAGCCAAAAGGACGATGGCGAATGGCACTTTGGCGCCCCTGGATGTTGAGCTGACTGCCACCGGACAGGCAGCCCACAAGGCAGGTGGCCTGTGGCACTTTGGTGCCGCGCGGTGGTGAGCAGGCTGCCGAAGGACAGACAGCCAACCAGAGCGGCCAAAGTAAGACCCCATGCGTGCCGTGTTGTTGGTTCGGCGCGCGTTGAAACCTGTCAAAAAAGCCTTGGCCGTGGCCATCAAACCAGAATTCCAGAGCCTTCCGAAGACCGCTCATTCGACTTCCAGAGACTTTGGAAAACGAAGGCCTAACTACCAAGTTCAGGGGCGCCCACAAGGCGTGGCCGGAGCGATGAGACGTATGAGCGTCCCCTGCAACGCACAGTTAGGCGCTGGTGGATAGCGAGCGGCTGCAT
Source organism: Aquabacterium sp. G14 (assembly GCF_037482285.1). Lineage (NCBI taxonomy): Bacteria > Pseudomonadati > Pseudomonadota > Betaproteobacteria > Burkholderiales > Sphaerotilaceae > Aquabacterium > Aquabacterium sp. G14. The sequence continues at coordinate 4,793 of NZ_JBBEYB010000033.1, forward strand.
GCGCATGAGGCCCCTGTTTGTTGATTACTTGGCGGATGGCCAGCTTGAATGCAAGCATGCCATGGCGCCTTGCGCGAGCCAAGAACTGCGCGCCTGATTGCTTGTAGCCACCGAGGAGGTGGCTCGCTTGGCTTGGGCAAGCGGGGAGTTCAGCATGCGCCTAACGCCCAAGTTCAGGGGCGCCCATAAGGCGTTGCCGAAGCGATGCGACGTGTGAGCGTCCCCTGCAACGCCCAGTTAGGCCAAGGTGCAAGTAGCAGAGCCGATGCGCGGCCAGCGAGCCCGCACACGAGGCGCCAGCCTGGTGTGTGCGATGAGCTGAACTGGCAGCCTCCGAGATGAACCGTGCCATCACGCCTCCCTTTGCGTATGGCGTCAGCCATGCGCTGACGAGTACCTCAATCTAACGCACCTTCAACCTGCGCGACCAGAGGTGAGGGCACCCAGACTTGGTGGCCCGAACCAGTGTTCCGCTGCCGCCGAGGAGGCGGCTCGTGTGGCCTGGGCATGCGGCGTATTGCGCATGGGCCTAACGAATTAGTTAACTGGCGCCGGAGCCCCGCAGGGGCGCAGGGTACCAACAGCGGCCAATAAAATGCCGAAGGCATGGCCGCTGTTGGCGTCCACGTTGAACGCCCAGTTAGGTTTTGCACCTGTGGCACGGCCTTGAAACACACGACAGATGAAGTTGAGGTGAGGGCGGGCCACGG
>NZ_JBBEYB010000034.1:0-4880 GCF_037482285.1 Aquabacterium sp. G14
GGGGTCTCCTCGTTTTCAGTGCAATAAGTGACGGTACGAAAAGCTAGCACTGGCGCGGAGGTGGTGTTGGTAGATCGTTGATTTCATTGACTTTCCTGTTCACTTTCAAATCTGCGATTCGTGGCGTCAAACCGTGGTCGGTTTCATCCATTGGTGCCAGTTATCGATGCATTTGGCCGCGAAGGCAGGATTTGGTCAGCATAGCGGTCAACCGGGAAGCGAAACACACCCCGCAAGTTGATGCTCTCCAGCCTGGTGGGCGCAATCTTCCCGATCAGTTCCGGTGGAATGACCTGGCGGCGGTTCGACCAGCGATCCAGGACCGCCTGCATCTGTGAGGTATTCCACGCCATCACGATGTTGGCCATCAGGCTCAACGCATCGGCCACAGCCTGCATTTCATCGACACGTTTGGCCTGCGCCGGGCTGATCCGGCCGGTATAAATGGCGCGCTTGAGGGCGTTAACAGCCTCGCCCCGATTGAGCACCCGGCGCAACTCGTTCCTGAAAGCGTCCTTGACAAAGTAGTCAGCCAAAAACGCCGTACGCAGCAACCGCCCCAATTGCACGCCAGCCTCATAGATTGGATCGCCCTGGGCGGCAGAACCGAACCGCGCAAGAGCTGCCACCGCACTGGCATGTCCGCTCATGACCGAGGCTGCCAGGTGCACCAGACTATCCCAATGCTTTTCGATCAAAGCGACGTCGACATTGGCTTCGCACACCGCAGCGATTTCTGCGGGCACTTTGGTGCCGCGTGGCACAAAGAGGTGGCGCTGTTTGAGTTCCTTCAACCGCGGGCAAAGATCAAAACCAAGCAAACGGGCATGTGACATGGCAAAGTCGGTGTAGCCATGGGTATCCACAGCAAGCTGGCTGGTCTCCAGCTTTTCTTGGCGGATGACACCTTCAATGGCCACGCCCGCCTGGCGCTCATTGAGCACAAAGGGCTGCGCATGGAAGATGCCCCACCGGTCTTTTACATGGGAGTAGATTCCAATGGAAGGTGTGTTGCGCCGAGGATCAAGCCGGGCTTGCCACACCCGTTTGGTGGTCTCCATGCTCATCATGTCAGAAGATGCCAAATCGGACCGCCCCCAGGTGGCGGCAATCGGGTGTCGCTGCATGAATTCCAGCACAGCCTGGCAGGCCTGGCTCAGACGCCGTTCGTCCCGCGCCCAGCGCATGGCCTGGCGAATGCTGGTGGCAGACAATTGCGGAATCATGCGCGCGCATTCGACCGCAGTCAGACTGGTGCCGTGGGCCATGATGCCGGCATAGACCATCAGCAGCTCGTCGGTAGAGCGCGGCTCACGTCCGAGCATGATCCAGCTAAAGCGCACCTGGGCGTCAACGGCCAGAATCACTTCCGGCAATTGAACCTCACCGATGCGGTGATCCAAAGCCGCGCGCAGCTTGGTCACTTCTGGGTCTTCGTCCTCTGCGGGCAATGGCGACAAATGGAGTTCATCATCCACGCGCAGTACGCCACTGCGGGCTGCAGCGGCCACCGCATCGACACCGGCAGTTACTCTGGCCAGCAAAGGCTTCAAGAAAGTGGCAGCCTTGCTGGGTAACGATAGACGGGCATAGTGTTTCTTGGACTCTGCCTGCCAACGCTCGTCCGTGAAGAACAAGCGCGCACGACCCCGAAAGCTCAGGCTGTGCTCAATCCAGACCGAGCCATTGCGCACCGCGCGGCGCAGGGCAAACAGGGTGGCCACCTCCAACGCCTGAAACGCCCGTTCCCGGTCTGGGCTGGAGATCGAAACCTGCCAGATCATTCCCAGACTTGGTGCCACCACTTCAACTGGCAGCTTTCTGGATCCTTTGAGATATAAAGCTTGCAGCTTGGCAAGGTACTCGATGGCAGGATGCTCGCCGGTGGCCTGCCAGGGCAGCTTTGCAATGGCGACGAGCAACGACCGCACGGGGCGAATTCCATCAATCAATCCCTCGCGGACCAGGGAGGCCCTGCTCGGTGGTTTGCGTTTCTGGGTTTCGGTGATCAAGGCTTCAAGACGGGCACGCAACTCAGCATCTGGCACCGCACCTTGCGCGCTCAAGGCAACAAGTTCGCCGAGCAGCGTTTTGTACATTGCGGCCCAATTGACGGTAGCGGGGACATCGGCGGCAGCCTGACGCCACAGATCGGCGATCCGGCGCTGCACCATAAGGATCAACTGGTCTGTGGTGGTGAACAGGCAATACCGAAGAAAGCATGCGACCTCCACGGTGCGCGCTGGCTCTTTGATCTTGGCTCCGGCTGAGGGCGGCCTGGAGACAAGTCGGCGCGCGTAGCGGCGCAAGATGAGATCGGGGATGTCTGCCAGGTGCTTATGAACGTCCAGCGTGTAAAGCAGGTCGATGCGCTCCAGTACCTCGCTGATTTGGCGGGTTGAGTGTTTCGCCGGTGCAGCCCATAGCCAACTCTGCTGGGTTTGTCCATCTGGGCGCAGCTCTGAAACTGAGGCTCGCCAGCGATCAAGTGTTGCTGGATCAACGCTGGCGGCGATGGCGGTGCCTGTTTCAACTTCAAGCTGGGCAAGTGCCGCCGCAATCAGTGTCCGAATTGCCCGCTCGTGTGACCTTGCCCCTGAAAAGTGGAGTGCTTAGCCCTTGTTGAAAATGTCGACAAGGAGAGAAGCGATGAGTGACAAGCAGGTGCGTGCGCAATACACGCGGGAGTTCAAGCTGGAGGCGGTGCGTCAGGTGCGCGCCGGGCAGGCCATTGCGGTCGTGGCCAAGGTCTTGGGCATCCCCAAGGCCAGCCTGGGCAACTGGGTGCGGCTGGCCGCCAAGGGCGGCCTTGGCGGCTCGGGGGGGGCGGACCAAGCCGATCGGGTCTCGCCCGAGCAGATGGAGATTGCCCGGCTGCGGGCGGAAGTGGCGCGGCTGCGCATGGAGCGCGACATCGCAAAAAAAGCCGCGGCGTACTTCGCGCAGGACACGCTGCGAGGTACGCCTGGATTGACCAAATGAAGCGCTGCTACCCGGTGAGCGTCTCCTGCGAGGTGCTGCAGGTCAGCGCCAGCGGGTATTTCAACTGGCTGCGCCGCCAGGGTGGTGGCTGCGGCGGCGGTGGTGGCCGCACTGGAGCGCGCTACAGCGACGAAGCCCTGCTGGCGCACATTCGAGCCATCCACACCGAGGTCAAGGGCGAATACGGTTGGCCGCGCATGCACAAGGAACTGCTGGCCCGTGGTATCCGGGTAGGCAAAGAGCGGGTGCGCAAGCTGATGAAACAGCACGGCATTCGGGCCAAGACGCCGCGCCGGTTCGTCGTGACCACCGACAGCGCTCACAGCCTGCCGGTGGCGCCCGACCTGGTGCAGCGGCGCTTTACCCCTGAGGCACCCAATCGGCTCTGGAGCGGCGACATCACCTACATCGCCACCGATGAGGGCTGGCTGTACCTGGCTGCGGTCATTGACCTCTTTGGCCGCCAGGTGGTGGGCTGGAGCCTGCAGGAACACATGCACACGGGCCTGGTCAAGGATGCCCTGGCCATGGCGTGGTGGCGCCGGCGTCCGCCGCCAGGCCTGATCTTCCACAGCGACCGGGGCAGCCAATACTGCAGCCATGAGTTCCAGCAGGCCTTGCGGGACTGGGGGATGCGCTCATCGATGAGCCGCAAGGGCAACTGCTGGGATAACGCGCCGACCGAGAGCTTTTGGGGGCGGCTGAAGGCCGCCAGCGTGCACGGGCACAAGTTTGCCACCCGCCAGCAGGCCCGGCAGGCGGTACTGGACTGGGTGGCTTTCTACAATCACCGCCGGCTGCATTCGTCGCTGGGCTACCTCAGCCCGATGCAGTTCGAGCAACGCTGGTACGAGGCACAGCGCAAAAATGCCGCGTGAGCCGGGGGTTAAGAACTCCACGGAACAGGGGCAAGGTCAGTTGGCTTCCGTTGTCATGATCTGGTCTCCTTGGTCGGCGGAATCAGGCGGGCAGCACGTCGAACCCCAGGCGGGGAAAGTGCAAGTGCAGGTCGCCAGCCTGCGGGTCGTGGCGGTGGATCACCACCTGGGCGTCGCTGGCGGCCACCAGCGTGCCGTGCACCGGTACGCGCGCGTTGTCGTCGGGCGTCACCACGACGGCGGCGCCTGGCTTGAGACCGCCCGGGTCGCCGTCGGGGCGCAGGTGGGTGACGGGCGCGGGGTGCGCGGCCGCCGCGGCCGCCAGCGCTTCTTCGGGCGTCATCGGCGTGACATGCCCGTGACCGATGGCCGCCAGGCGGTCGTACCAGGCCTCCAGTCCTTGCAGGCCGGCCAGCGCATCCACCTCGGGCGGCGAGTTCTTGCGCAGCATGAAGGTCGTCTGCCAGCAGGCCAGGTCGAGCACGCTGGGGGTGGGACCGAACAGGAAATCGTGGCCGCGGACACGCGCCGCCGCCAGCGCCGATTTGAGCCAGCTGTACTGGGCATGCAGCACCTGCAGGTGGTGCGGCAGTTCGGGCGCCATCGCCGACTTGCTGATGTCGATGCCCAGAAAGCCCTCCTTGCGGTCCTTGATGAACTCCGGCGGCAATGCGTCACCAATGTAGTGCACCACCACGCCGACGGCGGGGATCACGACCGCCCGCTCCCATGCAAATGCCATGCCGCGCGCCAGGCCCTCGCAATCATTCGGGTACAGCGACGGTTCGGGTTGCAGGCGCTCCAGCGCGGGCAGGATGGCATTGGTGTCGCAGTAGATGTCGGCCCCGATCTGCAGCACCGGGATTCGGCGATAGCCACCGGTGAGCGCGGCCAGCAGGGGACGCGGTGGCAGCGGCGCCACATCCACCGATCGCCAGGCGATGCGCTTGAGGCCCAGGGTAGTGCGGATCTTTTCCGAGAAGGGCGAGAACGCGTAGTTGTGAAGAACGATGTCGGTCA
>NZ_JBBEYB010000035.1:0-4521 GCF_037482285.1 Aquabacterium sp. G14
GGTAATCCCCCCCATTAACCAGAGCTCTGAGAAGTAGAGCTATGCGGCCATGGCCAACCGCTGCTTGGGGGTGATGCCGCCCAAGGCCATGTTTGGGCGTTCATGGTTGTACATCCACATCCATTGGGTGGCGTACAGCCTGACCTCATCGAGGTCTGTCCAATGGTACTGCGAGAGCCATTCGTAGCGCACCGTCCGGTTGAAGCGTTCGACATAGGCGTTCTGTTGCGGCTTGCCCGGTTCGATGTGCTCAAAGCGAATGCCCCATGACTTGGCCCAGGCTTCGATGGCTGCGCTGATGTATTCCGGCCCGTTGTCGCAGCGAATGACCTGCGGCTTGCCGCGCCAGGCTATGACCTGTGTGAGCGTGCGGATCACCCGCAGCGTGGGCAGCGAGAAGTCGACCTCAATGCTCAGTGCTTCGCGGTTGAAGTCATCGATGATGTTGAGCAACCTGAAGCTTCTGCCGTCCTCCAACTGGTCGTGCATGAAGTCCATTGACCACACCTGATTGATGGCCTCTGGTACCGATAGCGGCTGGGGCTTGTCGCGCACCAGGCGCTTGCGTGGCTTGATGCGCAGGTTCAGCTCCAGCTCCCTGTAGATGCGGTACACGCGCTTGTGGTTCCAGGCAAAGCCTCTGACGTTACGCAGGTACAGGAAGCACAGCCCAAAGCCCCAGTTGCGGTTGTTGTCCGTCAAGCGCAGCAGCCAGTCGGCGATCTCATCGTTCTCGGCCTGGTGCTTGGCCTCGTACCGATAACAAGCCTGGCTGATCTGGAAGGCCTGACAGGCCAGCTTGATCGAAGCGCCAAACTCTTGAACCGATCGTTGAGCCATCTCGCGGCGGCGAGATGGCTTCACCACTTTTTTGCGAGGGCCTCCGACACGATCTCGGCCTTGAGCTTTTCTTCGACGTACATCTTGCGGAGTCGGCGGTTCTCCTCTTCCAGCTCCTTCATGCGCGCCATCAGCGAGGCATCCATGCCGCCGAACTTCGAGCGCCACTTGTAGAACGTGGCCGTGCTGATGCCCAGCTCTCGGCACAGCTCCGGCACGGCCAAGCCAGCCTCCACGCGCTTGAGCGCATCAATGATCTGGCTGTCGGTGAATCGGGACTTCTTCATGGTAGAAATTTTCCTTCGAAAACTTCTACTTCTCACTGCGCTGGTTTTTCGGGGGGATTACCACTCCACGCCCTCTACTTCGCGCCCCAGCCTAACTGGGGGTTCAACGCGGACGCCAACATGGGCCATGCCTTCGGCATTTTCATGGCCCATGTCGGTACCCTCCGCACTTCGTGCTCCGGCGCCGGTTAACCAAGGCGTTAGGTCCTGTTTAAACCCACGCTCAGGTAACTCGCTGCAATGGCTCTGCCAAATGTCAAATTCGGTGCAAGCTCACGCATCCAGCACGCGGGAATCATTTGTCGTGCCACAGTTGCTTTCTTTACCTGGCAAGGTTTACGCGCCGTGCGTCGCCACTCCCGCGCGGGAACACTGATGCCCGCCAACGCCGCTTCCGTGCTCACTCAGTCAGCGGCGCACATCTTGAGGTTTGGCGTTTTACTTCCAGCCAGTTCGCTCACCGGGCGCGGCTTCAAGGCTCAATCGAACATCACCGGTTTGGGTGCTTCCACCAAGCTGGTGCGCCTGTCACACTCTCTTGAATCCTGGCAGCAGCTTTCAGCATCCACCGTGGCCCGCCCTCACCTCAACCTCAGCCGTCGTGTGTTTCCGGGGCGTGCCAATGGTCAAAAACCTAACTGTAAGTTCAACGTGGACGCCAACACTGGCCATGGCTTCGCCATTTTCATGGCCAGTGTTGGTGCCCTGCGCCCTTCGGGCTCCGGCGCCAGTTAACTATTTCGTTAGGCCTTTCTAAACAACCGCCGAGTTATTTCTGAGTCTGATGAAAGCGCAACAAATGAAGCGTGGTGTCGTTATCACTCCTGAATTTACCTTCGATGGGCGGACCGTCTCACTATCAGGAGGCTTTGATCCAATCGCCTTGAGACAGTATTTGCTGTACTGGGACAAGATTGACTGGCCAGACAACAACATCATCAGTATCGGTGACGAGCATCCAGACTTCGAATTTTTAAAACAAGCGGGAGTGCTTGAGCGAACCATGGTCCGTTTCAACTCATTCAGCGGAAATGCCGGTTATGCAATGCTGCAAATGCAAGTGGCCGCATTGGAAAAGAGGAGTTCTGAAGAGCCGGGCTCATGGTGCTTAGCTCAGCATTCGAACGTACTCGCAAGCTCAACCGTTGGAACAATTGACAGCACCTCAATCGAGGTTGAGCTGTACTCAGCAGTGCCCGTTCCCAGGGCAGACGTTCCCCTCCAAGACATACTTGAATTCAAAGAGCAACGTTCCGATGAACTCCTTCAATTCCGTGCTGTCATGGATGAGCTCTATCAAGAAGCAGTTCGAGCAGCAGATATTCCTAGAGCGAAGCTCCAAGTCCACGCCAAACTCCAACAAGCTTTGGTGGAGCTGAACGCCACCTTTGAGGAAACCTTTAAGCAACGATTACTTGCCTCACTCAAGGTTGAGCTGAATCTCCCGAACATCGCTGGACTTGCCATGGCTGGCGGCGCTGCCGCATCAACGTTTGGAATTTCTATTGGGGCAGGCGCAGCCTTAGGAGCTGTTGCTGCAGCCCTGAAGTTTGACTTGGCTCATATTAGGAAGGGCGCTGCAATCCCAGAGAATTTGCGGGACTATGCGTACCTACACCACGTTGAACGAGAACTGGGTTAACTCAAATTCGTAAAATGAATACGCTCAGTGAAGTGCAACACCGCGGCTTCGCGCCCCAGCCTAACTGTAGGTTCAACGCGGACGCCAACATAGGCCATCGCTTCGCGATTTTGATGGCCTATGTTGGTGCCCTCCAGCCTTCGGCTTCCGGCGCCGGTTAACCAGGGCGTTAGGCCATTCGTATGAAGCACGTGTCGAGAGATAATGAGTTATCCAGCGGTCAGATGATCCTCATAAAATGGTTCGTCCTCCCACTTTTGCTAATAGGTGGTGTTTATGTAGGCAAAAAGGCTTATACCGGCTTCCAAGCCTGCAAGAATCAGTGCAGTGCTGCGGGCGCAATCGACTTCAGGTACAGTCTTGCGCACAAAGGAAAGCCAGAATCATGTACATGCATTGAATCATCTACAAGCAATTCGCCAGATCGTATTCTTCGCTAGCACCGCCTCCGCACAAGCAAATCGAATAACCCTTTACAAATAGCAAGTCAATAACCACTGTGCCGCACTTCAACATTGGCCCCAAAACTTTCAGGCGCTTCCGTTCCGGGCCACAGCGTAGTTTCACATAGCGAGTGCAACACCCAAACCTGCAGGCAGAGGCAATATGAAAACCTTCCACTCCGCGCCCCAGCCTAACTGTAAGTTCAACGTGGACGCCAACAGCGGCCATGCCTTCGGCATTTTATTGGCCGCTGCTGGTGCCCTGCGCCCTTCGGGCTCCGGCGCCAGTTAACTCGTTCGTTAGGTCCCGTTTAAAAATACGCTCAGGTAACTCGGTGCAAAGGCTCTGTCAAATGTCAACATCGGTGCAAGTTCATACATCCAGCACGCGGGAATCATTTGTCGTTCCAAGGTTGTTTTCTTTGCATGGCAAGGTTTGCGCGTTATGCATCGCCACTCCCACGCGAGAACACTGATGTTCGCCAACGCCGCTTCCGTGCTCACTCAAGCAGTTGTTCGCATCTTGAAGTTTGGCGTTTTACTGGCAAGCAGTTCGTTCACCGGGTGCAGCGCCATGTCTCAATCTACTATCACCGGTTTGGGTGCTTCAACCAGGTCGGTTTGTCTGTCACACTCTCTGGAATTCTGGCAGCAGCAGCAAAAAATCACCGTGGCCCGCCCTCACCTCAACTTCATCTGTCGTGTGTTTCAAGGCCGTGCCACAGGTGCAAAACCTAACTGGGCGTTCAACGTGGACGCCAACAGCGGCCATGCCTTCGGCATTTTATTGGCCGCTGTTGGTGCCCTGCGCCCTTCGGGCTCCGGCGCCAGTTAACTAGTTCGTTAGGTCCTGTTTAAACCCACGCTCAGGTAACTCGCTGCAAAGGTTCTGGCAAATGTCAAAAGCCGTGCAAGCTCATACGTCCGGTACGCGGGAAGCATTTGTCATGCCGCAGTTGCTTTCTTTGCTTGGCAAGGTTTGCACATCAGGCGTCGCCACTCCCACGCGGGAACACTGATGTTCGCCATCGCCGCTTCCGTGCTCACTCAGCCAGTTGCGCGCATCTTGAGGTTTGGCGCTTTACAGACAGTCAGTTCGTTCACCGGGCGCGGCATCATGTCTCAATCTCCAATCACCGGTCCTGATTAGAAACGTGCCTCAGCATGCGACCTGACCGTCTTTTCCTTGATGGGCTTTGCTCTCACGACGTCGACGATGAGACTTGCGACCAGACCACGCAGATCGAAGCGGCGGTTGAACCTGTAGGCGAAGCCAGCAAGGTAGTGCTCGGCGTACTTGCGGTAGTTC
>NZ_JBBEYB010000036.1:0-4139 GCF_037482285.1 Aquabacterium sp. G14
GGTAATCCCCCCGAAAAACCAGCGCAGTGAGAAGTAGAAGTTTTCGAAGGAAAATTTCTACCATGAAGAAGTCCCGATTCACCGACAGCCAGATCATTGATGCGCTCAAGCGCGTGGAGGCTGGCTTGGCCGTGCCGGAGCTGTGCCGAGAGCTGGGCATCAGCACGGCCACGTTCTACAAGTGGCGCTCGAAGTTCGGCGGCATGGATGCCTCGCTGATGGCGCGCATGAAGGAGCTGGAAGAGGAGAACCGCCGACTCCGCAAGATGTACGTCGAAGAAAAGCTCAAGGCCGAGATCGTGTCGGAGGCCCTCGCAAAAAAGTGGTGAAGCCATCTCGCCGCCGCGAGATGGCTCAACGATCGGTTCAAGAGTTTGGCGCTTCGATCAAGCTGGCCTGTCAGGCCTTCCAGATCAGCCAGGCTTGTTATCGGTACGAGGCCAAGCACCAGGCCGAGAACGATGAGATCGCCGACTGGCTGCTGCGCTTGACGGACAACAACCGCAACTGGGGCTTTGGGCTGTGCTTCCTGTACCTGCGTAACGTCAGAGGCTTTGCCTGGAACCACAAGCGCGTGTACCGCATCTACAGGGAGCTGGAGCTGAACCTGCGCATCAAGCCACGCAAGCGCCTGGTGCGCGACAAGCCCCAGCCGCTATCGGTACCAGAGGCCATCAATCAGGTGTGGTCAATGGACTTCATGCACGACCAGTTGGAGGACGGCAGAAGCTTCAGGTTGCTCAACATCATCGATGACTTCAACCGCGAAGCACTGAGCATTGAGGTCGACTTCTCGCTGCCCACGCTGCGGGTGATCCGCACGCTCACACAGGTCATAGCCTGGCGCGGCAAGCCGCAGGTCATTCGCTGCGACAACGGGCCGGAATACATCAGCGCAGCCATCGAAGCCTGGGCCAAGTCATGGGGCATTCGCTTTGAGCACATCGAACCGGGCAAGCCGCAACAGAACGCCTATGTCGAACGCTTCAACCGGACGGTGCGCTACGAATGGCTCTCGCAGTACCATTGGACAGACCTCGATGAGGTCAGGCTGTACGCCACCCAATGGATGTGGATGTACAACCATGAACGCCCAAACATGGCCTTGGGCGGCATCACCCCCAAGCAGCGGTTGGCCATGGCCGCATAGCTCTACTTCTCAGAGCTCTGGTTAATGGGGGGGATTACCGAGTGTGCAAAAGCCTTGTTCCATTTTCGCAGTGCGCTACTTCAATAGGGTGATGAGCCAAGGGATGCCTCGATCTAGGACGAAAGTGCCTCCAATGACACACAGCAAGAACACAACGCCTTGAACCAAAGGTGACCTATGAGCTTTCAGGCCCATTAAGCCGGGACCGATTGCAAGCCAGATTGTTAAGCCTCCGATGGTGGCTGTAAGCGCGATATCCAAAGGTTGACTAGGTTTGCGATACAGGAATGCTACACCCACACTAGCGAGGGCAAACCAGAGCTTTGATTTGTCGCGCTTGTAGAGCGGGATACCTAAGTTTTTCGGTTCTAGCTCCATTGCACCCAGCGCATTCTTTCTTGGTTGTTGAAGTGTGACCGAATGAGGTCTATCGGTTCAAGATAGCGGTTGCTCGAAGAGAGCCTAACTACCAAGGTAACCGGCGCCGGAGCCCGCTAGGGCGGAGGGCACAACCAAGGGCCATGAAAATGCCGAAGGCATGGCCCTTGGTTGCGTCCGCGTTGACCTGACAGTTAGGCTGGGGCGCGGAGTGGAAGGTTTTTCGATGCGGTGGAACCTGAATTTTTGCATACATGCTTGTATATCAGCGATTGTTGTAGCTATTGGAGCTTATCTATTATTTTGCTCCAATTGTTCTTTCGACTTTTGTCTTCCGTGCTGAATGAGTTTTCGTCGAACCAGCGAAAGCCTACATCTTTGCGAGGCATTCCGTCTTTTTTGGGTTGGCTTATATACGAGGCGTAGATGGATTCAACTCTTTTGGCCAGTTCGGTGTGAGTGTATACGTAATATTCGGGGCTGCCTTCCGCAAGAAGGTTGACGAGAACGACGAAATCTATATTTTGTGTTGTTGCGGAGAACTTTGCGCCAAGTCGCCAGCCAAGCTTGTTTTGTATTGACCTTGTTTTTACCTGAATCGTTACGCTTTTTTGGCCGTCGAGCGAGGTTGCCACGATGTCAAAAAGAGGGTTGTTTTTGGGGGTAAGGATCGCGAGGACGCCTTTTCTGCACAGTTCGGCGCATACAAAATATTCTCCCGTTGCGCCAATTAAGTTAAGGTGCGACATTTTTTATCGATTCAAGAAGCCTAACGCCCAAGTTCACCGGCGCCGGAGCCCGAAGGGCGGAGGGTACCAACATGGGGCAATAAAATGGCGAAGCCATGCCCCATGTTGGCGTCCGCGTGCAACGCCCAGTTAGACGGCATTTTCATTGGGCTGAAAACTTTTGAAGTGTTTCTTTTGTGAATTTCTGAATGCCAATTGATAGATTTGGCCGAATACCTGCAGGTGCACCAATTTTTGCCATTAAGAATTCAATCAGTGGGGCATCAGGATCGGGGAAGTTTTGAGCTAGCCGATCAACAAACTTTTTCATTGCAAGCTCACCTTCGTTCATGTCGCGTTTTGCCCATTCCATCGACTTGTCAATGTTGAACTTGTCTTGAAGGCCATGCTTGGCGGCATTTTTTGCGTCGGCTTTGACCATTTCGTTTACGACCAACTGCCAAACCACTGAATAATCCGGAGTTTTTATAAAGTTCTTGTTGTTCTTCCATTCGGTCATTAGCGAAAGGCAACCAGTGTATGCAATGCAATACTGCAACCATGAATCGGTCATTAGCGCGTTTATGTTCTTGAACTCTGCCGATTGGAGGGGCGGCAAATCCATGAGTATTGGCAGCCTTCTATGAAGCACGCTGGCCTCAGCGACAGCTCGCGCAGCCAATCTTTCGGCGCGTTGTTTTGCCTTCTCAAGTCGATCGTTACTGCTTATTGGGCTGGCTGCAACGGTTGATATTGGGGGTGTTGACTCAGTTTTTTGCGATGAAAATGCAGGCAAGAGCAACAATGCCCCGACCAAAATAGCAAAAACCCAGCCGATTCCCTCCACTCCATCTTCTGAAAAGCGGTAAAGCTGGACCTGATTAGAAACCTGCCTCAGCGAGGCTCACCCCATGAGCTTGTGACTCACTAATCTGTGGTCTTCTTACAGTGGGGTGAGCACCATGGCCTTCAACCAGATTCAGTTCCAGCACGGCATGTCGATTCCGGAATTCCTTCGTAGCTTTGGCACCGAGGCACAGTGCGCCGAAGCGATCAAGGCCGCGCGCTGGCCTGAGGGATTTCGCTGTCCGCGCTGCTCCAGCAGTGATCACTATGTGGTCGGCCACGGTGTCCGTAAGCTCTTCCAGTGCAATGGCTGTCGGCATCAGACCTCCCTGACCGCAGGCAGTCTCATGGCACACACCAAACTGCCCCTGACGACCTGGTTCTTGGCCATCTACCTCATCAGTCAGGCCAAAACCGGCCTGTCTGCCCTGGCGCTCAAGCGTCAGCTTGGCGTGAGCTATCCCACTGCCTGGCTGTTGCATCAGAAGATCAACCGGGCCATGGCCTCGCAAGACGCCACCCACCAACTCAGCGGCACGGTGCAACTCGATGACGCTTACCTCGGAGGCGAGCGCACAGGCGGCAAAGTCGGTCGGGGCTCCGAGAACAAGGTCCCCTTTGTCGCGGCTGTCTCGGTCAATGATCACGGGCATCCGATGTTCATCAAGCTCAATGTGGTCAGAGGGTTCACCTCTGAAGCGATCAGCAAGTGGGCCAAGTCCAATCTGGCACCGGGCACCAGCGTGCACAGCGATGGTTTGGCCTGCTTCAGTGCGGTGGCCGATGCCGGTTGCCTTCACCTCCCGATGGTGGTCGGCTCCCTCAAGCCGCGCGACCTGCCCAGCTTCAAGTGGGTCAACACCGTGCTGGGCAATCTCAAGACCACGTTGGCCGGAGCCTTCCATGCCCTGAACTACCGCAAGTACGCCGAGCACTACCTTGCTGGCTTCGCCTACAGGTTCAACCGCCGCTTCGATCTGCGTGGTCTGGTCGCAAGTCTCATCGTCGACGTCGTGAGAGCAAAGCCCATCAAGGAA
>NZ_JBBEYB010000037.1:0-3259 GCF_037482285.1 Aquabacterium sp. G14
GTGTTCTCGCGTGGGAGTGGCGATGCATAACGCGCAAACCTTGCCATGCAAAGAAAACAACCTTGGCACGACAAATGATTCCCGCGTGCTGGATGTATGAACTTGCACCGATGTTGACATTTGCCAGAGCCTTTGCACCGAGTTACCTGAGCATATTTTTAAACGGGACCTAACTACAAAGGTAAGGGGCGCCCGTTTGGCGTAGGCAAGACGCTCGGTGATGTAAGCGTCCCCTTGACCTGACAGTTAGGCTGGGGCGCGGAGTAGAGGGCGTGGAGCACACGGCAACCTGGCCATGGTTCGATGAACAGTGATGCTGCACAGACGCTCCCTTTGATGTTTGAAAGCAGTGTGCCAGACGCGCGGTCTTGGTGGAAGACCACTGAGCTCGTTCAGCCAAAAGGCCGATGGCGAATGGCACTTTGGCGCCCCTGGATGTTGAGCTGACTGCCACCGGACAGGCAGCCCACAAGGCAGGTGGCCTGTGGCACTTTGGTGCCGCGCGGTGGTGAGCAGGCTGCCGAAGGACAGACAGCCAACCAGAGCGGCCAAAGTAAGACCCCATGCGTGCCGTGTTGTTGGTTCGGCGCGCGTTGAAACCTGTCAAAAAAGCCTTGGCCGAGGCCATCAAACCAGAATTCCAGAGCCTTCCGAAAACTGCTCATTCGACTTCCAGAGAGTTTGGAAAACGAAGGCCTAACGAATTAGTTAACTGGCGCCGGAGCCCCGCAGGGGCGCAGGGTACCAATAGCGGCCAATAAAATGCCGAAGGCATGGCCGCTGTTGGCGTCCACGTTGAACGCACAGTTAGACCTGGCGAAACTCGGTAAAGAACCCATGATCTACCTCGTAGGTTGTTACAGGTTTGAGGCCAATTTCGAGATTCTCTAGCATGTCGATAAGACGCTCACCATCAATTAGTTCGATTGGTGGCACACCATCTCGGGAAGCCTCTTTTTTCGCTTCGGCAGTAAATGTACCGGTTGTGATGACAATTCCTTTGTCGGCGCGACCGGCCATAGCACCGCGAAAGTCTCGAACCTCAGGGGATGAAACAGACTTGGTGTACCGCTTGCATTGAAACAGAACTTTAAAGCTCACAAGGTCATTGATCTGCAAGGTGCCGTAACCATCAATCCCTCCGTCGCCACTTTGGCCCGTGACAGTGACTTGGGTAAAGCCTGCTTCGCGCAAAATCCGTTGTGCTAGACGCTCGAAACCAGCTGGTGGGAGTGATAGTAAGACTTGCAGCGCCTCGACGCGGTAGTCGTTTGGAGCTGCGCCGGTTGCTTCAGCGACTTGCTCAGCAATTGGCTCAGATTGATTATTTTTTGATTTGCGCTGCTGATCAAAAACTTTCACCCAGCGTGCAAATATTTCTCCAGCCTGCTCAACTGTTAGGTGCGCGGTTCGCCCTTTCTCAGTAAGGCTCCAGATGCCACGTTTGGATGAGTCTAGAAGACCTTCGCGAACGAGATAAAAGCGCGCCCACGCGACATTTGTTTTTAACCTTGATCCGCCAGATGGAACAATGTCGTTTTGCTCGTCATCGGACAAGCGCATATCTGTGGCAATTTGCTCAACTACTTCGTCGGGGCGGCCGGACCCTCCAAGCTTGCGTAGAGCATCCAGCAGCGGGCCGAAATACCTAAGAAATTTCGTTCCTTCAGAGTTTTTTGCTTTTGCCATGTTGGTGCGAAGTCTCGAATATTGGGGCTAACTACAAAGGTAAGGGGCGCCCGTTTAGCGTAGGCAAGACGCGCGGTGATGTAAGCGTCCCCTTGACCTGACAGTTAGGCTGGGGCGCGAAGGAGAGGGCGTGGAGCACACGGCAAACGTGCCGTGTTTCGATGAACAGTGATGCTGCACAGACGCTCCTTTTGATGTTTCCAGAGAGTCTGCCAGACGCGCGGTCTTGGTGGAAGACCACCATGCTTGTTTAGCCAAAAGGCCGATGGCGGATGGCACTTTGGCGCCCCTGGATGTTGAGCTGACTGCCGCAGGACAGGCAGCCCACAAGGCCGATGGCGTGTGGCACTTGAGCGCCGCTGATGGGTGAGCAGGCTGCCGAAGGACAGACAGCCAACCAGAGCGGCCAGAGTAAGACCCCATGCGTGCCGTGCTGCTGGTTTGGCGCGCGTTGAAACCTGTCAAAAAGCCCATGCCTTGGGCATAAACCAAGATTCCAGAGCTTTCCGAAAACCGCTCATTCGACTTCCAGAGAGTTTCGGAAATGAAGGCCTAACTGAAATCCTGATTAGAAACCTGCCTCAGCGAGGCTCACCCCATGAGCTTGTGACTCACTAATCTGTGGTCTTCTTACAGTGGGGTGAGCACCATGGCCTTCAACCAGATTCAGTTCCAGCACGGCATGTCGATTCCGGAATTCCTTCGTAGCTTTGGCACCGAGGCACAGTGCGCCGAAGCGATCAAGGCCGCGCGCTGGCCTGAGGGATTTCGCTGTCCGCGCTGCTCCAGCAGTGATCACTATGTGGTCGGCCACGGTGTCCGTAAGCTCTTCCAGTGCAATGGCTGTCGGCATCAGACCTCCCTGACCGCAGGCAGTCTCATGGCACACACCAAACTGCCCCTGACGACCTGGTTCTTGGCCATCTACCTCATCAGTCAGGCCAAAACCGGCCTGTCTGCCCTGGCGCTCAAGCGTCAGCTTGGCGTGAGCTATCCCACTGCCTGGCTGTTGCATCAGAAGATCAACCGGGCCATGGCCTCGCAAGACGCCACCCACCAACTCAGCGGCACGGTGCAACTCGATGACGCTTACCTCGGAGGCGAGCGCACAGGCGGCAAAGTCGGTCGGGGCTCCGAGAACAAGGTCCCCTTTGTCGCGGCTGTCTCGGTCAATGATCACGGGCATCCGATGTTCATCAAGCTCAATGTGGTCAGAGGGTTCACCTCTGAAGCGATCAGCAAGTGGGCCAAGTCCAATCTGGCACCGGGCACCAGCGTGCACAGCGATGGTTTGGCCTGCTTCAGTGCGGTGGCCGATGCCGGTTGCCTTCACCTCCCGATGGTGGTCGGCTCCCTCAAGCCGCGCGACCTGCCCAGCTTCAAGTGGGTCAACACCGTGCTGGGCAATCTCAAGACCACGTTGGCCGGAGCCTTCCATGCCCTGAACTACCGCAAGTACGCCGAGCACTACCTTGCTGGCTTCGCCTACAGGTTCAACCGCCGCTTCGATCTGCGTGGTCTGGTCGCAAGTCTCATCGTCGACGTCGTGAGAGCAAAGCCCATCAAGGAA
>NZ_JBBEYB010000038.1:0-3024 GCF_037482285.1 Aquabacterium sp. G14
ATTGTGAGCACAGCTGGCCTGGATGCGGTGCTGGTGGCAGTTGAATTGGCGCTGGAGAGCGCGCCACCGTCTGGCAAGGTCAGCGTCGAGCATGTGATCAATGTTCTGAGCAGGCTCAACCCTGCACCCACGCCTGAAGATGCACAGACCTGTTTGCAGGCGACAGTGGCCCCACTGGCCAACACGGCGCGCTACGACAGCTTGCGCGGGCAAGGCGGCACGGAGGAGATCAACCATGCGTGATATCGCTGCAGAGCTCAAACAACTGCGCCTGCACGGCATGGCGGGCGCATGGTTGGACCTGATCGAACAAGGGTCCAGTACGGGCTCAGAGGATGCACGGTGGTTGATTGAACACCTGCTGCAGGCCGAGGCCACAGACCGAGGCATGCGCTCGGTGAGCCATCAGATGCATGCAGCCAAGTTCCCTGTGCATCGAGACCTGGCTGGGTTCGACTTCGCTGTGTCCCCCGTTGACAGCAAGCTGGTTCACACGCTGGCAGAGACAGGCTTCACAGAAGTGGCGCACAACGTGGTGTTGGTGGGAGGGCCTGGCACCGGCAAGACCCACCTGGCCACAGCCATTGGCGTGTCCGGCATCACCAAGCATGGCAGGCGCGTGCGCTTTTACTCCACGGTGGATCTGGTCAACGCGCTGGAGCAAGAGAAGGCACAAGGCAAGGCCGGACGCATCGCGACGAGCTTGTTGCGCCTGGACCTGGTGATCCTCGATGAGTTGGGCTACCTGCCGTTCAGCCAGGCAGGCGGTGCGCTGCTGTTCCACTTGCTCAGCCGGTTGTACGAGCACACCAGCGTGATGATCACGACGAATCTGGACTTCGCGGAATGGTCGCGTGTCTTTGGTGATGCCAAGATGACGACGGCGCTGCTGGACCGGCTCACACACCACTGCCACATCCTGGAGACGGGCAACGAGTCACACCGATTCCTGCACAGTTCCAGCACGGCCAAGAGGCGCATCAAGGCACGAGAGCAGTCTCGGATGCAGGCTGCAGCAGAGGGCAAGGCCTGAAGCTCAAAGCGAAGGGGGAAGCCGCTGCGCGGCTTCCCCCTTGATGTTCAACCAAGCCGGCCGGAAAACTCAAAACCCAGGCCAGGCTCTACACTTATCCACAGCTGACCACCCTTTGGTCGGCTACCAGCCCTGGCTCAATATTGGATCGGCACGGTGGCTCAGATTTGGATCGGCGCGGACACCCATTGCCAGATTCCAGCCCATTGAGTGCTGGGATTTGCCGCAGCCAGCACCAACAAGCCGAAACCTAGGGCCACCCAAAGGCGGTCTGGGCTTTCATTCAAAGACTGGGTACAGACCATGAGCATGCCTGCTGCAGCCAAGCTCGCACCGACTTGCGTGGATACGGTGATGCGTTTGCTAAGAGAACTTATGCCCAAACCGAGGATAAAGCAAAGGTTTAGAGGTGACAGAAAGTAGGTGGCGAATCGACTCATCGTGACATGAGAGAACCACGCCAGAAGTATGGAAGCTACCCAAATCGCCAAGACGCTCCAGAATGCTTTGCGTGAAAAAAACCACAAAGAGAAGATCAGGTAAAAGATCATCTCGTGCACAAGTGTCCAAGCTACTGACAAGGCTGGTGGGGCGTCAGACGGCATTAGCAAAAAAGTCGTTAGCAAACTGGGGGAGCGTTCGGCCTGACTTAGGTTAGGAAGTAACAGGTAGAGGAGGTAGATGCCAACCCCTATTGGTAAATATGGGACGTAGATTCTGATGAATCTTGCCTTGAAATACTCTCTTGCTCCACCCTGGAGCGAATCAGGCCGCAGGCTGGAGTGGGCGATGATGAAGCCAGAGAGAACAAAGAAGAAATCGACTCCTAGGGAAGGTCTGCACAAATGAGTGCTGACCATGGTTGGGTGTGCTGACATGACCAGAAAGGCGGCTGGGCGTACCTTTGGCAGGTGTTTTGGGCGCGTTTCGCACCCATTTCCCATGCAGCAGACGCACTCATGCCTGGCTCCCCGGCAAACGCTTGCGGACCATCCACAGGTTGGCCAGCGCAAACAGCGTGTGCAACTGCGCCGTGTTCTTGGCCAAGCCGCGATAGCGCACCTTCACATGGCCGAACTGGCGCTTGATGACACGGAACGGATGCTCCACCTTGGCGCGGATGCTGGCCTTGATGCGTTCGACCTGATCGGTCAGCGCATCTACCGGATCGGTTTTGTCCAGCAACTTGCGCTTGCCTGGTCGCATGGCCACATGCCACTTCACATCTACTTTGGCGTCAGGTCGCTTGTGGGCACCCTGGTAGCCCGCATCGGCGAAGACATCCGTTTCTTGTCCGTGCAGCAAGCTGTTGGCTTCGACCACGTCGTTGACGTTGCCCGAGGTTCCACGCACGGTGTGCACCAGGCCCGAGTCGGCGTCCACCCCAATGTGCGCCTTCATGCCGAAGAACCACTGCTGGCCCTTCTTGCTTTGGTGCATCTCCGGGTCACGCTCACCGCTGGCGTTCTTGGTCGAGCTCGGTGCTGAGATCAGCGTGGCATCGACCACCGTGCCGCTGCGCAGCATCAGACCCTTGGCCCCCAGCAGCAGGTTGACCGTGGCCAGGATGCGCTCGGCCAGCTTGTTCTTCTCCAGCACATGACGGAAGCGCAAGATGGTGCTCTCGTCAGGCAGTCGGTCGTCCCAGCCGCCCAGGCCGGCGAAGTCGCGGAACAGGGGCATGTCGTGCAGCGCTTCTTCCATGGCCGGGTCGCTCAGCGTGAACCACTGCTGCATGAAGTGGATGCGCAGCAGCGACTCCACCGGGAACGGCGGGCGGCCGCGTTTGCCCTCGGGCATGAATGGCGCGATCTGCGCCACCAGGTCGGACCACGGCACCACCCGGTCCATCTCGTCGAGGAACTCCCGACGGCGCGTGCGCTTCGTCGAGGTTCCCAATCCAAGGCTGCTCTGCTTCATGGGCTCAATCGTCTCAGGCAATCACGCTGGCGCCAAGCACATGTCCAGGCGGTTTATGCAGACCATCCCTA
>NZ_JBBEYB010000039.1:0-1675 GCF_037482285.1 Aquabacterium sp. G14
ATCGACATGCCGTGCTGGAACTGAATCTGGTTGAAGGCCATGGTGCTCACCCCACTGTAAGAAGACCACAGATTAGTGAGTCACAAGCTCATGGGGTGAGCCTCGCTGAGGCAGGTTTCTAATCAGGTACACTTGTGTCTAACGAAGTTTGGATGGGCTGCCCGATTCGCTTGTGCACCTCCTTGGGCCACACCGTGGGCCTCGTTGTTTTATGGCTGAGCCAATTGCCCACGCCCCACAGTGTGAAGGCGGGGAAGGTGATGGGCAGGCCGATGAACACCAAGATGGTCATGAAGCGGCTGTCGCGCCACCAGCGCCAAAACTGCGGGCCGAAGGGGCTGACCACGCCGAGGCTTTGCCACAGGGTGGTAGGGCGCTCGTCGATTTGTAGCGCTTCGCCTTCGGGCAATGCGGGGCCGTTGTCTTCCATGTAGCGGCGAATGTGTTCCCACAGGCGTGGCACAGTGGTCTCGCCGAGTACCATGCTGCTGGCAACGGGGAATTCGTCGAGCAGGCGGCCTTGGGGTTCGTTCTTTTTGGGGAAATCACGCGCTACGAGCACGAGGCCGTGAACGCGTGTGACTGAGTTACCGCGGGTGATGAGCTGTACCCGGTGCTCGGCAGTGATGCAGCCCCAGTGATACTCCACCCCTTGCAGGGGTAACGGCGCGCGGGTCCACCAGCGGCCTTTTGTGCTGCCCTGGTTCGGATCGAATAAGCGGTATACGCGTTGGTTCTGACGATCGAAGATCAATGGTTGATTGTCGGGGGCGAAAAGATCGGTGCGCAGTAGATAAGGTATGGGGCGTAGGCAGAAGCGCCATAGAATCCAGGCGCCGAGGCTACTGATAATGATTGATTCCCACAGGGCATAACCACCAAGGCGTATTCCGTCGCGAATATGTTGCGGCGTGATAAGCAACGAGAATACGCAGATACCTAGTAGCACCAAAACCCAGAAGAGGGTAAGGCCTCGTAATTGCGTCGAACTACTTGGCCCCATCAGTTCCAAGGCGTCTGGGTAGATGGCGCGCAGCGTGTTCAGTGCGGTCGGGTTATCACTGCACCGGGTTCGGCGTTTGAACCGTGTGACGACTCCACTCATGGCGTTCTCGCCCTTGGGCTCAGGCGATGCGGTGTTGCCCGCTGACTCCAACCCCTGCGCGATGTAGTCGCCTTGCCTGATTAACTCTAAAGCGTCGGTGCTCACTGTTTGCCATCTCCAACGACGAGTTCTTTCCAGGCCTTGTCCTCCTCAGCCCAGCTCGCTCTACGTTGCTCACCATGTTCGGGCTTGCCGAAGTAGCTGTATTTCAGCCACGTTTGCATCGGCGTGGGCGTTTTTATCACGACGTAAATCGTTTGCCCAACTGCCACAACGGTCAATGCCCACCCTAAGCCTGGTACGGTCAAACTAACTGCTGCCGTGCCGATGCGTCTGGCCACTGCTCGGGCAAGGATACCGCCAGCGGCACGATCTGCGCCGACGAAAAGAATCTGAAGCTGATATGCGGTTTGAAGTGCCAGCGGTGCAGCACCAAGCCCGAACCTGATTAGAAACCTGCCTCAGCGAGGCTCACCCCATGAGCTTGTGACTCACTAATCTGTGGTCTTCTTACAGTGGGGTGAGCACCATGGCCTTCAACCAGATTCAGTTCCAGCACGGCATGTCGAT
>NZ_JBBEYB010000040.1:0-1396 GCF_037482285.1 Aquabacterium sp. G14
GAACTACCGCAAGTACGCCGAGCACTACCTTGCTGGCTTCGCCTACAGGTTCAACCGCCGCTTCGATCTGCGTGGTCTGGTCGCAAGTCTCATCGTCGACGTCGTGAGAGCAAAGCCCATCAAGGAAAAGACGGTCAGGTCGCATGCTGAGGCACGTTTCTAATCAGGTCCCGGCTTTGGTGGTCTGGTTAAAAGCATCTATGACAAGACAGGCACAGTGCCGACGCCCATTGAAGACAAGGCCTTCAAGAATTCTCAATTCGACGCCACACTGAACCTGCTCGAAGACCGTTTGCCCGGCCAAAGGCGAGGGTTAGCCATGCGCAAAGCACTTGCCGAAGCACTCAAGCCCAAGCTGCGCAAGAAGGGAGCCACCGACACACATGCCGCCTTGCTTCACCTTGCTCGGAATCGGCAAGGCATGCTGCGTCTCGTAACCACCAACTTTGATCGCGTCTTTGAATGGGTCGCAAAACGTGAGCGCAAGCCGTTCATCGGCCATGTGGCCCCCATGCTGCCCATCCCTAAAAGCAGCCGTTGGGATGGATTGGTCTATCTCCATGGCGCTTTGCCCGAGAAACCAGACGACAGTAGCCTGAACCGGCTTGTGGTAACCAGCGGCGACTTTGGTCTTGCCTATTTGACTGAACGCTGGGCGGCCCGTTTTGTCAGCGAGCTTTTTCGTAACTACGTCGTTTGCTTTGTCGGCTACAGCATCAACGATCCTGTGATGCGGTACATGATGGACGCCTTGGCGGCCGATCGAATGCTTGGGGAGGTCACACCACAAGCCTGGGCACTGGGTGAATGCACGCCAGGTGACGAGGCTAACCAAACCATTGAATGGAGGGCCAAAGGCGTCAACCCCATTCTGTATGCGGTGCCCGCAGGCACCTACGACCACTCCGCCCTGCACCGAACCCTAAAGGTATGGGCCGAAACATACCGTGATGGCGTAAACGGCAAGGAGCAGATCGTTGTCAGCCACGCGTTGGCCCGCCCCTCGGCAAGCACTCAGCAAGACGACTTCGTGGGCCGCATGCTGTGGGCACTGTCTGACAAGACGGGCATCCCCGCCCAAAAGTTTGCGGACTTCAATCCTGTGCCCTCACTGGATTGGCTCTTCGATGCCTTCACGCAGGATCACTTTGGGCACACTGACCTTAGCCGGTTTGATGTGCCCCCGCGCGATGAGAAAGACGACAAACTGGCGTTCAGCCTTGCTCGAAGGCCTGCGCCTTACAGTCGCGCACCCTGGATGCAACTGACTGTTGGCGCCTACCGAAAACTGAGCCACTTATGAGGGGTGTGCCGATCTAAAACTGAGCCAGGTGTTCAACCTACTCTGCTGCTTTTTGATGCAGCGGGGTTCGAGGAGTGATCACCATGGACATGA
>NZ_JBBEYB010000041.1:0-1325 GCF_037482285.1 Aquabacterium sp. G14
TGCTGCTGCCAGAATTCCAGAGAGTGTGACAGACAAACCGACCTGGTTGAAGCACCCAAACCGGTGATAGTAGATTGAGACATGGCGCTGCACCCGGTGAACGAACTGCTTGCCAGTAAAACGCCAAACTTCAAGATGCGAACAACTGCTTGAGTGAGCACGGAAGCGGCGTTGGCGAACATCAGTGTTCTCGCGTGGGAGTGGCGACGCGTAATGCGCAACCCTTGCCATGCAAAGAAAACAACCTTGGCACGACAAGTGATTCCCGCGTGCTGGATGTATGAACTTGCACCGATGTTGACATTTGCCAGAGCCTTTGCACCGAGTTACCTGAGCGTATTTTTAAACGGGACCTAACTGGAAATAGACCAACCTGCTTTCGCAAGGGATGTTGGCCTAAAAGTTTGTAACCGCGCA
The DNA here is from genome assembly GCF_037482285.1 of Aquabacterium sp. G14. Classification (NCBI taxonomy): domain Bacteria; kingdom Pseudomonadati; phylum Pseudomonadota; class Betaproteobacteria; order Burkholderiales; family Sphaerotilaceae; genus Aquabacterium; species Aquabacterium sp. G14. Next base: position 418 of record NZ_JBBEYB010000041.1, read on the forward strand.
GTCGGGGTGGTGCAAGTGCTTGATGTGCAAGGCATTTGTTCTCCCGTGATGCTGTTTTGGTGGTGTGTTAGGCAGCCTAAACGATGTTGGCGCGGGGAGGGTGGTGGCATGCCCCGGAATGAGTGGCCTAACGAACTAGTTAACTGGCGCCGGAGCCCCGCAGGGGCGGAGGGTACCAGCAGCGGCCAATAAAATGCCGAAGGCATGGCCGCTGTTGGCGTCCGCGTTGAACTTACAGTTAGGTTTTTGACCATTGGCACGCCCTGGAAACACACGACGGCTGAGGTTGAGGTGAGGGCGCGCCACGGTGTGTGCTGAAAGCTGCTGCCAAGATTCCAGAGAGTGTGACAGGCGCACCAGCTTGGTGGAAGCACCCAAACCGGTGAAGGGAGATTGAGACATGACGCCGCGCCCGGTGAACGAACTGGCTGTCAGTGAAGCGCCAAACCTCAAGATGCGCGCCGCTGACTGAGTGAGCACGAAAGCGGCCAAGGCAAGCATCAGTGTTCCCGCGTGGGAGTGGCGAAGCAAGGTGCGCAAACCTTGCCAGGCAAAGAAAGCAACCTTGCCACGACAAATGATTCCCGCGTGCTGGATGTATGAACTTGCACCGATGTTGACATTTGCCAGAGCCTTTGCACCGAGTTACCTGAGCGTGTTACTAAACGGGACCTAACGAACGAGTTAACTGGCGCCGGAGCCCGAAGGGCGCAGGGCACCAACAGCGGCCAATAAAATGCCGAAGGCATGGCCGCTGTTGGCGTCCACGTTGAACGCCCAGTTAGGTTTTGCACCTGTGGCACGGCCTTGAAACACACGACAGATGAAGTTGAGGTGAGGGCGGACCACGGTGAATTTTTGCTGCTGCTGCCAGAATTCCAGAGAGTGTGACAGACAAACCGACCTGG